>NZ_JBPXKS010000010.1:0-75648 GCF_054558755.1 Aquirufa sp. A-Brett2-W8
ACAAAGAAGATTGAACTATGAGAAAATAAAAACAGCCAAAGATTGCACAGAAAAAAAAGAAATTATACATTCACAAAAACACGAAACACTTCTTTAGGAAAAGTCCACTTTAGTTTGACGACGTACATTGCTAACAAAGAACACTGGAAAGATTTTAAGAGTGGTGTGTCGAATAATGCTTCGTTTCAAAAAACTTGGCAGTCCTCAAAGGATTCTCCTATTGAACTACGTTATGGTATTAGACGGGAGCAAACAATTTCTGGATATTGGAAAGGGGTATTTGTCAGTCTCCATGAAAGAGGGTCAACCTATCATGCTAAAATTAGTTTTGACTCATATGGTGTTGAATAGTTATAATATTTTAATGTAGCCAACTGCTCCCCACGCCAAATCCCCACCCTTCTCCCCCCAAAATGTTTTTTTCCTAGCGTCACTTTGACACTATCAACACTGGCACTACCTCTGGCGACTAACACCTCTCCAGCAGAACCATTCTTTTGCCTTCTGGAGCACTTACTTTCGCCAAGGTAAGGCGCCATCTAGTTATTAATCAATGCTTACAAGCCAGCTACTACCCCCTAAACAAGAAAAAGGAGCAGACTAAGTCCAACTCCTTTCTATAATACCAAACCACTAATATAGAGCAGATTGCTTGCTCATAGCACAAACTTAACTACAGTTAGCTGTTATCGATTCGACTGCACTCAGATTATCAGTAAACTGATAATTTTCAGAATAAGTAGGTTATATGAGTATTATTCGCCAACACTGCGCATCTGCTCCAAGGGTTATATATATAAACAGAACCCCTTGCCAGCAAAAGAAGAATCGCTAAAAGTCAACTGGGTGGTTAGTGATTAGGCGATTAGGTTTTGGGAATAAGCTGGCTTCGCAGAAGACGTGAGGAGCTGAGGAACGAAGCTCCGAGGGGAGTAGATGTTTAAGATTAATTACACTGACTTTGCGGGCGAATCAAATAATGTAATACCTTCGCATTATCAGCAATTAGCTGAGCCGAAACACACAGTTTAATCAAATTTGGTGCGTAATTAGAGACACCTCTGGGATTTAGACAGAAAAAAAGCCCACTGAAATTAATCAGCGAGCTTTTCTAATTTATTCTGTTGACCTACCAGGATTCGAACCTAGAAAACCAGAACCAAAAACTGGTGTGTTACCATTACACCATAGGTCAATTCCCTAATGTGTTGCAAAAGTAAGGGCTTGCACCCAAATTATCAAACGTTACCGAAAAAATAATTGAATTATTTCGGTCATTTTTTGCTTAAGCGCTCACAATCAGAGGATCAAATTCGATTATTCTTATTCTAACTCCATGGAAGAAACAAGCGCCTCCGCGTGTACCTTACGAACAAGACCTTGCAATACCTTGCCCGGTCCACATTCGATGAATTCTGTTGCGCCTGCTGCTACCATTGCCTCCACGGTTTGCGTCCAACGAACCGCGGCTGTTAATTGCGAGATTAAATTGGCTTTGATTTCGGCTGGATCTTGAGAGGGTTGGGCGTTGACGTTTTGGAAAATAGGGCAAATCGGACGAACGATTTCGGTTGCCTCGATCGCTGCCGCTAATTCTAAGCGAGCTGGCTCCATATAGGGCGAGTGGAATGCTCCGCCCACCGGCAAAGGTAATACGCGCTTCGCTCCTGCTTCTTTTAATTGATTACCTACAGCTTCGATGCCTTCCACCGATCCAGAGATCACGACTTGACCTGGGCAGTTAAAGTTCGCTGCAACTACGGATTGTCCGTAGGCAAGGCAAATTTCTTCGATCGTTGCGTCGGGCAAACCTAAAACGGCTGCCATCGTGCTTGGCTCGATTTCACAGGCTTTTTGCATGGCCACAGCTCTTTGGTACACTAATCGTAATCCATCTTGCCAGCCTAAACCGCCTGCAGAAACGAGGGCAGAAAATTCGCCTAATGAGTGACCTGCTACCATGGAAGGAGCGAAGTCTTTCCCTAATTTGGGAATCAAAATAGAATGCAAATAAATCGCAGGCTGCGTCACTTTCGTTTGCTTTAATTCCTCGTCCGTTCCCTCGAACATCACGGCAGAAAGCGAGAAACCTAAAATGGCGTCCGCCTCGTCGATAATCTGTTTTGCTAAAGGAAAATTCGTGTATAAATCCTTTGCCATACCCGGAAACTGAGAACCCTGACCTGGGAAAATATATGCTTTCATTTGAATGATTTTTGATTAAAAGTTTTACAAAGATAGGCCAAAAGCCCTAAATGGCACAATCGTCCACCGATTTACCCCAAAATAATCGATTCTTCGCCACCCAATCGTAGCCTTTATCTAAAAAGCTGGAGGGTAACAAAAACACCAAACGAAGAGGTTGAAAATACCAATGCGAAAATGCTAAAATACGAGATATAGCTGCTGATTTCACATAGACGTCCGTTCCTACCACCCATTTGATGCTATCTATTTCTGGGAGCGTAAATTCAGTAAAGGACGTCTCGGGTATAATTTGTAGATCTCCAGCCACCATTCGTTTCAGCAGCTTCGAAGAGAAGCGACAAAAGCGACAGCCACCATCGATTAATACGATTCCGTCCATCTTAGCGAACTAGTTCGACCCAGCCTTTCAAGCTTTTAATTTGCGCTGACGTATCAAACAAATCGAAGACCACATCGCAGGTATAGAAATACGAGGACGCAGACATCTGAATGCCATTCGTATCCGTTCCATTCCACCCAAAACCATCCACAGGACCCGAATATTGATAAATCAACTGACCATTGCGGTCCACGATTTTTACCGTCACATTAGAAACAAAACGCGGACAGCGCATAGGTTTGAAGGAATCATTTAAGCCATCGCCATTGGGACTAAATAAATTAGGCAAATTAAAGGACGCGCAGTTTTCCACGCAGATCTTATTACTAGGTCCACTCTCCTTTCCTAAGGCACTCACCGCTGTAACATAATAGCATCCGCGGTAAGAATTCTGCAGGATATGTGAAAAATTCAAGGTGGAAGATTTTCCCAAAAGTGTATAAGGCGACGACGGGTCTTTCGCATAATAAATTTTATAACTCACTAGATCCGGATCGCATATTCCTGATACAGTAGGATTCCACGTAAGCTGATTTGTGAAACTACTGAAAGAACAGTCGGCCTTCGCATCTAAAGAGGCGCAATCCACCGTATAGAGCTGAAGAGACGGAGGGCAAGGGAAGATATCGGTCTGAGGAATACCACAAATGATTTGGGACTTATTAATTAATTCCATCTCCGGTAAACCTGGCCCATAAGAACCTACAGTCTCTACATAATAACAATACGAGGAATCCGTCTTCATCGAAATAGTGAAGGTTCCATCCGCAGTATACGTATCTGTCCCAAAATCCACGTATTTAAAGGTCGCAGCCGTCGTCACAGGCACATCGGCAATTCGATTAAAGAAACCTGAACCACGCGGAGTCTCCCGATAAACCCGGTGCGTTCTATTTTCATTCGTCCAAGGAACGCTCGCCGCCCAGGCTAATTTCACAGACGCAATAGCTACCAAAGAACTCAAGCGCACATTCGAAGCGGGCGCCGGCGACTCTAATAAGGTACGCACACCGTTTAAGGTATAATAGAAATCCGTCCGGTAGCGATAGGTCAATGCTGAAGTATTCAAACCTGTATCCGTATAAGAAGTATCGTTCACTGCGGTACGAATGGAGGCAGAAATAGGTGAACCGATTGCCCCATAGGTTCCAGTTCCAATAGCCCGCATTAATTGATAGCTATAAGGACCTCGGTATTGTAAGGTATCTAATTTAATCGGGCGCGTCCAACGTACGAAGTTCTCTCCAGCCGTTGTACTCGTCTTCAATACAGATACATTCGTCATAATAGGGGAAGCACTCGCAATTAAATAGCAAGCGGAATTCGACATGGGGCTAAAATCCACTGCCCCTTTCGAATTCGTAAAGACCACTACTAACAGGTACGAATAGTTGGTATTTTTAACGATGGCATTATCTATGTAGGATGTGGTGGATACGGGGAATCTAGCTAATTCCGTATACCCTGATTGCGTCATTCCTGTGGCGCAGGACGCATTTATGACCGCATCGCAGGCACCTTGTTTTCTATATAAAATCAAAGTGGCATTAGGTAAGGCACAGTTGTAGGCTGACCAGTTAACAATAATCTGTGTTCCTGTTCCCGCCGTAGCCGTCACATTTTTCACTGCTGGAGCTAGCACGCGTATCTTCCAAATCTTACTATCCACTAAGTTACTCACCCCAGCACTCGTCACGGGTGGAAAATCCTCTGTTTTAAAGAAGACATCATAATCTTCTTTTCGAATATGCACACAGTCTGTTTGCCAATTGAATGTACCGATAGCCGTTAAACTAGTTTGGCGGGCAACGGAAGTGAAAGTGGCATTCGGTGGTTTCACCGCATAGGTGGTATCGATCGCATAGACATTACCGGTACTTGTAATCGTCAATGGATCCACACGACCCGTCTTAGAAACCTGATCGATTGCCGTAATCGTCTGGTTAATGCGTGTTCCTGCTTGCACGCAGACGTCTGCAGGGACCGTTAATAAAGGGCCACGGTTATCGAGATCTTTTACTTCAATCTGCATATCGCGGACAGTTTCCGATATTTTCACCCCGTTTCTCCATTCTTCGACGATGAAAGCGCAATTATATATACCCACTTCTTGTGGTGACCTCCAGATCAAATCGCCGGTTTTGGCATTAATTGTAAACGACGACGGAGTGGAAGAGACCTCATTAGGTTGCTTGAAATTAGGAGCTAATAATCCACGACTTGCTGGATCACAGGTTAATTCTGCGCCAGTTCTTGAGACGGATAAGCGGTAGGCCAAAGAATCCCCTTCCGCATCCACCGCATTCGAATTATGAATAAAGGGTTGGCCTACTACCGCGGTTAAATCCACCGCGGGATTTAATAAAACGGGGGTGGAATTCAAGCCCAAACCTGCATTAATAGAAAAAATGGTCTCTACATAAAAGGGGACATCGACCGAACGCGAGATATTCAATACGCCATCATTCCGATTAGGGACGGCTACGGATACTTTATAAAATAGTGAGGCTGCGGGGTAGGTATATTGAACCTTATAGACGTTTTTCATGGTCCCATTCCCTAAATTCAGCGGATATCCAGCCAATCTTTTCGCTGACAAAATAGAAGAGCCATCCCCAAAACAGAAGTTCACCGCATTTTGCTCTACATTTGCCCGGTTATTTTCCGTAAACGTAGTTAGCGTAAATTCAAAAGTTAATGTTTTATCCGAAATACGCTTAACCGTGATTTCTCCCCCTTTTAAATGGGTAGCCTGTGCCGCAAAACATACCGTGCACAGAAGGAGAAAATAAAGGCTGATTCTTTTGATGAGCATAAAACATTTTTGAATTGATGTAAGTTAAGAAGGCAATTCGTTTTTTTCAAAAAAAAAGGATTTTTTACGTTTTAAATTTGATAGAGCGGCATTTCGATTGTAGTTTTGATAGTTAAATTTTATCGAACCCGTTCGTTAATTTTTCTTTCCTTTTAACAAATACATTTATTTATGGCTTGGTTAGCAAAATCACTTAATTCATCACTCGGGAAAAAGCTCCTGATGGCCATAACGGGCCTCTTTTTAATCAGCTTCCTATTAGTTCACTGCAGCTTAAATGCATTAATATTCTTAAATGACGGTGGAGCAGCCTTTAATGAAGGCGCAGAGTTCATGGGACATAACCCTGTTATCCGAGCGATGGAGATTGTCTTGTTTGGCGGCTTGTTATTACACATTTTTGATGGCCTACGTCTTTGGTTTGAAAATAAATCAAAACGCCCGGTAGCTTACGCTAAAGTAGACGGTGCGGCTAACAGTAAGTGGTATTCTCGCTCAATGGGTCTTTTAGGTACCTTATTATTATTGTTCTTAATCCTTCACTTGAAGCATTTTTGGTACTTCTCTCGCTTAACAGAAGGCTTAGAAGACCATACCTTATATGCAGAAATGCAAGACGTTTTCATGAATCCAGTAGTTGTAGTGGTTTATGTTTTAGGATGTATTTCCTTAGGTTACCATTTATTGCATGGATTCCAAAGCGCATTCCAGTCGATGGGTTGGAACCACCCGAAATATACTCCGGGCATTAAATTAGTAGGAGCTATCTTCTCTATTGTTATTCCAGCCTTGTTTGCTGCGATGCCAATAGCCTTTCATTTCCATTTGATTCATTAATATTTCAGCGATACGATTGATATGACAAAATTAGATGCAAAAATCCCTGGGGGTACTTTAGCCGACAAGTGGACTTCGTTCAAATCCAGTGTTCCGTTGGTAAATCCCTCCAACAAACGTAGCTTAGAAATCATCGTGGTAGGTTCCGGCCTAGCTGGTGCCTCTGCGGCTGCTTCGCTAGCTGAATTAGGATATAAAGTAAAAGTATTCTGTTTCCAAGATTCTCCACGTCGTGCGCACTCGATTGCTGCACAAGGAGGTATCAATGCAGCAAAGAACTACCAAAATGACGGTGACTCCATTTACCGTTTATTCTATGATACCATTAAAGGTGGTGACTACCGTTCTCGTGAAGCGAACGTTCACCGTCTTGCGGAGGTATCAGGAAATATCATTGACCAATGCGTGGCGCAAGGAGTTCCTTTCGCTCGTGAATACGGCGGATTGCTTTCTAACCGTTCATTCGGTGGAACGCAAGTACAGCGTACTTTCTACGCAGCCGGTCAAACGGGTCAGCAATTATTATTAGGTGCTTATTCTTCTTTGCAACGTCAAATAGGAATGGGTAATGTAAAAATGTATACACGCCACGAAATGCTAGATGTCGTTACGATCGACGGAAAAGCGCGTGGTATTATTGCTCGTGACTCTGTAACAGGGGCTTTAGAGCGTCACTTCGGACATGCTGTTTTATTATGTACAGGTGGTTACGGAAACGTATTCTACTTGTCGACTAACGCCATGGGATCGAACGTAACGGCGGCTTGGAAGGCACACAAAAAAGGTGCTTTCTTCGCGAATCCTTGCTATACGCAGATTCACCCGACTTGTATCCCAGTTTCAGGTGATCACCAGTCGAAATTAACCTTGATGTCTGAGTCCCTTCGTAATGACGGTCGTATTTGGGTTCCTAAAAAGGAAAACGATACACGTAAGGCGAACGAGATTCCAGAAGACGAAAGAGACTATTACCTAGAGCGTCGTTATCCTGCGTTCGGTAACTTAGTACCACGTGACATTGCGTCTCGTGCGGCGAAAGAGCGTTGTGATGCAGGTTTTGGTGTAGGAACTTCTAAAATGGCTGTTTACTTAGACTATGCTGCGGCGATTATTCGTTACGGTCAAGGAGAAGCGAACAAGCATAATATGCACAATCCATCCGATGAAGAGATTCAAGCGATGGGCAAAGCAGTGGTGAAAGAGAAATACGGTAACTTGTTTGATATGTACAAGCAAATTACGGGAGAAGATCCTTATCAGGCGCCTATGCGTATTTATCCGGCGGTTCACTATACGATGGGTGGACTTTGGGTAGATTATAATTTAATGACCACGGTTCCAGGTTTATACGCATTAGGAGAGGCTAACTTCTCTGATCACGGCGCTAACCGCTTAGGAGCGTCTGCCTTGATGCAAGGTTTAGCGGATGGTTATTTCGTTATTCCATATACGATCGGTGCTTATTTAGCAGCCGAAATTCGTACACCGGCGATGTCAACAGATACCCCAGATTTCGAAGCAGCAGAAAAAGCGGTGCGTGATCGTTTAGAGACGTTGATGAACATTAAAGGCAATAAGCCGGTCGATTACTTCCACAAGCGTTTAGGTAAAATAATGTGGGATGAGTGTGGTATGGCTCGTAGCGCAGAAGGTTTGAAAGCTTCGATTAAGGAGATTCAGGCATTGCAAAAGGAGTTTTGGTCAGATGTGAAGATTCCAGGTGAAATTGATAACCTAAATCCTGAATTAGAGAAAGCGGGCCGTGTGGCTGACTTCTTAGAATTAGGGGAATTAATGTGTATTGATGCCTTGGATCGCGACGAAAGTTGTGGAGGTCACTTCCGTACTGAATTCCAAACAGAAGATGGGGAAGCCCTTCGTGATGACGAAAAGTACGCCTATGTAGCGGCTTGGGAATACGAAAAACAATCGAAATTCAAGCTTCATAAAGAAGAATTGAAATACGAAAACATCAAAATTGCTCAAAGATCTTATAAATAATTCGATACAATGGAAGGACATTTAAACCTGACACTCAAAATTTGGAGACAAAAAAATGCAAGCGTAGCTGGTAAATTCGAAACCTACCAGGTAAGCGGCATCTCCACCGATATGTCATTTTTGGAAATGATTGACGTGTTAAATAACCGTTTGATCGAAGAAGGAGATGATCCTGTCGCATTTGACCACGATTGCCGTGAAGGTATTTGCGGAATGTGCTCGATGTACATTAACGGTCGTCCTCACGGGCCTAACCGCGGTGTGACGACTTGTCAATTACACATGCGTTCCTTTAAAGATGGCGAAACTATTACAGTGGAGCCTTGGAGAGCGAGTGCATTCCCGGTGATTAAGGACTTAGTGGTGAACCGTTCTTCTTTTGACCGTATTATTGCGGCAGGAGGTTTCGTTTCAGTGAACACAGGTAATGCGAAGGATGCGAACAACATCCCGATTAATAAAGACGATGCGGACGAGGCTTTCGCAGCAGCGGCTTGTATCGGTTGTGGTGCTTGCGTAGCGGCTTGTAAGAATGCGTCGGCGATGTTGTTTACGTCTGCCAAAGTTTCTCAACTTGCCCTCCTTCCACAAGGCCAAATCGAGGCAGCCACTCGCGCTCAAGCGATGGTCGCTCAGATGGACGAAGAAGGATTTGGTGCTTGTTCTAATACGGGTGCTTGCGAGGCTGAATGCCCTAAAGGTATTTCGATTGAGAACATTGCCCGAATGAACCGCGAATATTTCTCGGCCACATTCACTTCCAAATAACACTCATTTAATACAGCCCCTGAATGCAAAATCAGGGGCTTTTTACGCCCTTGTTTTTAGAACCCAATCATAAAAAATCCAACGAACGCAATCCGCCAGCAGGCTGGATTGAGGTTATTTGCGGCTCCATGTTTTCGGGTAAAACAGAGGAATTAATTCGCCGCCTCAAGCGCGCAAAAATCGCTCAAATGCGCGTCGAAATCTTCAAACCGATTACCGACACGCGCTACCACGACGAAGATATTGTTTCCCATAACCAAAACTCGATCCGTTCCACTCCCGTCAATAATTCAGGCGAAATCCTGCTATTAGCTGGCGACTGCGATGTGATCGGATTAGATGAAGTACAATTCTTCGACGAAAACATCGTGGAGGTTTGTAATAATACCTTAGCGAATCAAGGTAAACGAATCATTGTCGCTGGCTTGGATATGGACTTTAAGGGTATTCCTTTTGGGCCCATGCCCGGATTAATGGCTATTGCTGAGTTCGTCACGAAAGTACATGCCGTTTGCGTGAATTGTGGAGCAGCTGCTCACTATTCCTACCGCAAGGCCGATCAACAACAAACCGTTTTATTAGGTGAAACAGAATCCTATGAAGCGCGTTGCCGCTCTTGCTTCCATGCCTAAGGAAAAAAAAGACCCCTCCTTCCGGAAATTCATACAGCGCCTAGTAGCCAGAAAGCCTAAGAATCTAGACGCACAATTTTTCCAGGCTCACCAGGAGGTTTTTGCAAAAACGGATTGCTTGACCTGCGGAAATTGCTGTCGCACCACGAGTCCCATTTGGAATGAAACGGATATCCAACGGGTTTCCCATTTATTTAAAATGAAGACCTCTGCCTTCTTGGATGCTTATTTAGTGCAAGATTCAGATGGCGATTGGGTATACCCTGCGGCTCCTTGCCCCTTTTTAGATCTTTCAGATAATAAATGTGGTATCTATGATCACCGCCCCAAAGCCTGCCGAGAATACCCACACACCGATCGAAAGAACATCATGGGGATTTTAGGTTTGACCTCAAAAAATGCGTTAATCTGTCCTGCAGTCACGCAAATACTTGAAAAAATCGAGCAAATTTACAAATGAGCGCCTTTTGATTTGAAATTCACGTCAAAAATCGACAATTTCGTAATTCAATAAATCAAAATAATGGTAGCAGCAGAATACTTAGGAATCGATGTAGGTGGAACAGGGGTAAAAATGGGTATTGTCCATGCAGACACAGGTCAAATCAACAATTTTCAAAGTTACGATACCGCTACCTGGAGAGAATCAAACCACTTTTTAGATCGTTTGGCTGATGCCATTGCCTTGCAATTGTATCAACACAAGCATGTGAGGAAAATCGGAATCGGCCTACCTGGTATTTTGACCAAAGATCGCCGAACCTTGGTGGAGATCACGGCTATTCCTGAAATTGACGGTTCCCCCATGATCGACATGTTAGAAAAACGTTTTCCAGAACATACCTTCTTCATGGAAAATGATGCGAACGCAGCGGCCTTAGGAGAATTCTATTTCTCTCCTGAGAAAACTACTATGCCAGAAGACTTTGTCTTTATAACCTTAGGAACAGGCGTAGGCGGCGCGGCGGTTATCGATCGTAAAATATTTTTAGGAGGCGATGGCAATGCCATGGAGCCAGGTCACGTACCGTCTCGCGATGGAAAAGTGCTGGAACGCAATGTAGGAAAGAAAGAATTATTGCAATTGGCTACCGCCATGCGCGCAAGCTATACAGGCAAAACATCCTTGCCAACGGATGGAACTATTTCCACCACGGCTTTAGTGGTGGGTGCGGAAGAAGGGGACGAATTAGCTTTAGCAGTTTGGGACGAAGTAGGTACCCTCTTAGGGGATATGTTAGCTTCCTTAATTCGTATTTTAGATATCAAAAATATATTCATAGGTGGCGGATTATCAGCCTCTTACGACTTTATTCTTCCTAGTATGGAGAAGCAATTAAATTACTGGTTAACACCTGCTTATTTAGAAAAATTAACGATTAAAAAAGCTTTATTAGGGAACGACGCAGGCCTTTTAGGGGCCGCATCGCTTTGTTTTTAAGGCAAACACCCTAGAACAGGTTAATTAGAATCAAATTTGTTTGATAAATTCAACTTTAATTCTAATCTTTGCAACGTTTTTGAACCCCAAAATAATATTATAATGTCAGATATTGCAGAAAAAGTAAAGAGCATCATCGTTGAAAAATTAGGTGTAGAAGCGTCAGAAGTTACTCCTGAGGCATCTTTCACAAACGATTTGGGCGCTGACTCGTTAGACACGGTTGAGCTAATCATGGAATTCGAAAAAGAATTCTCTGTTTCTATTCCAGATGATCAAGCGGAAAATATCCAAACAGTAGGCCAAGCTATTACTTATTTGGAAGAGAACGCAAAGTAATCGAAGCAAACATAAAAATTATGTCAATTAGTTAAAAGTAATCAGGTGGATTTATCCATGGGATTTCTCGAACTAATTGACATTTTTATTTAAAGTAGATTCATAAATACGAATAATATGGAGTTAAAACGAGTAGTTGTTACGGGCTTAGGCGCCCTGACCCCCATCGGAAATACAGTTAGTGAATATTGGAATGGATTGAAGAACGGCGTGAACGGCTGTGGTCCTATCACGAAATTCGATGCGGAAAAATTCAAAACTCGTTTTGCTTGTGAATTAAAGAACTTCAAGGTAGAAGATTTTATCAATGCTAAAGAAGCTCGCAAAATGGATCCATTCACACAATACGCTGTTGTAGCCGCCGATGAGGCGATTGCTGATGCGAATTTTGACATGGAAACCATCAATAAAAATAAAGTAGGCGTTATCTGGGGATCAGGTATCGGTGGATTGAAAACTTTTGAGGACGAAATGATCTATTTCGGACAAGGGGACGGAACACCGAAAATCAATCCTTTCTTTATTCCTAAGATGATTGCAGATTCTTCCTCAGGCCAAATCTCTATCCGTAACGGATTCCGTGGTCCTAACTACGTAACAGTTTCGGCTTGTTCATCGGCTAATAACGCAATCATTGATGCGTTCAATTACATTCGTACCGGACGTATAAACGTGTGTGTTACGGGTGGTTCTGAAGCTCCAGTGACCATTGCTTCAGTGGGTGGTTTCACAGCCATGCACGCGATGTCCACACGTAACGACGATCCAGCTACGGCGTCTCGCCCTTATGACGTAGACCGTGACGGTTTCGTGGTAGGTGAAGGTGCTGGTGCTTTAATTTTAGAAGAATACGAGCACGCGAAAGCGCGTGGCGCGAAAATATATGCCGAATTAATCGGTGGAGGTTTCTCCTCAGATGCACATCACATTACGGCTCCGCACCCAGAAGGACTAGGCGCTTTATTATCAATGAATGATGCACTAGATGATGCAAACATTAAGCCGGAGGAAGTAGATTATGTGAATACACATGGAACGTCTACTCCGATCGGTGATCCACAAGAAATCAAAGCAATTGTAGATTGTTTTGGTGAGCATGCCTACAAAATAGCCATCTCTTCGACTAAATCGATGACAGGTCACTTATTAGGGGGAGCAGGTGCGGTAGAGGCTGTTGCTTCCGTGTTAGCGATTCAACACCAATTTGTACCTCCTACGATTAACGTATTTAACCGCGATCCTGAAATCGACCAACGCATAGACCTAACAGAGAACGTGGGCAAAGCACGTAAGATTGATGTTGCCATGAGTAACGGATTTGGTTTTGGAGGTCATAACGCAACGGTAATTTTCAGAAAAATCTAAGATAAATATGGCCGTAAAATCTCTCCTAAACTGGTTAGATCCGATTCGACTGGACGAACGAGAGAAATTCTTAAAGAAATCGGTTACACATTTAATAGGAACTAGTCCGAGTAATTTAACCTTATACAGACTAGCCTTTTTACACGCCTCCGCTTCGAAGGAGAGTGTGGCAGAAAACTACAAAGAGTCGAATGAACGTCTCGAATTCCTGGGCGATTCCGTTCTAGGGATGATTACAGCGACGTATTTGTTCCAAAAATTCCCCTTCAAAGACGAAGGTTTCTTAACTGAAATTCGTTCTAGAATGGTCAGCCGTGAATCCTTGAACGTCATCGGCCGAAAGCTCGGTTTAGAAGAAGTCATTGAATATGAAGCTCAACGCAAAACATCCATGTCCCGTACGTCTATGTATGGAGATGCTTTAGAAGCTTTTATAGGTGCCGTGTATTTAGATAAAGGTTTTGCCTTCACCCAAAACTTCATCATCAAAAAGATCCTAACGCAATATTTCGACCTTGAAGCCGTTGTTCAAAACAATCCGAACTTCAAGTCGATGCTGATCGAATGGGCCCAAAAAGAAGGTAAAAAAGTGTCTTTCGAACTGGATCAAGAAGGAGAACACCACAACCGGGAATTCACCGCATTGGTAATCCTAGATGGCACTAAAATCTCCGAAGGAAAAGGCTATTCAAAGAAAAAAGCAGAACAAACGGCCGCAAGGATGGCTTGTGAACAACTAAAAATTAAATCATAAAATGGCTACACCGAATATTTTCTTGCACTACTGGAATGATTCATCAGAAACCATCACCTTTCAAGAAGTATTAGCTTGGGAAATTCCTACCCCAGTCATTGAAGCCGTTCAAAGCGAACTTTTAGCCCAGTTAAACTCCTCGCGGGCTGTTGAAATTTTCCCTAATTTCCCCTGGTCTAGCCCGCGCTTTGAAGAAAAATGGGCAGGAATTGCTCAGACTTTATTATACCAAGTTTCATTACCTGAGTTTATTTGGGCGTCCTGGATACAAAGTATTTCGGCACCTATTTCCGATGCACCGCAGCCAAGTTTCGCAGATTTATTGAATTCTCATGAGGCACCTACAGAAGTTTACGCGGCGCCAGAAACTCCCGAAGAACCTTTCGATCTATTGAATACCGAACTATATTTCGAGACTCCTGAAAGTTTAGATGATTCCACAGAGGAAGAGTTTACCAGACTAAAAGATTTATTAAGTGGTTCATCTGGTTCATTGAAGTCCAAAGTAGAATCTCAAATGACTGAAAGAATCGCGGACACAATTAGTTTACACCAACGCATTCAATTCATTCAAGAATTATTCCGTGGCGACGTGGCGCAACTCGAATCCCTGATTCAGTACATCGATGAAGAAGCAGACGCGGAAACCTGGGCTACTGAGCTTTTAGCTCGCTATCAAGCTTACCGTGCCGCAGAGAATGAGGCCATCTGGGAAGAGCTTCACTTAATCATCGAACGAAAGTTCAACTAACTGATTTTCATTATCAGTTTTTAAGCCCTTTGCCTACGAGCATCCTAGTAATTTCAAGAAAAAAATTCCTTGAAAACGATCCTGCTCCTCCTGTGCTCTTTTACTGCATTTGCCCAAATTCCCACCCAAGAAGAGGAGGAAAAGCAATCTAGTTTCGATTACTATCTAGCTAATCCGCTAAATATCAATTTAGTCACAGAAGCCGAACTACAATCCTCTCTCCTATTTAGTTCTGAACAAATCACAGATTTCTTATCCTTTCGAAAACAAATTGGCACTTTTCAGTCCATATTAGAACTACAAACCATTCCCTCTTGGGATCTAGACTTCCTGCGAAGAACCCAAGACTACCTTGTTTGTAGCCTTATAAATCCAAGCTGGTGGAAACCCAGTTCATCCCTGCATCAAATTTTATTTAAAACCGATTGGACAACAGAAACTAAAAAAGGTTTTACAGAACCTGATGTTAGAAGCAAGGTCCGCTATGTGGGCGATCGAACGAACCAAACCTTGCGCTACCGAGGTCAATTAAATGCGAACTTACGCATCGGCTTTCTTTTACAAAAAGATGCAGGCGAAAAGGACCTCAGTGACTTTAGCAGCGGCTTTATGGAATTTAAATCGAAAGGATTCCTTGAAAAAATCATCCTAGGCGACTTTATCAACCAATGGGGACAAGGCCTTGTTCAATCGGGGGGCTTTGCCTTAGGAAAGAGTTTTGAAAGTATTAAAGCCACCCAAAAATTCAACCTAGGTGGATTAGCCTATAGTTCGAGCGTAGAATACGGCTACTATCGTGGAATCAATACCACCCTAAAAATCACAGAATTTCTCCGAATGCAAGCTTTCGCCTCTTACCGTAACTTAGACGCAACGACTGGCTCAGACTCCACAGGAAATAAATACCTCCGATCTAGGGTCGAGGATGGATTCCACCGAACATCCTCCGAAATTAGTCACATCGATGCCATGCAGGAGAAAACAGCTGGAGCAAATCTCATTTATTCCCCTCTGCGCTTTCCACTAGTTATACAATTCAATGCGGTGCTAACGGAATGGTCCTTGCCTAAACTCGTGGGCTTGGGGTATAAACAACCGGAATGGTCAGGAAAAGCGCTTAAAAATTATTCGGTCAACTTCCAATATCCTGTTCGCAACATACGACTAGTGGGGGAATTCGCTTATTCTGATAATCAACAATTTTCTATTCTTCAATCGGGAGCTACCTCCATTTCGAAGAAAATGGATCTATCTTACCTATTCAGAAGCTATTCCGCCGGGTATTTTAGTCCTAAATCCAATGGTCTATCAGAAAACTCAGAGAATCTCAATGAAATTGGCCTATTCCTGGGCCATGGCTATCAACTTTCGAAGCGAATTAAGCTTAGCTCCTATTTTGATTATTATCGCTTCCCTGGCCCTAAATACCAGGTGAATGAATCCGATACATCCGGGTGGGAAATTTTGAGTCGCCTGCAATTCGAAAAGCGCAAGGCGATGCGACTGTTTCTTCAAGGGAAGTGGACAAGAAAAGAAGCGAAAGATCTGATTCAAGCTAGCCTGGACGGACATTACTTAGCACTTAAATCGTGGGATTTCCACTTTCGAGCGATGGCCTCTAATTTAGGCTCAGAAATAGGATACCTACTCTTGCAAGACATCAAATGGGATCAAGGCAAATGGAACCTTCAAGCTAGGTTCGCTTATATAGATTCGCCCACCTATGACACCCGATTATATGCCTATGAACCTGGCGTCCCCTACTCCTTTTTGTTGCCAGCCTATTCAGGCAAAGCCATCAAAACCAATCTTGTCATTGCCTTTCAATACAATAGAGAAATCCAATTCGCAGCAAAGTGGGCAAGAATAAGCTATTCGGACAGAACAGAAATAGGATCAGGCTTAGATTTGATAAACGGGGACACGAAAACCGACATTACCCTCCAACTCCTGTATAAGATGCATTAGACGATCGCTTCGCGTACGCGCAATAACCTTTCGAGTAGACCTTCTAATTGATCCAATGGAAGCATATTAGCCCCATCTGATTTTGCGATCGATGGATTTGGATGCGTTTCGATGAAGATTCCATCTGCACCTACTGCAATGGCTGCTTTGGCAATCGTTTCTATCAAGGCTGGTTGTCCACCGGTGATACCCGTTGTTTGATTTGGACGCTGTAAAGAGTGCGTGCAATCCATAATTACGGGAACATTCATCGCCGCCATCTCTGGAAGGTTACGGTAATCTACCACTAGATCTCCATAGCCAAATGAGTTTCCGCGATCTGTTAAATAAACCACCGCCTCCGGATTTTCGTGCAGTACCTTTTCGACTGCAAATCGCATCGAAGCACCTGACATGAATTGACCTTTCTTGATGTTAACGGCTTTGCCTGTTTGGGCTGCGGCGGCTAATAAATCAGTTTGGCGGCAAAGGAAAGCCGGTATCTGTAAGACATCCACATAGGCAGCTGCCATTGCAGCTTCTGCACTTTCGTGAATATCTGTTACGGTAGGCAAGGAATAATGCTGGCCTACTGCCTTTAATATTTCAAGGGCTTTAATATCCCCAATCCCGGTAAAGGAATCGATTTTAGTCCGATTAGCTTTGCGGTAAGAACCTTTGAAAATATAAGGAATTCCCATTGACTTCGTGATTCCATGTATTTTTTCGGCAATTTCAAAAGCAAGGTCATTGCTCTCAATCGCGCAAGATCCTGCCATTAAAAAGAAAGGCCCTTTGCCTAAATTCGCTAAAGTCGGTAATGTCATTTTATAAAATATTTACTTCGGTCTCTAAAGTGACTCCGAATTTGTCCTTAATTGATTTCTTTATTTCTTCAGATAAGGCCAAAATCTCCTCGCCCTTAGCCTCCCCATAATTCACTAAAACTAGTGCCTGCTTTGCATGCACTCCTGCATCTCCCCTTCTGAAACCTTTCCATCCGGCTTGTTCAATAAACCAACCCGCAGGAAACTTCACATCCGTACTTCCTTCTACCGCATAAAACGGAATACCTGGAAATTGATTTTGCAGACGAACCGCCTCTGTAGAAGATACCGTTGGATTCTTAAAGAAACTACCCGAATTTCCAATTTCCTTCGGATCCGGCAATTTGCTTTTTCGTATTTCGATAACCGCATCGGCTACTTCCCGAATAGAAGGTTGCTTAATTCCTTTAGCAGCTAAAACCTCTTGAATCGCGCCATAAGACGTCTTCAAAGAGGGCTTTTTCGCTAACTTAAAGGTAACTGAACTAATTAAATACTGTCCTTTACCGGCGCGCTTGAAGAAACTTTCGCGGTAAGCGAAGCCGCAGGCTTTGGCATCAAAATGTTCCAAGGTTAAGGTCTGCAAATTCAGCGCCTCTAAGGACTCAAATGTATCTTTAATTTCCGCACCATACGCACCGATATTTTGCATGGGTGCCGCTCCCACTGTCCCAGGAATCAAAGATAAATTCTCTAATCCTGACCAGCCCTGGTCTACGGTATATTGCACAAGGTCATCCCAAACAACTCCAGCTCCACTTTTAACCCAAACATAATCCGCCTCTTCCTTCACAATCGAAATCCCTGGAATAGAAATTTTGACGACCAAAGCCTCTTGATTTTTCGTCAACAACACGTTACTCCCCCCTCCTAAAAATAGGTGCGGAAGATGCGCAAATTCACTCGAATTTCGAAGAGAAACATATTGCTCCACTGAACTTATCTCTACGAATTGACTTGCTGCCGCCTCAATCCCAAACGTATTATACCCACGTAGAGAATACATATTAAAACAATTTGGTAGATAAAAACTCCTCTAAAGCAGGCACTCTAGACTGATGAAAGGATTCTGAATTACCTTCCCAAATTTTCTTTCCCTCCTTCAAGAAGATGATTGATTCTCCCATGCGCATCACGGAATTCATATCGTGTGAAATCACAACAGTAGTCATATTATATTCCTGCGTGATTTCTTGAATTAAATAATCGATTTTGACTGCTGTTAATGGATCCAAGCCAGAATTTGGCTCATCACAAAATAAATATTTCGGGTTCATTACGATCGCACGCGCAATCCCAACCCTCTTTTTCATACCACCCGAAATCTCAGATGGCATTAATAAAGCGGCACTTTCTAAACCCACACGCTGCAAGCAAAGCATAGCTTGCGCATTCTTTTCATCGAGGGTTTGGGAGGTTAAGGTATCCAAAGGAAAACGTACATTTTCCAGAACAGATTTAGAATCAAAAAGGGCTCCTCCTTGAAATAAAACACCCATTTCACGGCGAATTTCTTTAACGACATCCGGATGAGCCGTCAAGAAATCACGACCATCGTACAATACTTGCCCTGTTTCAGGTGCTAAAATCCCAATCATGCATTTCAGCAATACAGACTTCCCTGTACCACTACCACCGATGACCATATTTGTCTTTCCTTGATGGAAATTAGCATTGATGTCTTCGAGTACTACACGACCTTTAAAAGATTTAGATAAGCCCCTGATTTCAATCATATTCAAAATTAGGGATTATTGAATACTTTATGATATATTTGATGACATTTAAATACAAAAATCATGTTTTTAATCTTCTTAGGCATAATCCTCTTCGTTGCAGGCAATGCCATTTCTAATCCTAACCTCGTATTTTCGAAATATAGCAACACACTAAAAATAGTCGGTGTAGCTTTCGCTTTACTTGGCTTAACTAGTTCAGCAGTTGTGCAAGTGGATGCAGGTGAAGTAGGGGTCCAAAGTGTCTTTGGAAAAGTACAACCCACCACCTTGAATAGTGGTCTTAATTTTGTAAACCCCTTAGCAAAAGTGGTGGTATTCGATGCAAAAACACAAAACTATACGATGTCTAGCGTACATGACGAAGGCGATAAAGCCGGCGATGATGCCATTCGCGTATTAACGGCCGATGGCCTTGAAGTTGTGGTAGATTTAACCGTTCTTTTCCGTATCCTACCCACGGAGGCTCCGCGCGTATTGCGTGAGATTGGTGAAGACTACAAGGATAAGGTCGTTCGTCCTATCACCCGTACGATGATTCGCGATAATGCAGTGTATTACGACGCTGTGGCTCTTTATTCCTTGAAGCGTAATGAATTCCAACAACGCATTTACTCTGATATTGAAAAGAACTTCAAGAAAAGAGGTTTGGTTTTAGAGCAATTATTGATCCGCAATATTAACCTACCTACCTCTGTAAAGACTACGATTGAATCGAAAATCAATGCGGAACAAGATGCACAAAAGATGCAATTCGTCTTACAAAAGGAGAAGCAAGAAGCGGAGAGAAAGCGTGTAGAAGCGCAAGGTATCGCAGATTACCAGAAGATTTTATCCACTGGTTTGAGCGATAAGCAATTGCAGTATGAGTCGATTATTGCCCAAAAAGAATTAGCTAAATCCCCTAATGCGAAAGTAATCATCATGGGTGGCAAAAACACCCCGATCATTCTAGGGAATCAATAAAATAAAGGCGCGCGATTCTAACGAATCGCGTGCCCCATTTTATCTCTTTTCGTTTCTAAGTATTTTTTATTGTGCGGATTTGCTAGAATTTCAATAGCAATCGAATCAACGATCTCTAATCCGTAGCCCATCAATCCGGCTCTTTTCTTTGGATTATTTGAAATTAAGCGAATTTTTTGAACCCCTAAATCGCGTAGAATTTGGGCACCTACTCCATAATCGCGCTCATCCATAGCAAAGCCTAATTCCAAGTTCGCTTCCACCGTATCCCGGCCTTGCTCTTGTAGCTTATAAGCTTTCAATTTATTGATTAAACCGATTCCTCGGCCTTCTTGGAACATATATAAAATCACACCTTTCCCCTCATTCTCCACCATTTCCATAGCTGCGTGTAATTGCTCTCCGCAGTCGCAGCGACATGAACCAAAAATATCCCCCGTCACACAAGAGCTGTGCACGCGAACCATCACAGGCTCATCCTTCTCCCAACTGCCCTTAATTAAGGCTAAATGCGTGTCTCCTGTATTAATTTGCTTGAAGGCAACTAATTCGAAAGAACCCCATTCGGTAGGCATATTCACTCCGATCTCGCGCTTGATCAAAGATTCTTTAGACAAACGATATTCAATCAAATCCTTGATTGTCACTAATTTCAATTTATGCTTATCTGCAAGCAAACGTAGATCGGGCAAACGTGCCATACTTCCATCTTCATTCAATACTTCGATCAAAACTCCAGAAGGTTGAAAACCAGCTAAGCGCGCAAAATCCATCGACGCTTCTGTGTGACCCGTACGACGTAAAACGCCTTCGGTACGTGATTTTAAGGGGAAAATATGACCTGGTCTACCTAAATCGGTAGGTTGAGTTGCGGGGTTAACTAAGGCTTGAATTGTTTTAGAACGATCAGAGGCAGAAATACCTGTCGTGCAACCATTCCCTAATAAATCCACTGAAACCGTAAACGGAGTTTCATGTGAGGTGGTATTCTGATTCACCATCATCTCTAAGCCTAATTCCTGGCAGCGTTCATCGGTCAAAGAAACGCACATTAATCCGCGGGCTTCTTTGATCATAAAGTTGACAATTTCAGGCGTGATCGCTTCCGATGCACAAATCATGTCACCCTCATTCTCCCGATCTTCATCATCGGCGACAATAATTATTTTTCCCTGGCGAATATCTTCCAGGGCATCTTCGATACGATCTAAGCGAATTTTATCTAGCATTTTTTAGGCATTTGAATCAGAAACACAAAGTTACACGAAATAATTCCCTTTTTGACTACCTTTGTCAATATGTTCATAGAGGCCCAAAATCTTAGTAAAACATACGGCAAACAAACAGCCGTTCAGGATCTGAATTTCCGATTAGAAGAAGGCCAAATCGTGGGTTTTCTAGGCCCTAATGGCGCAGGGAAGTCAACCACCTTGAAAATGCTTTTGGGACTGATACAACCCTCCAGCGGAAGTGTTCAGATCGATGGAAAAGATCCCCAAGATCAAGCGATTGAACTGAAAAAACAAATCGGATACCTCGCTGAAAATAATCCGCTTTACCCTGAAATGTATGTGCGTGAATTTCTTGAATTCATCGCTAACATCCATCAAGTAGAAAATCCTACGGTCCGAATCCAAGAGGTCATCGAATGGGTCGGTCTTCAAAAAGAAGCACATAAGAAAATACAGGAGCTCTCAAAAGGCTACCAGCAACGCGTGGGCATAGCTTTAGCGATACTACACGACCCGAAAATTCTGATTTTGGATGAACCTACCAGTGGATTAGATCCAAACCAACGGGATGAAATAAGAGACCTCATTAAAAGTCTTCAAAAGAATCGCATTATCTTATTTTCTAGCCACCTTCTATCCGAAGTAGAAGCCATCTGTAATCGAGTCTTGTTAATTCACCAAGGGAAACTCGTCAGCGATAGTCCCATGAAGGAGATAAAAGACCTAGAAAAGTTCTTTAAAGAGAAGACAAGCTAAAGGAGTCCGCATCCAAGTGGGCAGGGAATTTAGCCCGAAATTCAGCCAATTCAGCTATTGATAATTCAGCTGACGAGATTTGATCATGTGATGCTAAATCAAGAACCAAACCTCCTTTAAAATCAACTAACAAAGAATCGCCGCAATAGGCTATATCATTTCCATCTGTTCCGATTCGATTTACACCCATGACATAGGCAAGATTTTCAATCGCTCTAGCCTGCAATAAAGTTCTCCAAGCATTTGCTCGAGCAGCGGGCCAATTAGCCACATATATCGCTGCATCGTAAGCTAAACCGACGTTGCGAGACCAGACAGGGAAACGCAGATCATAGCATATAAATAAGGCTATTTTCCATCCTGCATACGAAACAACCACCTGCTGATCTCCAGCTTGATAGTAGTCGTTCTCGCCACCCATTCGAAACAAATGTCGCTTATCATATACCTGATAAGTGCCATCGGGATGAACTGCGTAGAGCCGATTATACAGTGAATTTTGTTGTTTTACTTTGAGAGAACCTACGATTAAGGCCCCTAAACGATTTGCCTGTAATTGCATCCATTGTAACGCTGGACCCTTGCCTATTTCAGCACCCGTTTCTGACATAGAGAAGCCAGTTGCAAACATCTCAGGAAGGACGATAACATCCGTGTTATCTGCCAAATCAGCTAATTTCTCCTCTAATTGAGCACAATTAGCAGCAGCATCTTCCCAGATTAAATCAGTTTGAATTAAGCTTACCCGTAGATTCGCCATATTTGCCGGTGTTTAATTGGCAATATAAGAATAATAGATCTTCAATCGAGCTTTCAATGCTTGTAAAGGAACGAAACGTGTACTTTCATTAATGATTCTCGTATTTCCTGCTGAATTAGAAGTCAAGGCAGGTGTTATTATCCAGCCATTATTTGCTTGTTTCCCCACTAAAATAGACTGAATAGCCGTGGTCACATTAAATGTATAGGTCTTCGATCCTGGTTCTATGACTGAGGTAAGTACACTTGCACCACCTTCTGAAAGCAAATATTTCAAACCATACGAATTTCTCAGTGTTCGGTTCGTTGCATTTGTTTCCACAATAGATAATTGACCTATCGTTTGTTGTAAATCTATGTTATCTGCAGCAGTTAAGACCAATTCAGCCTTATTCACCGCCACATTACGATTACCCTTTAAATTTAATAAATAAGGAAATTCCACCTTAGTTGCTACACCTGTACCCGCTTGAATATACGTCAGTCCACTAGTTAAGGTAGATGCAACTATATTTCCTGGATTTTTTAAGCCTGCTAATGCGACGGATTTGGTCGACTTAATTTGATTAAAACGGGCCAAAATCTCTGGATAAAGTGCATTAGATAAACTAAAATAATAGTCCATAGAATATTTAAATGGATCACCCGGATTGTGGAAATACAAAGTCATTCGAGAATACCCAGGATTAAATCCTATCATAGCGCCTGCACTCGATAAGGATGACTTAAACAACATGCCAGGGAAATAATCTCTAAAACCCTTACTGCCGGCTGCCACTTTTACATCCGCATATTTACTCAATAACTCTCTACCTAAAGCATCCGACATACGAAAGCGTAAGGTATCTAATTGAACAGAGTCCCCATTCATAGCTCTCGTACGAATAGGACGAGGTTTGAACGTATGACTACCTATGATAGATGCATCAGAGCGAACAGTTGAATTAGCAAAATAATCAGTACCTCTATTTAAACTATCTAATAAACGATACACGCTTAAAGTCTGCGACTTAGTCGTATCACCTTGATATCCACCATACGCTAGGCGCATCGTTAAAGAATCATAGATAGACGTTGCTTTTGAGAATAAGGTATCAATATTGGAAACCTGCGTAAAAGCCGATGATTCCGCTAACCCTAAGACCGGATGATCATAGCTTCCTACCAATAAAGTGCTCGGAGAACCTGTATAGATCGAATCAATCAAAACGGTCGACGACTTAATCGTGATCGTATCTGAATAATTCAAGCCAACCTCTACACTAAACAAATCGTCGCCGATTTCTTTAGGTGTATCACAGGAAACAAGGAATAAGGAAAGAATTCCTACCCATTTAATTGCCGGACATTTCCAAGTAAGTTTTTTCGAAGAAATCGAGATCATTGTCGGCAATATTTTGAGAGGTTTTTTGTTGATGTTCATCAATAATCGATTGAATACGGCTATTATCCGCATTTACTAAAGAAACTATTTTGTCTGCGTACTCGGCACCTATCTTGATAAATGCTTCGTAATTTCCGCCTGCTAAGCTACCTAGATGAGCCTCATCTAAATCTCCGATCTTCACTTTTTCGATCAGATCGTCTGCTTCAAACGTAAAATCAAACGGTATATTATGTGGAGAGAAAATGGTTTTCGAATCCTTATAAATCGGGTGATTTTGGTAATGCGTAGAAACGTAAAGAGGAATTAAACTAGACATCCAATCATTACAATGAATAACATCTGGAGCCCAACCTAACTTCACAACTGTCTCTAATGCTCCCTTGCAGAAGAAAATCGCACGTTCGTGATTGTCTGGATAAAATGCACCCTCCTTATCGGTTAATGCATATTTCCGTTGGTAATAATCTTCGTTATCAATAAAGTATACTTGTAATTTCGCAGCTGGAATACTCGCTACTTTAATGGTCAAAGGCTTTTCTTCCTCACCCATTGGAATGGTAATACCTGAAAGACGAACCACCTCGTGCAATCGGTTTTTACGTTCATTAATAGTCCCAAAACGAGGTACCAAAATTCTAATTTCCATGCCTCTCTCCTGCATAGCAGTTGGAAGTGCACGTACGAAATCAGCAATTTTAGACGTGTTTTGAAAAGGATCTACCTCACTTGAAACGTAAAGAATACGTAATTTGGCCATTCTAAATTGATTACTAGGGGGAAATTACCCCAAAAAACATTACAAAATTACAAAAAATAATCTGATTAACACCATCATTAACTAATGAAAGGTCTTTAATTTGCGAACTGATACAGGAGAAGAATATGCTGAAGTCGATTATAAAATACCTTATTTCCAGTTTATTAGCTGGAGGCCTTTTGTTTTGGGCCTTTTCTAAAAGTCAATTACACTGGAACGATATACTACAAACCTTTTATCAAGCAGATTACAACTGGGTCATCGTATCCATCATTATATCCTTAGTTTCACATGTATTACGCACCTTACGATGGGAGCAATTGCTAGGCGCCATGGCCTATCAGCCTGGTACACTTAGAACCTTTTCCGCCGTATTAATCGGCTATTTTGCTAATTTTCTAGTACCCCGATTAGGCGAAGTGTCCCGATGTGGATCATTGAAAAAGACGGCAGACATTCCGTTTGAAGAGTCCTTTGGCACGGTGATTACAGAGCGAATTGTCGATCTGTTAAGCCTAGTTGTATTAGTAGGAATTACCTTTCTTTTCGAATGGGAGCCCTTGCAAAAAAGCCTCTTTCCTACCTTGCAATTGCCATCAGGCGCCTTAATTATGACAGTATCTGCGCTAGGACTAGTTGGTTTAGGCCTACTTTGGAAGTTTAAAGATTTCCTCCAAAATATCGGAACAGAATCAAAAATTGGCAAAATGCTACGTGGCTGGATTGCTGGCATAAGCAGTATTCGACACCTAGAATCTCCGGGTAAATTCATCGGTTATAGCGTGGGTATTTGGCTTTGCTATTACCTCAGCACCTATACCTTATTTTTAGCCTTTCCGTTGAGTGAAAATCTTGGACTGAGTGCCGCATTAACCGTATTAGTAATGGGAACCTTCGGGATGGCCACTCCCACCCAAGGCGGTATCGGAGCTTATCATAGCCTCGTCGCATCCGCCTTTGTATTTTATTCTCTAGCCTATAAAGACGGCTTTATGCTCGCCACCTTTTTCCATGGAACTCAAATGATCACGCTCTTGTTATTGGGTGGATTTAGTTTTATTATTACGTTGTTTTTACCCAAAATTTCGTCCCGTGTCGAACAGAACTGAACATAAAATTACCTCTCTTGCAGAAGCCATCGAGATCCGCAAAAATTGGAAATCCGCTGGCGATAAAGTGGTATTTACGAACGGATGCTTTGATATTTTGCATTTAGGCCACATCGATTATTTAGAAAAATCGAGCGAATTCGGCTCTAAAATGATCGTGGCAGTTAATTCTGACGCCTCTGTTCGCACACTTGAGAAAGGGGTCGAAAGACCCATCAATTCGGAATATGCGCGAGCACGTTTAATCGCCGCTTTGGGATTTGTCTCTCTGGTCATTATCTTCGGCAAATCGACTCCTTTAGAACTTATTCATGCCTTAAACCCGGATGTGTTAGTAAAAGGTGACGATTATACAATAGAGACCATTATAGGTGCCAAAGAAGTGTTAGCAGCCGGCGGTGAAGTAAAAACAATTGCTCTAGTACCAGACTATTCAACCACCAAAATCATTCAAAAACTTAAACAATAAACACATGTATTTCATAGCCATTATTTTCGGAGTCGCAGGTATGCTTATCTCATGGCGACTAAAATCTAAGTTTAAAACGCATTCTCAAACCTCGCTGCAAAGCAATTTGTCCGGACAAGAGATCGCTGAACAAATGCTAGCGGACCACGGAATCTCTGATGTTCGTGTCATCTCAGTAGCAGGCCAATTAACCGACCATTACAATCCAGCTGACAAAACCGTCAATTTAAGTGAAGATGTCTACCACGGTCGCAACGCGGCAGCCGCTGCGGTTTCTGCCCACGAATGCGGTCACGCAGTTCAACACGCGCGAGCTTACTCCTATTTACAATTACGTAGTGCTCTGGTTCCTATGCTTAGTATTTCGAACGGCTTTATGCCCATCCTATTGATGATCGGTATGTTTACCCTTTATTCAACTGGAAACACCACCTTATTAGCCATCGGCGTTGCACTTTTTGCCATGGCTACCTTATTTAGTTTCGTAACCCTGCCAGTCGAATTCGATGCATCTAATAGAGCCTTAAACTGGATCAAAGAGAAAGGCATTGTGACTCCAGAGGAATACGTGATGTCTAAAGACGCTCTTTGGTGGGCTGCGATGACCTACGTCGTTGCTGCGTTGGGTATGTTAGCGCAGTTGCTGTATTATCTTAATTTGTTGGGTGGAAGACGAAATGACTAGCGTCAGTTCGTAAAGCATACTTTTAAAGCACAAAGAATAAAGAAGGTTGTTGCTTCGCAACATTTTTTGAAATGTTTTACCAAAATCATAAAAATAGGGCTGAAAATTCAGCCCTATTTTTATTCCAACTTTATACTTTATACTTTATGCTTTATTCTTTAATGTTAAGTTTCGACTTCCGATAACTATACCCAAAATAAATAACTACCCCTGCCAGGCACCAATACATAAACCGTTCCCAGTTTGTGGAGCCCATTTGGGTCATCAGATATAAGTTAACTAAGAGGCCTAAAACGGGAATTAAAGAAAGTTTTTTCGTCACACTAAAGAACGCCATTACAGCCCAAATCAGGAAGAAGCCACCCATGATAAAATGATCTACTCTCGTCTCTCCAGAGTATAAACCTTGCAACCATTCGATAAGATTTACTCCGGAATACGATATTAGACCGATCGCTAAAATCAGCGATAGACCCACATAGTAACTTGAGTTGATATAAGGAATCTTGAATTTTGATTTCTTTTGATTCTCCGGATCCAAATCTAAAACCAATACGCCACCGCACACTAAAACAAAGGCGAATAGGGTTCCAATACTACTCAAATTAATCACTTCCTCCAGGTTAGCAAATAAGGCTGGAACACCCACTAAAACACCGGTCATAATGGTGGAGAAGGAAGGAGTTCTGTATTTGGGGTGGATTCGGGAGAAGGCTTTTGGCAATAATCCATCGCGTGACATTGTCATCCAAATACGTGGCTGACCTAATTGATAGACTAAAAGCGCGGATGTTAAGGCGATTACGGCGCTGGCTGCCACGATTCCGGCTACTCCTGGCAATCCGACATGCATGAACATGAAGGCCAAAGGATCCTCAATTCCAGCTAATTCCTGGGATGGAACAATTCCTGTTAAAACCAAAGTAACCAATACATAGAGGACGGTACAAATAATGAGGGCGTACATCATGGCTTTGGGAATATCCCGCTGTGGATTCTTGCATTCCTCTGCCGTAGTTGAAATCGAGTCAAAGCCAATGTAGGCAAAACAAACGGCGGCCACACTCTTTAAAACTCCGGATATTCCGTTAGGGGCAAATGGGGTCCAGTTCTCTACTTGCACATAAAAAGCACCCACTCCTACCACAATCATAATCACTAAAAGTTTCAAAATCACGAGAATATTATTCGTGTTTTTCGACTCCCTAATTCCAATATATACTAAATAGGTAATGGCAACAGTGATTAATAAAGCAGGAATATTAGCCACAAAATGCCACCCAAAAATGGTAGGAGCCGATTGGTATGCCGTAAAACCTTCGCGCAGATTAACCGATAATGTTTCAAATTTCTGACCGCCTGCTAAAGAAGACGTCGTTTCGACAAAGGCTCTTTTAGCTGATAAATAATCCATCGTCATAAACTCCGGCACATGAACGCCTAGACCTTCTAATAAATCAACGAAGTATTTAGACCAAGAAATCGCCACAGCTACGTTTGAAATAGCATATTCTAATAGTAAATTCCAGCCCAAAATCCAGGCTACAATCTCTCCTAAACTCGTGTAAGCATACGTATAAGCACTACCAGAAATAGGCACAGTAGCTGCGAAACGCGCATAACAGAAGGCTGTAAACATACAGGCCATGGCGGTAAATACGAACAACATGGAAACCGCAGGCCCCCCATTGGCAGACGCTTGACCGATAGCTGAAAATATACTCGCCCCAATAATGGCCGCCACACCCATGAAAGTCAAATCACGTACACCCAAATTGCGATCCAGCGCATTCCCCTCTATACTTTCCATGGCTAACTGGTCAGCCACAATCTTATCGATGGATTTCTTTCTAAATATACTTGACCACATAAATTTTACGATTGAATGAAGCAACAAAAATACATCTTTCTGAAAGAAATTCTAATTTGATTGATTTCGATTACCTTTGTGGCATGTCTGTAGCCGTCGTCATATTAAATTACAATGGTCGGAAATTCTTAGCCGACTTTCTACCAATCGTGTTGGAAAACACGCAGGATGCGACGATTTATGTGGCAGATAATGGCTCAACAGATGATTCTTTAGCGCTATTAGCCACCAATTTCCCTAGCGTTTCCGTCCTTTCCTGGGCTGAAAATTTAGGCTATGCTGGGGGATATAATTTTGCTTTAGGCCAAATAAAAGCCGACTACTTTGTATTAATGAATTCCGATATAGCGCCTCGAAAAGGCTGGTTAGCGCCTCTTTTAAATTATTTCGAAGCGAATCCACTTGTTGCAGCAGCACAACCCTTTCTACTAGATTATAACAAACCTGATTATTTTGAATACGCGGGAGCTGCTGGTGGTTTTTGGGACAAATATGGGTACCCTTTCTGCCGGGGTCGAATTTTCGATACCCTAGAAAAAAATGAAGGACAATACGCTACCTCACTAGTGAATTGGGCTACAGGCGCTTGCTTAATGGTTCGGTCTGATATATTCCAAAAAGTAGGAGGATTAGATAACTATTTATTCGCTCACATGGAGGAAATCGATCTCTGTTGGAGAATGCAAAGAGCTGGTTATAGCATTGCGGCCGTAGCCGAAAGTGAGGTATTGCACGTAGGTGGTGGGACTTTGAACAAAGAAAATCCATTCAAAACCTACCTCAATTTTCGAAACAATTTAATTCTGTTGTATAAAAATCTGGAACCTTCTCAGCGCTTTAAAATCATTTTCATTCGAATGATTTTAGACGGAATCGCAGGCATTAAGTTTTTAGTAGAGGGGAAATTTTCTTCTTTTACAGCCATCTTGAAGGCTCATTTTGGCTATTATCGCTATGTATTCTTTGAAAAAGAAAAACAAAAGTTGCCCACAGAACAACAAAAATCTTGGCCAGCTAGTTATTCCAGTAGCATTTTAAAGGCCTATTTCTTAGAGGGCAAAAAGCAATTCGATAAAATTAGATTTTAAATATCCCAGACACTTGGGTTATTTCTTTGACGTAAATAGCGGCGGATATTCATCCAAAAAGCTAAGATCAAATAAATAATAACGGGGGATCCCATCGTTAAAAAAGAGGTATAAATAAAGTACAATCTTATGCTACTTGTGGAGATTTTAAACTTCTCTCCTAAGCGAGTACAAACGCCAAATGCCTGATTCTCAACAAAAAATTTCAGTTTTTCCATAGGGTGCTGATTGTGTGATACAAATTTAGTCAATTTTGTATGCAAATTTTAGATACTTAAAATAATAATATAAAATATATGAATATTTATATTATATTTTAAAATAATCGTTTTTTTATATAAAAAATCTTGCATGCAATTGTTTTTTTTCTACATTTGAGAGCTTGAAAGACTTTCGTCTGGATGGTTTTAATTTTTTTAACATTATTTTTATGCAAACTGGTAAAGTAAAATTTTTCAACGAGACTAAAGGTTTCGGATTCGTTGTTGACGATCAAACAGGTGAAGACATTTTCGTACACGTAACTGGCCTTTCAGGTGTTACTATCCGCGAAAATGATTCAGTATCTTACGAAGTTACTGATGGAAAGCGTGGAGCAAACGCTATCAACGTAAAGAAAATCTAATTTTCTTACGTTTTTTTGATTAGAGAAAATCTTTATTTACAATATATATATAGGTTTACCTATAAAATTGCAACATTGATCTCTAGTTAAAGAGAAATAAAAAAAGCCTTCTTTACGGAAGGCTTTTTTTATGCATATCAGGTAAACTTACGCTTGAATCCAAGCTGTCACTTCATCTTTAGTCGGCATCGCTGCCTCGATCTTCAATTTCTTCCGCATTCCTCCCAAATCATTAAATACTTTATTCGGATTAGCCGCATCTAATGCTTCTAATGTTAAGATGCCCATCTTTTGTAAAGCGGGAATCCAAACCTCCGATATACCTCTCTCCGCAAAAGCCGATTCGGAATCTACTTCCTTCACTACTTCGGCACGCATTTGAGGGAAGAATAAAACTTCTTGTATAGAGGACTGGTTCGTCATCAACATCGTTAAACGATCTATACCAATACCTATACCCGAAGTAGGTGGCATGGCATATTCTAAGGAACGAATAAAATCGTAATCCATGGCCATCGCCTCATCATCACCACGTTCAGCTAGTGCTAGTTGATCCTCGAAACGCTCCCTTTGATCGATAGGGTCATTTAATTCCGAATACGCATTGGCAATCTCTTTTCCATTCACAAATAATTCAAAACGCTCCACTAAACCTTCTTTCGAACGGTGCTTTTTCGTTAAAGGAGACATCTCCACTGGATAATCCGTGATAAACGTCGGTTGAATTAAGTTCGCCTCTACTTTCTCTCCAAATAATTCGTCGATCAACTTTCCTTTCCCCATTCCTTTATCGACGTCCATTCCGAATTCGATACATTTAGCGCGCAATTCATCTTCGCCCAAAGCATCTACATCCACACCTGAATACTGTAAAATCGCACCCGAGATTGTTAAGCGAGGATAAGGGCCTGCGAATTCGATCTCATTCTCCCCTACTGCGATTTTGGTTTTACCGTGAAGTCTAGATGCTACCGTTTCGATGATTAACTCCGTCAGGTTCATCATCCAGTTATAATCTTTATAAGCAACGTAGAACTCTAATGACGTGAATTCTGGGTTATGCGTGCGGTCCATTCCTTCATTACGGAACATTTTACCGAACTCATATACTCCATCAAAACCTCCTACAATCAAACGCTTTAGATATAATTCATTCGCGATACGCAAATAAAGGGGCATATCTAAAGTATTGTGATGCGTCTTGAACGGTCGAGCAGAGGCACCACCGTGCACGGCTTGCAAAATAGGTGTTTCCACTTCTAACCAGCCGCGTTCGTCGAACATCGTACGCATCGTAGAAATGATCTTCGCGCGTTTGATAAAAATGTCTTTTATGGATGGATTGACAATTAAATCTACATAACGTTGTCTGTACCGCATTTCTGGGTCAGAGAAGGCGTCGTAGGTTTGGCCGTCTGCTTCTTTAACGACAGGAAGCGGCTTTAAGGCTTTGGACAATAGCGTAAATTCACGCACGTGCACAGAAATTTCTCCCATTTGCGTCGTGAACACATATCCTTTCACACCGATAATGTCACCGATGTCTAATAACTTTTTGAAAACCGTATTATATAAGGTCTTATCCTCACCTGGACAAAGATCGTCCCGGCGGAAGTATAATTGAATACGTCCATTCGCGTCTTGAAGTTCTGCAAATGAGGCGTTTCCCATAATTCGAAAGCCCATTAAGCGACCCGCTAACACGACTTCCTGGAAATCACCAGACTCAGGTTTAAATTCTGCCAAAATCTGATCAGAATAAACATTCACCGGGTATTCCTGTGCAGGATAAGGATCAATTCCCATCGCCAGCAATTCTTGGCGCTTCTGTCTCCTTAATAATTCTTGCTCACTTAAAATCATTTGGACGTGTTTTTACGTATGAAGCACAAAATTAGCCATTTCCTTTGGGATTTAAAACTCTTAAAACTTGTTAATGAGGTTGTTCAAGCCTAATTTTCGATTAAATTCGCAGTACAAATTTTAAATATACTAATGCCAAATGGAAATGAATAATCAGCTCAAGTCGTATGCAATCATTGCATTAATGTCCAGTGGAGTCACTTTAGGCGCCTATTCGCTATTTAATTTAGGTAGTTCATCCGGAATTTCGGATGCACCATCTGCCTTCACATCCACCGTTTCAAATCAAAACGTACCAGGCAATCCAGGTGAATTCACGTATGCTGCAGAAAAATCAACTCCAGCCGTGGTTCACATTAAGACAAAGATGGAAACGCGCCAAAGACAACAACAATACTCCAGTCCATTCGATGATTTCTTTGGTGGGGATCCATTCGGTGGCGGTGGCGGTCGCAGACAACAGCAACAACCACAAGAAGCATCAGGCTCCGGAGTTATTATCTCTGCTGATGGCTATATAGTTACGAATAACCACGTAGTCGCTGATGCGTCAGAGGTGTTGGTTATATTAAATGACAAAAGAGAATACAAGGCGAAAGTTATTTCTACGGATCCTTCGTCTGACTTAGCCGTGATACAAATCAAAGAAACTAATTTACCTTTCTTGACTTTTGGCGATTCCGACGGCATTCGCGTAGGCGAATGGGTATTAGCCGTGGGCAATCCATTTAATTTAGAGTCGACTGTCACAGCGGGTATTATTTCTGCCAAAGGTCGTCAAAACATTATCGACCGCGATAGCCCAGACATGAATCCATTGGAATCATTCATCCAAACCGATGCAGCGGTAAACCCAGGTAACTCAGGTGGAGCTTTGGTGAACTTAAAAGGAGAATTAATCGGTATCAATACGGCCATCTACTCTCGCACAGGACAGTTTGCCGGCTACTCTTTCGCCGTGCCAGTGAGCATTGTGAAGAAAGTATCTGGTGATTTAATCAAATACGGTAACGTACAACGCGGATTCTTAGGAGTTCAAATCTCAGAGGTGAATGCCAAATTAGCCGACGAAAAAGACTTAAAGACAAGCGCAGGTGTTTATGTGGGAGGTTTCTCAGAGAATTCAGCAGCAAAAGATGCTGGCATCAAGATTAACGACGTGATTGTTAAAATCGATGGCGTAGAGACTAAATCATCTGCAAAACTGATGGAAATCGTCAGCAGAAAACGCCCAGGTGAGCCACTTCAAGTAACAGTTAATCGCGATGGGGCTTTGAAGGAATTCAAAGTAACCTTGAAGAACAAGGACGGTAATACCGAAATAGTGAAAGGCGACAATTCTCCAGAATCAGCTAAATCAGAGTTCTTAGGTGCGAAATTCGCGAGCCTAACTCCGGCTGAATTGAAGAAGTTTGGCGTAAGCTCAGGTGTAAAAATCGCTGAAATATTGCCTGACGGTCGTTTAGAAATGTATGGTCTTGCAAAAGGTTCCGTCATCACGAAGATCAATGATAAAGTAATCAACACTCCTAAGGAGGCGGTTGAAGCTTTGGAATCTAGAAAAGGACGCATCAAGTTAGAGGGTGTGGATGTGGATGGGTCGAGATTTATCTACGTACTGTAAACAGTAGACAGTAAACAGTAGACAGTAATCAGTAGTCAGTATATAGTAGATTATAGAGTAGAGAGAAGAGAGTAAAGAGTAAAGAGAAGAGACAATGGAGTGATTACCGACCACTGTCTACTGACTACTGCATAAAAAAGCCGGACCCTCTCACGAAGCTCCGGCTTTTTTTTATGCAATTAAGAACTACTTCTTATAAGTCACTGTTTTAACCGCTTGGATCGTACGCTCGATGCTAGGAAGAATTTCTTCGATCAAAGTAGGCGCATACGGAAGTGGTAAGTCACGTGAGTTTACACGAACCACGGGCGCATCTAAATAATCAAATGCCCAACGCTGTAAGTGGTACGCAATTTCAGATGAAATCGCAGATAAAGGATTCGCTTCCTCCACTACAACACAACGATTTGTTTTCTTAACAGATTCAACCACTGTGATATAATCAATCGGACGAACCGAACGTAAATCGATTACTTCGCAAGAGATTCCTTGTTTCTCTAATTCCTCTACTGCAGGCATAACCACACGCGAAAGCATTTTACCAAAGGTAACAATCGTCACCGTAGAACCTGGCTTCACGATATTTGCCTTACCAATAGGGATTAAGTATTCTCCATCAGGTACTAAACCTTTGTCACCATACATCACCTCAGATTCCATAAAGATCACCGGATCGTTATCACGAATCGCTGATTTAAGTAAACCTTTCGCATCTGCTGGATTCGAAGGAACCACCACTTTTAAACCGGGAGTGTTCGCAAACCAGTTCTCGAAGTTAGACGAGTGTTGTGAAGATAATTGACCTGCATTTCCCGTAGGACCACGGAAGACGATAGGGCAAAAATATTGTCCACCGGACATAGACATCAATTTAGATGCTGAGTTGATAATTTGATCAATCGCAACTAAAGAGAAATTAAAAGTCATAAATTCAACAATGGGACGAAGACCATTCGCTGATGCGCCTACGGCAATACCACCAAAACCTAATTCAGCAATCGGCGTATCAATTACGCGCTCAGGACCGAATTCATCTAACATTCCTTGTGAAACTTTGTAGGCACCGTTGTATTCTGCTACTTCCTCACCCATTAAAAAAACGGATGCATCACGTCGCATTTCCTCATTCATCGCCTCACGTAAGGCTTCTCTATACTGAATCTCTCTCATAAAAAATGTAAATCTTGTGGGATTAACAAGCTTCACAAAATTAGGCAAAAAATAGTCCATTTTCACAAAATCATGGTAATTTTGAGGAATCCATTGAAGAAAAAAATCCTATGTCAGTCGAAATCGCTTCTATTTCAAAATCTTTGCCTGCTTTTTTAAGCGAAAATTCCTATTTGCAAATAGCGGTTTTAGTCGACGAGCAAACTTCGAAGCATTGCCTTCCCTTAATTCAAGCTTATTTACCCTCCGGATTTATCAAGATTCAGATAAAATCAGGGGAGAATAATAAGCATTTGGGCACTTGTGAAAAGGTGTGGGAAGCGATGACGAAGGCAAATATGGATCGCCATGGCCTTTTGATTAATCTGGGCGGCGGGGTGATTGGGGATTTGGGTGGGTTTTGTGCGTCCACTTATAAGAGAGGAATTGATTTCATTCAGGTGCCTACCACGCTTTTGGCTCAGGTGGATGCGAGTGTAGGAGGGAAATTAGGCGTAGATTTTCAAGGCTTAAAGAACCATATTGGGGTATTTAATCTACCCAAAACCGTTTTAATTGATCCCGATTTCATTCAAACTTTAGCCCCAGCTCAAAAGCTCTCCGGCTACGCAGAAATCATCAAGCATTGCCTAATTCGCGATGCGGAGAAATGGGAGCAAATTAGTCATATGGATTTTGCACAGGTTGACTTTGCGGGGCTAATTGAGCATTCCGTCGAAATCAAGAAAGCCGTAGTGGCAGAGGATCCGACTGAAAAAGGATTACGCAAAATCCTAAATTGGGGACATACTTTTGGGCATGCCGTGGAAACATTCTTATTAGATCAAGGCAAACGCAAGATTTTACATGGAGAAGCGATCGCGGTCGGAATGATCATGGAGGCTTTCCTAGCTTTTCAACGTGGATTAATTAGCGCTGATGAATTAGGGGATATCGAAGTGTATTTGTTTGAGACTTATGGGAAAGTAACTTTGAAGGCTTCGGAGATTCCTGCCATCATTGCTTTGACACTTCAAGATAAAAAGAACAAAGGTGGGGAAGTGAGATTCTCCTTGTTAACAGGTATTGGGGATTGTGGCTACGATATTCCGGTTAGTAAATCCGAGATGAAAAAGGCGATAGAATTCTATATCGGCTAATTATTCCATTACTTACTCAATCACTTGCGGCACTTTAAAATAGGTCTCATTCGTATCTGGACCTAAGGCAAGCGCTTTTGCGCGATCTAAGGTAATTTTTGCCTCATCTTCTCTGAAGTTATTCAAGGCTGAGGTCATATGTACTAAAGGTTCCACAGCAGACGTATCCACTGCGTTCAATGCCTCCATCCAAACTAACACTTTGTTAATGGAATCTTGCATCTGTTCTATTTGTGATTCAGCGATGTCTAATCGGGCTAAATGCGCCACTTTCTTGACATCCTCTTGACTAACCTTCATTTTCTTTTGGCTTTAATTTTTTATCCTCAGGCATATGCTTGTCCAAAAACTCATTTAATCGATCGCGATCGAGGCTGGAGGTGATTTGGCCTAATGAATCTATATTCATCTCAAAGCCCGCTAATTCCGGATGCACTTTAGGCAATTCCTTCTTTTTCTCCTTCTTCGCCATGATCTATTTTAAACGGTGGGAAATTTAGTTAAAGCTAATTTCAATCGCTCGATCACCTCCGATTTTCCCCATAATTGCATGGAAATCATTAAATCTGGACCCGCTCCATTGCCACTTAGCGCCACGCGCAAAATTTGCATCACCTTACCCATTTTTATTCCATTCGTTTCTAAAACGTCATGAATGGCCTGCTTAATGTTTTCTGGTTCCCAAGCATTCACCGCTGGCAAAGCCTGTAAAATAAATTTCAATCCACTGGCTGCATCCACATTCCATTTAGAAGCTAAAACAGCCTCTTCGTAAACCGCTGGGTGTGATTGAAATTCAGCCACCTTAGCCGCTAATTCTTGCGGAAAAGTGATGCGATCTAAAAACAAGTGAACAAAAGAAAGTCCTTGATCAGCTGGTAAAGAAGGTAAATAATCCTTCGCCAAAGCCACCGGATCCTGTAATTTCAAATATTGCTCATTAAACCATTGGGCTTTTTTCACATCGAACTTCGCCCCGGCTTTATTAATACGCTCTAAAGAGAATGCCTCCGTTAATTCTGTCAAGCTAAACATCTCTTGTTCCGTACCTGGATTCCAACCTAAAAAGGCTAAGAAATTCAAGGTAGCTTCCTTCAAATAACCTTCTTGCTTAAATCCTTTCGAAACCACACCCGTAGCCGGATCTGTCCATTCCATAGGAAAAACTGGGAAACCACCTAAATCCGCGTCGCGCTTCGATAATTTACCATTGCCTTCTGGCTTTAATAAAAGAGGTAAATGCGCGAACTGAGGGGCTTTCCAACCAAAAGCCTGATATAATAAAATATGCAATGGAGCCGAAGGCAACCATTCCTCCCCACGAATAACGTGGGTAATTTCCATAATGTGATCATCCACCACATTCGCTAAGTGGTAGGTAGGCATTCCATCGGATTTCATCAAGACCTTATCGTCGATGCTGGATGTATGAACGTGTACCCAATCACGAATGCTGTCTTGGAAGCGAACCTCGCCTTTCGTTGGAACTTTCAAGCGAATAACATAGGGAGTTCCATCTGCGATTAATTGATCCACTTCGGCCTGAGCTAAAGCAATTGAATTTTTTAACTTAACACGCGTTAAGGAATTGTATTGAAAAGCAGAACCTTGGCTTTCAAAACTGGTACGCATCGCGTCTAAATCTTCCGATGTGTCAAAGGCGTAATAAGCTTTTCCTTCTGCTAGTAATTGATCTGCATAGGCTTTGTATAGTACTTTGCGCTCGCTTTGGCGGTAAGGCTCATGTGGACCTCCCACGCCTACACCCTCATCTGGGCTGATACCTAACCAAGCTAGGCTATCAATAATATATTGCTCCGCACCGAGCACAAAGCGCGCCTGATCGGTATCTTCGATTCGTAACAAAAATTTACCGCCCATTTTGCGGGCAAACAGGTAATTATATAAAGCGGTTCTTACCCCTCCAATGTGGAGCGCTCCCGTAGGACTGGGTGCAAATCGAACACGTACTGAATTAGACATTTTATCTTATTTATAGGCAATACAGGAAATTTCAACTCGCACATCTTTAGGCAGGCGAGCGACCTCCACGGTTTCCCTGGCTGGAGGATTTGAGACAAAAAAACGACCGTAAACTTCATTTATTTGGCTGAAAAGATTCATATCCTTCACGAAAATGGAACATTTCACTACCTGATCAAAACTATACCCAGCCGCCGTCAATATATGTTGTAAATTCAACATCACTTGATTCGTCTCCTCTTCAATGGTTCCACCTGCATCAAAAACGGATAAAGCAATCTGTCCGGATACATAAAGGGTGTTATTCACCTCAACTGCCTGAGAATAAGGACCGATCGGAGCGGGTGCTTCAGGGGATAAAATTATTTTTTTTGTCATACCTTTGAAATGAAATGCAAGTTACCAAAATTTGAGCTAATCATCGAAATCCTGGCTTGCTTTGTTTGAAAATCATGCTGAAACGAATTTACTCTAACAAGGGTGTCTTTTTCATGTTGCTTTCCTCTCTTTGCTTCGCAATCATGTCCGCGATCGCGAAAGAAATGAGCCACACGTTTAACTCCATTCAGCTCGTATTTTTCCGCAGTGCCGTAGGTTTACCCTTTCTATTTATTAGTCTTTACCGCAAGCCCGCCGTTCAAGTAGGCGGCAAGCTCTATTTCATCATTTTGCGCGGCCTATTGGGCGCATTCACCCTGTATTGCCTCTTTTTTACCCTAGAGCATTTAGGTTTATCCTTAACAAACACCTACGGGCAGGCCTTCCCGCTCTTTATCGCGGTCTTTAGTTTTTTCTTATTACCAAACGAAGGTTTATCCAGCAAACAGGTTTTATTTCTACTCATCGGCTTTTTCGGCATTTTATTGATTTTTCAGCCCGGAAGCGGCGGATCGATTTGGCACCATAGCACCGGTATTATTTATGCCATTGGAACCGCCCTAGGCTATTTAGCCATCAAAGAGGCTCAGAAATACTATGACTCCCGCTGGGTAGTCATTTCCTTCATGGGGGCAGGATTAATCGCTTCGACCATCTCTTTGCTTACGGGGACTTTGGGTGGATTTGAAAATAGTTTTGTCACCGGTGTTTGGGTGCAACCTTCCATCGCGGAATGGTTAGCAGCACTCATCATGGGACTATTAGCCCTAGGAGTTCAATACTTCACTACCCAGGCACTATTAAATGAAAAAGCAAGTGTGGTAGGTGTCGTGGGAAATAGCGCCGTTATTTTCTCGATTATCATCGAGGTGGTTTTAGGCCATGGATTCCCCCATATCATAACGCTGATCGGTATGGGGCTGATTGTGTGGGCGGGGTATAAGATCAGTCGCTAGTCGCGACTTCTTAAAGCATAAAGCACAAAGAATAAAGTTTGAATCCGCTTCGCGGATGAATTTCAGAAAAATCCTTCACGAATTCATCGCCGGAGGCGATACCATCTCTATGCTTTATTCTTTGTGCTCTATGCTTTAAAATAAGAATGCTTAAAAATAAAAAAGGGCCCCTTCTAGGCCCTTTTTTATTTAGTCGAATAAGTCGCGATTAAACCGCTGCATTATTCATCACCTCCGTTTGCTTACGGATCGATTCTAAGTGAACTAATTTGAATAGTTCTTCGACGAACTCAGGATATAAAGCTAAGCCTTTGGCCTGATTAGCCCGATCATTATGCAATTGCTTCCAACGATCTAATTGCAATACCGCTACGTTATTATCGCGCTTGTATTCGCCTAATTTCTCCACTACTGACATACGTGCCGCAAGAACTTCTAATATTTCACGATCGATGTTATCAATTTTCTCGCGAAGGCTCGCTAATTCATCAGAGAAGTCAGCGCCGTAGTTCGCATTACGAACTTCTAAATCGCGTAACATTTCACCTAATTTCTCAGGAGTTACTTGTTGTGAGGCATCTGACCATGCAGCATCTGGATCGCGGTGAGTTTCGATGATCATACCATCGTAATTCAAATCCAAAATACGTTGAGATAATTCCATCAATAATTCACGCTTTCCAGCCATGTGAGATGGGTCACCGATCAAAGGCATTTGAGGGAACAAACGCTTTAATTCAACTGCCATCGCCCACATAGGTGAGTTACGGTACTTTGTTTCTTGTGCGTTAGAGAAACCACGGTGGATCGCTCCTAATTTCTTGATACCTGATCCTTGAAGACGCTCGAAAGCACCTACCCAAAGAGCTAAGTCTGGATTCACTGGATTCTTAACTAAAACAGGAACGTCTACTCCTTTCAAAGAATCCGCTAAATCTTGTACGTTAAATGGGTTAACCGTAGTACGAGCACCAATCCACAAAACATCAACGCCATATTTCAAGGCTAATTCAACGTGCTCTGGAGTAGCTACTTCAATCGCTAAAGGTAATCCTGTTTCTTTCTTCGCTTCTACTAACCACTTTAAAGCTGGTTCTCCCATCCCTTCAAAACTGCCTGGACGTGTACGAGGTTTCCAAACACCTGCTCGCATGATGTGAGCATAACCCTCCGCTTTAATACGGCGAGCTGTTTCTAATACTTGCTCTTCTGTCTCAGCTGAACAGGGACCCGCGATAATTAGGGGTTTTCCGTTCGTCTGAATCCAGTCTTGCATCGGTACAATGTCTAAATTGGCATTCATAATAATCTGACGGTTAACAAGGGTTTACACCCTTCGATTTATTTGTTTATTTATTTCTTAAGCAACCAAAAATAATTCAATTATATTTGCATCAATTTTCGCCCCAATGACAAAAAAAACCATGACATCAACCTCATCCAATTTATCGTTTGAGGATACTAAGATAGCATTCGCATCAAAAAACAATTTTCAGTTGAAGAAGTCCTATTGGATTTTCGCCACAATGAATCAAAATTGGCTTGTAAATTTAGGTACTTTTTTTATCAAATTGTTCCTTTTCCTGCATTTTCCCATCAAAAAAGTCATAAAAAGCACGATTTTCGCCCAATTTTGTGGGGGAGAAACCATAGATGGCTGTGAATCAACGATTCAGGAACTTGAAAAAGCAAAAATTGGCACCATTTTGGATTACTCAGTAGAAGGGGAAGAAAGCGAAAAATCATTCCAAAAAACGAAAGAGGAAATCCTCAAAACGATCCGAAAATCAGCTGAAAATCCAGCCATTCCTTTTGCTGTATTCAAAGTGACGGGGATCTTTAAGGCAGAGTTTTTGGAAATAGCACAAACTGAAGCCGGATTATCGGAAGAGGATCAGGAGAATTTTGATCATAGTAAGGAGTTATTTGGGGAAATATGCCAATTAGCGTATGACTTAAATGTTCGGCTTTTTATCGATGCAGAGGAAAGTTGGATTCAAACGACGATCGACCGATTGACGTATGAAATGATGGCAAAGTACAATCAAAAAACGGCCATCATCTACAATACTTTCCAAATGTACCGCCATGACATGCTGGCAAACTTACAAGAAGCGATTGCGGCGGCTAAGGAAAACAACTACTTATTAGGAGTGAAATTAGTTCGAGGAGCATATTTAGAAAAAGAACGTCAAAAGGCCCATGAAGAGGAGTATTCTGAACCTCTACATGTGTGCAAAGAAGATACCGATAAAGATTATGATTTAGGGGTGGAATTGTGTTTAAAGCACCTAGACCACGTACATTTTTGTATGGGAACGCATAATGAAGCGAGCTGTTTACGACTTTGTTATGCGATGAATGCGCTTCAAATTGCACAAAATCATCCCCATATTTATTTTGCTCAGCTATTAGGCATGTCAGATAACATCTCCTATAATTTAGCAGCATCGGGATATAATGTGGCAAAATATGTGCCTTATGGACCTGTGGATACCGTCATGCCCTATCTTTTCAGACGTGCAGAGGAGAATAGCTCCATTGCTGGACAAACCTCTCGTGAATTTGCCTTGCTACAAAAAGAAGTAAACCGCCGAAACAACGCATGAAAAACTACCGCTATTTCTTATTAAGTGCCTTCATTATTGCCTTGGATCAAGGGATTAAAATTGGGGTTCACACGTGGATGGAGCCAGGTTATTTTGGCCAAATTCCCCTTATCGGCGACTTCTTTAAATTACATTATACGCTGAACCCGGGTATGGCTTTTGGGATTCAAATTGGATCAATTTGGGGGAAATTAATCCTCACTACTTTCCGAATTTTTGCTATGTTCGGCCTCGGGTATTACTTGCATTCTTTAACGTTTAAAAATAGCCCCAAGGGTCTTTTAGTGTCGGTGGCCTTGATTTTAGGTGGGGCGATTGGCAATTTGATTGACTCTGTTTTTTACGGAGTTTGGTTTAATAATTCACCCGCTGGAGCACCCATGCAATGGTTTCATGGCCAAGTAATTGATATGTTTTTTGCTGATTTCTATGAAGGAACTTTGCCTACTTGGATTCCTTTATGGGGCGGATCGTATTATTCAACACCCATCTTTAATTTCGCGGATGCCGCCATATTTTGTGGCGTGATGTCTATATTATTGTTCCAGAATAAATTCCTCACAAAGGAACAATAAAAAAAGCCTGAACGTTTCCGATCAGGCTTCCCTCTATACTTTTAAAAGAATTACTTTTTAGGAGCTGCTGGCTTTGCTGCTGGCGCTGCTGGAGTCGCTGCTGCTGGAGCTGGTGCACCTGCAGGGCGAGGAGTAATTCCCATTTTCTTTAATACTAAGTCAGAAATATCTGCCTCTTCAGGGAAGTGCAATACCACTGGATTAGCACCTGTTCCTGGCTCATAGTTGTTAAAAACGAATGTATACGCATTCTCTTTAGCTACTACGTGCATGTTTTCTTCAATTTTCTTTACGATAGGTTGTAACAATTGAGCTTGCTTCTTTTGGATAGAAGTCTGCGCATTTTGTTGGAACTCTTGAATCGAAGTTTGCAAGTTCTGCAATTCCTTCTCTTTATCTTGTTTGATGATATCAGACGTGTTAGCTGGCATTTTCTCATAGACAGCTGCTTTATCTTGAAAATCTTTAATTTTCGCTTGAATCAATGTTTGGTATTGCTTCTCTGTATTTTTCAAATCTTCCTCTACTTGCTTAGCCTCTGGCATTTGGCTATAAATTTTCTCTTGGTAGATGAATCCGATTTTTACTTGAGCCGTAGCAGGCAAAGCAACTAATCCGAAAAGTAGGCCTGCGGCCAAAATAAACTTGTTTTTCATGAGTATTAATAATTTGTTTGTGTTCTCTGTATTATTTAGGGTAAAATTAATTCTTTTTAGGACTTTTCGGCTCTTGTGCCTCCTCTTTCTTTGCTTTTTCTACCAAATTAGGGTCTAACTCTAATCCAAGCTCTTCTAAAACATAGTCAGAATAGTCGTGAACTGGATTCGTATACAACAAGACTAAGCCATCATTCGCCTTATCAAAGATAAAATCCAAACGTTTTGCTCGAACAACTTTTTCAATCGCCTTTGCTATTTGGTCTAATATAGACTTAAACGCAGCTTGCTTTAACTTGAACAACTCGCCTTCTGCACCAAAAACTTGATTCTCAAAAGCCTTTGCTTCTTTGTTCTTTGCTTGAATCGCAGCTAAACGCTGTTGCTTTAGATCCTCCGTTAATAAAAGCTCTTCGAGTTTAAATTCTTTCTCAAGTTTATCTAGTTCCGTTTTTTTCTTATCTACCTCTGCTAACCAAGTCTTTGTATTCTGGTCTATCTGCTGCTGGACTTTGGCATAATCCGGCATCTTAGATGTAATGAATTCCGTATCCACATAACCGAATTTTTGCGCAAATGAAGCACTTGCAAAAAACAGAAACACGAGAAATGTCATCCAAAAACGCATCGCACTTATCTAAGTTGTTGGCCGATCGAGAAGGTAAATGCTTGACGTCCAAAATCAGTATCTCCCGGACGTGGCTTATCAAAGCCCATTCCATAATCAATTCCAATCATTCCAAAGGCTGGCATAAAGATACGCGCTCCTAAACCTGCCGATTTATACAAGTTAAATGGATTGTATTCATTTAATGACGAAAAGTTATTTCCTCCCTCAGCAAAACCTAATATGAAGATGGTAGCTGACGGATTCAAGGAAACTGGGTAACGAACTTCCATCACGAATTTGTTATACGCCACACCACCATTACCATAAGAACCTGACGGTCCAATCACACGGTCTTTATAACCTCTTAAACCGACGATATCACGGTTAAAGGAGAATCCTTGTACCATACCAGAACCTCCTAAGTCGAATCGTTCAAATCGAGTCGTCTCTTTGCCTCCATAAGATCCTAGGAATCCTAAGTGAGCGCGCGTATGTAAGATAAGCTTACCTACTAAAGGACTAAACCAACTTGCGTCCATCATCCACTTATGGTACTCGATTAAAAGATTATCTTTATTCAAACCTAAAAGAGTGAAGGGAGGTGTCAACGTGCCTGAAAGAGAAAAGCTAGATCCAGAACGCGGGAAAGTAGGATTATCAATACTATTTCTAGAGAAGTTCGTCATAAAGGTGACAGATGTAGAAATTCCTTGTGGGTAAGCCCAAGTATAATAGCGATCCACGTCGAAGCGAGAGAAAGAAATCGAATGGCTTAGCGAGAAATAATCATCTGGCCATTTTAATCTTTTTCCTAAACTTAAAGACAAACTAGTCACATTAAAGTGGGCATCTACTAAGGAATCAGGCACAGAGTAATTATTCATACCACCGTAACCTCCACCATAGCCACCAAAACCACCACCATAACCACCGAAACCGCCACCACCGAAACCACTGCCACCTAGGCCACCGCCACCGAAATTATTGTATCCCGTTTGACGAAATTTATACGGGTAAGAAATACTACTGTTTAACGCTATAGAGAAGGAGTTAGGCTTTTTACCTCCTAACCATGGCTCTGTAAATGTTAAGCTATAATTTTGAAAAGAAGCACCGTTTGCTTGAAAACGAATGGCTAGCTTTTGGCCATCTCCTGCAGGCAATGGATGGTAAGATTTCGTGTTAAATATGTTCTTCGCAGAGAAGTTATTAAATACAACCCCTAAAGTACCTACGAAGCCGATATAACCTCCCCAACCTCCGGAAAGCTCGATTTGATCCGATGCTTTTTCCTCTACATTATATTCAATGTCTACTGTTCCATCAGGACGAGGAATCGGGTTAGGGCTAATTTTTTCCGGGTTAAAATATCCGATAGTTGAAAGCTCGCGCACCGTACGAATGATGGCTGATTTATTAAACTTTTGACCTGGTAAAGTACGAATCTCCCGCATCACCACGTGATCGGATGTTTTCGTGTTACCATTTAAAGTCACTTTATTAATCGTTGCCTGCTTACCTTCCGAGATACGAATAGTTAAGTCTATTGAATCGCCTTCGATGGCTGTTTCCACTGGTTCTGCGTGGTAGTATAAATACCCATTATCCATGTAGACCGAACTTAAGTCCTCGCCAGGATTTGAATTCATTTTCTTATCTAACTCCTCCGTATTATACACATCGCCTTTCTTTACACCTAACACATCCCGTAATAAGGAATCTGGATAAATGTAATTTCCTTCAAAGCGAATGCTTCTATAATAGTATTTAGCACCTTGAACGATGTTTAATACCAGATTAATCGATTCATTATTAAAATTAGCCACGGAGTCAGACTTCAGTTGGAAATCGCGGTAGCCTAATTTATTCATCGCCTCTAACAGTTTCTGCTTATCTTCATCCCACTTCTTAGGAACGAATTTAGAGGGCTTGAAAACGCGTCCAAAACGGATCTGCTTCGTATTCTTAATCTTTCTTAAAATCAACGATCGGTATTTTTCATCAATACCATTCAAGACAATTTTATTCACCTTTACCTTCTCCCCTTTATCCACCACTATTTGTAATATGGCATTATTCCCCCGAAGCGAATCTGTCTTAATCGTCGATTTAGTCTTCGCGTTTAAACGACCCTTTTCCTGGTAGTATTTGCGAATGGTAAGCTCTAGATTTTTACGAAGTGTTTCTGTGATGATCTTACCTTTATACGTCTTCATTTTTTCATTCAACGCCTCTTGCTCGCCTTTTCTGATACCCGTATATTGAATCGAGGCCAAACGAGGTCGCTCTTTTAATTCAATCACTAACCAAATTTTTCCTTCCTCTGACTTCGTAGCATAAATTAGGACCTCATCTAAGATACCTTGATTCATGATTTTGCGAATCGCCGCTCCAATGGCATCACCAGGCACTTTAATTTTATCCCCTACCTGTAAACCCGAGATATTGATCATGGAAGTTCCATCATAAAACTGAGAACCTGTAACCTGTATATCGGCGATGGAATATTCCTTAGGATCTGCATACGAAAAGCTCGTTTCCGGAAGCGAAGAGCTGATAGAACGCACTCCACCCAAAATTTGGGCAGAAGCAGAATAAGCTCCAAAGATAAAAATCAGTAGTCCTAAAAAGAGGCTAATTTTATTCATTAATCGGGTGGCAATTGATTTTTTCATACGGGGGCTTCAGCCCTTAATTTAATTGTTCACTTATCTTTCCAAAACGTCTTTCACGGATTTGAAAGTCTATAATTGCCTCCTTTAGATGTTCTTTTCTAAAGTCAGGCCAAAACAAATCTTCAAAAATATACAATTCTGCATAGGCTAATTGCCACAGCATAAAATTACTAATCCGGTGATCTCCACCGGTTCTAATCATCAAATCTGGATCAGGCATTTCTGCCGTAGACAAATAGGATTGTATGGTATTTGAATCTATCGATTCAATATTTAATTCTCCACTTTTTACTTTTTCAGCAATCTGCTGGGTCGCTTGAACTAAATCCCATTTCCCAGAATACGAAAGCGCTAAATTCAAGGTTAAACCCTTATTATTTGCTGTTTTCGCCATTGCTTTCTCTAATTCTACCCTAGAAGATGTCGGTAATTTATTTAAATCCCCGATCGCTTTTAGGCGAATATCTTTCTCAATCATGCCAGGTAATTCATCTTTAATCGCAGAGACTAATAGACTCATTAAGGCGCTCACTTCCGCCTTAGGACGATTCCAATTCTCAGTAGAAAAGGCATAAAGCGTTAAAAACTTAACTCCTAATTCGCCACATCCTTCGATTGTTTCACGAACTGCCTTTAAAGCAGAACGATGTCCAAAAACGCGGTCCATGATCCCTTGTTGATTTGCCCATCGACCATTACCATCCATAATAACGGCGATGTGTACAGGAACATTACGTAGATCAATTATTTCTTTCAATTTAAATCAAGGATTTGCATGTAACAAGATGGCAAATGTAGTCATATTGACCACTCTATCCAATTAAAACTTGTTAATAGGTAGGACAAAAAACAGATTGAATCGTGTAAGTGACCGTTATGGATGAATTCAAATATTGATCTCCTTTGGTTAAATTAAAGGACGCTTCTCCTTCAGACAAAGGTCGATCTAACGCGTCTGTAAACGTCTTTCTAGCCCCTAAATCCCATTGAACACCCCAACTAGGTGACAATTGGTATTTAAAACCGATTCCGAAAGGGAGCGCATAACTCATCTTCGTATTGGTCTTAAAAGCTACGGCATCTTGCGTTCCTGACACTTTAGCAAATACAGTAGAAGCACCTATATAGAAATAGGGAGTCCAGTTGTTCACCCGTTTTACGGAGTTTTGGTAATTCAAGAAATTATATTCTACTAACGCATCTAATCCAAAAATCGATGTCGCAAAATTCGTCACAGGAAGTCCCGCCGTTACAGGGGAAACACGATTTCCAGTCCCTCCACGCAAATCAGTCATCACCGCCTGAAGCCTGTAAGCAAACGTGGGGTTATTCTGATAACGCGCTTGTAGATTTAGGGCAGGCCGCGTCATCGCAAACTCTTTGTTATTAGGCAAAGTATGCCAATTTGCCCAAGTACCATGGTATAAGGAACCGCCTAAGCCAGCACCATAGGACCAACGCTGTGCGCTTGCTGACAAGCTAAAGAGCGTTAATAAAAGCAAGAAATAGAGGTTCTTTTTCATCAATCTACAAATATAAACAAAGAATCTAATTTGCGATGATTAATCGTTTGGTAATTCTTTGACCCGTTGATGCAGCTAAACTAAAAAGGTAAGTACCGGACGGCATTTGTGCTATATCTACCGGGTAAGTATACGTTCCATTGGCTAAGTCACCTTCAAAAATTAGACCGAGTTTTTGGCCTTGCATATCAAATAAAGCTAGCTCCACTCGCATAGATACGAAAACAGCAAATTGAATGCGAACCTGTCCAGAGGCTGGATTAGGAGCTGGATCCATCAATATCATTTTCACTCCAGCCTCTTCAATCAGTGGAGAATTAATGAATAGTGGCAAGCGATCAAAGGATTTCTTAAAGATGGCAGTAGTACTGGCGGCTGATAAACCTAAGTGATCAGATAATACCGTTGAATATACTTGGCGGTAATCGAATTTAGCCTTAATATCTCCATTGCTGTCTACGTCAATCAAATTTGGATTCTCGCCTACTAGTCCCCCTCGAACCGTATTCCCTATAACGAACATCGGTGCCGCAGTTCCATGATCCGTGCCGGTGGTTCCGTTTTGATTTACGCGACGACCGAATTCAGAGAAAGTCAGTAAGGTAACTTTATCGGCTTTATTTTGGGTTTTGAGATCTTTCTGAAAGGCTGAAACTGCATCCGATATTTGCTTCCATAGATTCGCATGCTGGTTTAATTGATTCGCATGGGTGTCGAATCCACCTATCGTGCATAAATAGACAGGCGTTTCTAGGCCTCCGGTGATTAATTTTGCCACGATGCCTAATTGCCTTGCTAAATTAGTATTGGGATAGGTCAAAGAATTCAATCCTTTCAAGGCTTTGTCCCGAATAATGGTAGAATATTGCAAGGAGGTACTGGATATTTGCTTTAAAAACGCTAATTCATCCCCGGCAAGTGTAGCGGGAGGAATTTCATCATCCGTCAAGGTGCCGGAAACTAATTGGTAGAAGAGATTGGGGTCTTCGAAAACAGTACCGAAACGGCCTACATCTGACTGAAACAATAAGGATTCGACAGAGCCTAATTGGATGGCCATTGGTTGCGATGGCATGGCAATAGGATAAGATGGGTATTTTTCTGCCAAATAACGAGCAGCCCAACCCTCTTCCCATACTACGTTTGCATCCGAGCCCGTATTCCAAATATCCGTGGCACGGAAATGAGAACGATTGGGGTTTGCGTAGCCAACGTTTTGGACAATAGCTACATTCCCCTGATCATATAAGGACTTGATAGCGGTCATGGAAGGATGCAAATACATCCCATTTTTCAAGGCTAAGGCATCGGCTTTTTTAATGGCGATATCAGGTCGCTTAGAAAAATAAGTGTCATTTTCAGCTGGAATAACCGTATTTAAGCCATCGTTCCCGCCAGATAATTGAATGATAACGACCACGTTTCCTGAGGGAACAGAGGCCGCTAAACCAGCTGGCAATTGCGCATAGGCCTGTCCTGGAATACCCGAAATACCAATTCCAACACCACCCGAAAGCAGTGCCATTCTTCGCAAAAATTCAGCTCTTGATAGGTCTTTTTTCATGATTAACAGAGTTGAAATTCAGGTAAGCGCATCACTGCCTTAAAAAATTGCTGCAAATTCACATTCGCACCGGGTGAATAAGTGGAATAATTCTTCACGATTGTTCCAGCTAACAAGGTTTCTAAGAGAAAGGCCTTCTTTTTTACGGTGGGAGGAAAGGCCAAAAATAAAAGGCAAACGTCATCCACGAATTCTACTGCCTTTTCTGAATTAGTAAAGCTTTGGGCATAGGTTAGGGCAAATAGTTTACCCGTTACCGCTACGCCATTATAGCGTTTACCGGTGATTAAAGAATCCGAAAATCCCCCCCGATAAGAATAGGTGGTCGAAGAAATCCATTCTCGCTGACCTGGCCAACCCGCTACATCAGGTGGCTGGAATAATTGCATTTGAAGGACTTTCGACATCTCATACATATTGATGTAGTCAGGCGAAGGTAATTCTAAGAGCTTTGACGCTCCCACCATTAATTCCGTAGGATTTTTAATTTTGCTGCCGATGTAGGCTGCTGAATAAAATTCATCGGAGGTAAATAGAAACTTCAGCAGTGGCTTGATTTCGTAGTTATTGGACCTCAGAACAGCGGCCATTTGAAGGACAAAAGCTTCGTTCGGTTTATAGAAAACAAATTCTTTATAGAGCTTACGGCAGATAAATTCGGCGGTGGCTTTTTGGGTAAAAATGTGGTCCACTAAGGAGTTTACATCAAATTTAGCCGTTTTACCCAGCACGGTTACGCTGGCTTCCGTATACCAGCGGGAGGCGACAAAGGTGGCCGTTAATCCACTTACCTGCCAACCGGAAAGGACTTTTGCCGCTTGTTTTACATCTGTCTCGGTGTAATTACCGATCCCCATGGTAAATAATTCCAATAGCTCGCGGCCATAATTCTCATTCGGAACTGAACCACGTGAATTATTACCGTCTAAGTAAATCAGCATCGCAGGATCGATCGAAATCTCTTTCACTAACTGCTTGAAATTCCCAAAGGCATATTTGCGAAACAGGGCGTTTTGGGCGTACATGTTTTGGGGATATTGTACTTTATCCCGCTCATTTGCAAAATGGTTATGAAAGAAGAGCACCATTTTCTCTCGCATACTCAAACCCTCTTTGTGCATCCGGTTAAACCACCAATAATTAAATTCGCGGTACCAAGTTCCCGTTTCACCCGAAGTATTCTGAGAGGCGGCTGGTACCGTATTCACCCAGGTATTGGGCGCAGCTGGAAGGGGAGAATCTTTTAAAATAGCCTGATCTAGCAGATCAGTAAAAGACGCGTAGCCTTGGGCAGCGGACAAATCATTTTTTGAATACCCAAAAAGGCTTCTAGATAATAAATGGGCAATATTTTTTGCGTTCCAAGCAGGCATATTATTCCGTGAATTTGATTCGCATCGTCGTATCAGGTTTAGAAAAACGCTGAACGCGAACATCAAGTAAACTAGCTATTTTATCAACTCGCTGGGGAACAGCAATTTGGTCAAAGAAAACTGGATCAGCTTCCACTAAATCAACGATCTTCTTCTCTCCTTTCTTTCCTACTATCACGAGGTAATAATGAATTTCACTCGGATGCTTAGCGTCAGTATATTTTTTGCGAATGGTTCCATTCCAACTCATTTCGGTAATCTCATCCGGCTCATTATATACTTTGGCTGACCAAAGATTAGGCAAGAAAATCTGCGCCGCAAAGGCGATGCCTGTCATGGCAATGAGAATAGATCCGAAGTTTTTTCCAAAAAAATCATCCTTGTTCGCGGAAGAACCGCCACCCATTCCTCCGAATAGGGGCATTTTTAATTTTTTGCGCGGAGCTCTGCGAGGTGCAGACGTGACAGTAGACATGTATTAAAACAGAATTACTTACAAAAAAAGTTAATTAATTTGTATTTTAAAAATTTTTGGGATTAATATTATCGAATATAGTTAGGATAAAAATTCAAATTGGTAAATTGCCTTTTCATTTTTACAAACGCCTACAAAGCATAGATTATTATAATGATTTCATTCATCAGTAAATCGGTAACGAAAATTTTTGGCACGAAATCAGAACGCGACATTAAAGCGTTGATGCCGATCGTTGAGAACATAAAAATCGAGTACGCTAAATTAACTAGCTTATCGGATGACGAATTACGTGGAAAAACGGCGGAATTCAAGTCTCGTATTGCTGCATCTTTAGCAGACATAGATAATCAAATCACCTCCCTACATAGTTCTGCTGAAGAAACAGAGGATGTAGATGCGAAAGATCGTTATTTCCAAGAAATCGATGCATTAAACATCGAACGTAATTCAAGTTTAGAAGTCGTGTTGCTGGAAATCTTACCAGAAGCCTTTGCGGTAGTGAAGGAAACAGCGCGTCGTTTCACAGAGAATAAACAATTAGTCGTTTCAGCGACGGTAGAAGATAAATTTATTGCCTCTAAGAAGAAGAATGTGGTGATTGAGGGGGATAAAGCGGTTTGGAAAAATCAATGGTTAGCTGCTGGAAATGAGATTACCTGGGATATGATTCACTATGATGTGCAACTTATCGGGGGTATCGTATTGCACCAGGGAAAGATATCTGAGATGGGAACTGGAGAGGGTAAAACACTCGTTTCGACGCTTCCCTCCTATTTAAATGCTTTAGCCGGTCGCGGTGTTCACTTAGTAACCGTGAATGATTACTTAGCAAAACGTGACTCGGAGTGGAATGCGCCCTTATTTGAATTCCACGGTTTAAAAGTGGATTGTATTGATAAGCACGAGCCGAATACAGAAGAACGTCGCGTGGCCTATTGGGCCGATATTACGTATGGTACGAATAATGAATTTGGCTTTGATTATTTGCGCGATAATATGGCGCGTAGTTTAGAGGATCAAGTCCAAAGACCACACCATTTTGCGATGGTCGATGAGGTCGATTCCGTGTTAATTGATGATGCGAGAACACCCTTAATTATCTCTGGACCTATCCCAAAAGGTGATGAACAAGAGTTCGAAGCCTTTCAACCGCGCATTCATTCTTTAGTCGAAGCACAGAAACAAATCGTCCAAAACTTCTTGGTCGAAGCGAAGAAATTAATCGCCGCTGGAAATAAAAAAGACGGTGGATTAGCTCTTTATAGAGCATATAAAGGATTACCGAAGTCGAAGCCATTGATTAAATTCTTGTCTGAAAGTGGCATGAAGCAATTGATGAATGAGACGGAGAGTATTTTCTTAGCGGACAATCAAAAACTGATGCCAGAAGCGCACGAGCCGCTTTTATTCACCATTGAAGAGAAGAATAATCAAGTAGAATTGACCGAAAAAGGCTTAGCCTTCATGAGCGGTAATACGGAAAATCCGAATTTCTTTATTTTGCCTGACCTTTCCATTGACCTAAATAAGATTGAGCAAAACAAGGAATTGAGTGATGCCGATCGTTTAGGCGCTAAGGAGAAGTTGATTCAAGAATATAACGAGAAAGCGTCTCGCATTCATACGGTTAGTCAATTATTGAAGGCCTATACCTTATTTGAGAAAGATACCGAGTATATCCTAGTGGAAGGCAAAGTGAAGATTGTGGATGAGCAAACGGGTCGTGTGATGGAAGGACGTCGTTATTCGGATGGTTTACACCAGGCGATAGAGGCGAAAGAAGGGGTTAATGTAGAGGATGCGTCCCAAACCTATGCCACAGTTACCCTCCAAAACTATTTCCGCATGTACCATAAATTAGGTGGTATGACGGGAACGGCGGAGACGGAAGCGGGCGAGTTTTGGACGATTTATAAATTAGATGTCATTTCTATTCCGACAAATCGCGTGATTCAACGTGATGATCATGAGGATAAAGTATACCGCACGGTGCGCGAGAAGTATAATGCGGTGGCAGAGGAAATTCAGGAATTAGTGGCAGCAGGGCGTCCCGTCTTAGTAGGTACTACTTCCGTGGAAAACTCGGAATTGATCAGTCGACTTTTGACGATTCGTAAGATTCAACACAATGTATTAAATGCCAAACAACACGCTCGCGAGGCGGATATCGTCGCAGAAGCGGGTCAATCTGGCAAGGTAACGATCGCCACTAACATGGCGGGTCGTGGTACCGATATTAAACTGAGCCCAGAATCGAAGGCGGCAGGTGGTCTAGCGATCATCGGTACAGAACGCCACGAATCTCGTCGCGTCGATCGCCAATTACGTGGTCGTGCCGGACGTCAAGGGGATGTGGGTTCCTCTCAATTCTTCGTATCTCTAGAGGACAACTTAATGCGTCTATTCGGTTCAGACCGTATCGCGAAAGTGATGGATCGCCTAGGAATGGAAGAAGGAGAAGTGATTCAACACTCCATGATTACCTCGTCGATCGAAAGAGCGCAGAAGAAGGTGGAGGAGAATAACTTTGGCATTCGTAAACGTCTATTAGAATATGATGACGTGATGAATTACCAACGTAACGCCATTTATAAGCGTCGCCAAAACGCCCTTTTAGGCGAACGTCTTTCACTGGATATCATCAACATCTTGTTCGATGTGTGCCGTGATATTTCGACTCAGTTCACGAGCTACGAAGATTTCGAATTAAAGACGATTGAACTATTAGGCATGGAGCCGCCATTCGAGGCTTCAGGGTTTACTAAATTGACTGCGGACCAAAAAACGGAACAATTATTCCTCGCGGCAGAGCAACATTATAAGTCGAAAAACGAGTTCATCGCCTCCCAAGTCATTCAAGTAGCTCAAGAAGCGAAGCAACACAACTATTCCGGCATTCAAGTGCCGATAAGCAATGGTCAAATGACCACAGCCATCGTCGTAGATGCCGATAAAACGATCCAATCTCAAGGGAAAGAGGTGGTAAAAGAGATGGAGAAATTCATCACTTTATCGCTCATCGACCAAGAATGGAAAGAGCATTTACGCGAAATGGATGATTTGAAACAATCGGTTCAAAACGCCGTATTCGAACAAAAAGATCCTTTATTGATTTACAAATTCGAATCAGTGAACCTTTTCCAACGTTTCGTCTCCCGTGTGAACATGGATACCATCAGCTTTGTCATTAAAGCTGAAATTCCAGCCATTCAACAAACGAATCAATCCGCTGCTAAAGCTCCCAAAGAAAAAGCGCCTAAACTGCAAATGAGCAAAGACGATGCCATCTCTTCCTTAATAGGCGGCCTTTCCGGTTCTCAAGAAGAATACCACGACCCATCTACCCCTTCGGTTGAACGCGCGGCTCCTCGCCAAGCAATCAAAATCGCAGACCGTAACCAACGTGTCACGGTGCAATTCGCTGATGGAAGCATCAAAGAAAATGTGAAGTACAAGACGGTGGAGCAGGATGTGGATAGTGGGAGAGCGGTGGTGATAGCTTAGTGCGCTTTTGCGCTACGCGCAAAACGGCGCGACTAAGCTAGTCGGCGCGGAGCGCCTTAGTCAAAGGGTCGTTGCTGCGCAACTTAGTCGGCGCAAAGCGCCTTAGTCAAAGGGTCGTTGCTGCGCAACTTAGTCGGCGCAAAGCGCCTTAGTCGACTTCGTCTTAGTCACGACTACGTCGTTCAGTCATCGCTACGCGATTTAGTCGGCGCGGAGCGCCTTAGTCAAAGGGTCCGGAGAGAAATCAATCTTTTCGGACTTTTTTATTTTATGGCATGCCGTGACTAAATCGCGCAGCGATGACTAAGTCCGCAGGACGACTAAACGACGAAGTCGTGACTAAATCGCGCAGCGATGACTAAGTCCGCAGGACGACTAAACGACGAAGTCGTGACTAAATCGCGAAGCGATGACTAAGTCCGCAGGACGACTAAACGACGAAGTGGCGACTATATAAGAACTATGTCGTCAGCATTGGCTACTTCCACCCCATTGCTAGCCCCCTCCAGCTCCGCCTTCGAGCATCTAGCTCTTGCAATGGCAAATGGAGTTTTCGTGGAATCTAATAATTCAATTACTTCGCCTTTCACGAAATCGCCTAGGATTTCGGTGATGCCGACGGAAAGTAGGCTTTTGCGGGAATTGATGGCTTTGACGGCGCCTTTGTCTAGGACGACTTTGCCGGTGATGAGGCTGCCTGCGGCAAGCCATTTTTGACGCGCGGTTAAGCTGGCTTTGCCCGCTTCGAAGATGGTGCCTATTTTTTCGTGTAGGGCATCGACGATTCCGCCGGCTTGATCTAGACCAAAAATAACTACTTTGATGCCTAAGCGCATGGCGAGGCGGGTGAAGGTGAGTTTGGAGATCATTCCGCCTAGGCCTGTTGATGAGGTATCGGAGGAAACGACGGATAAAGTGGAGGCGTCGATTTTAGAGACGTGGCGAATGATTTCGCCTTTTGCGTCTAAAAGGCCTCCGACCGAAGTCGATATAAGTAGTTTTTCTGCGCCGAAGCCGGTCGCGATGAGGGTCGCGAGTTCGTCGTTATCGGAGAATTTTAGTTCGGTATTAGAGACGACGTCATTTTCGTTTGCGATGGGAATGACGTTGCTTTTCCAAAGTTCGGTATAGGTTTCCTTTAGTTGCAGGAAGGATTCGCGATTGGAAAAGTGGTGGCGTTCGCAAAGCGATTGGGCGATGGCGATGCCGTATTTTGAGAAAAAGTGGTTGTATTTAGCGATTAGGATGGGATTTCCGATCGCTGCGGCGGCTTTTCTTTCGGAAAGGGTGCCTTTGTAATTCAGTAAAAATGCCTTGCCTGCTGCGACGGCGCCGGAGGAAACGAGGACGATATGGTAGTCTTTTGTGAGGGTGGAAACTTGTGCCGCGATCTTCTCCAAAGTCTGCTCATTTACCTCCCCGTTTTTATGGGTGATGGAGGAGGAACCGAATTTGATGACAAGAATGGGCTTAGACATGCCGCAATTTACGTTAAATCGTGGGTTTCTGAAAGTCGCAGGTGCTTTTTAGGGCTTTGGCGAGTCTCTTTTTGTATTCTGATCGGGTAATTTCGATGGCTCCGTAGCGCAAGACGTTGTCGTTCATGAATTGTGAATCGAGTAAGGAGTAGTTTTGTTCGCGCAGGATTTGGACCAAATAATGAAAGGCTATTTTCGACGAATTAGAAACCAACGAGAACATGGATTCGCCAAAAAAGGCGCCTCCCAATGCCACGCCATACAATCCTCCCACTAAAATTTCGTCTTGCCAGGCCTCCACGGAATGCGCTAATCCCATCTTATGTAAGCTTGTATAAGCCTGGACAAGCTCTTCTGAAATCCAGGTTTCCTCCTCACCAGGGCGAGGCAGGGCACAATTCCGCATCACTTGTTCGAAACAGGTATTAATGCGAATTTCAAAACGCTTTTGATTAATGAATGGCTTGAGTGATTTAGCAGGCTTATAGGTTTCGATGGGAATGATCGCCCGGGGATCTGGACAATACCAAAGAATCTCGCCGGTCTCTTCAGCCATCGGAAATGCGCCAGACACATAGGCGTAAACGAGGGTTTCGGCAGTGAGTGGAGAAGGGTCTAACATCAAATAATTTTGGGTTTATTGGGATTTAAACGAAGATTTACCGAAATTAGACCGTTAAATGTGTATTGCAGTTAACAAAACTCATGGTAAAACTAAGAAATGGCCTTTACTAATTCAAATTATTACTCCACATCTATTCTCCGACGAAGGAGACGATTCATCTTTCGGGTCTGATACCCAGAAGGTGTGTGTAATTTGTCTCATTCTTACCATTTTCGTCCATTCATGAATAAATATACAGTTCAAGTGGCTAGCGAACAACATTTCGCCTTAGCCGAATCCATCTGCCACGAGATGGCTGAATCAGCCAAAGCACGCGGAACTGGAATTGCCAAGCGTACTCCCGAATACCTTAAAGAGAAGATGTCCGAGGGCAAAGCCATCATCGCTACTGATGACGCAGACGGCTCTTTTGTGGGTTTCTGCTATGTGGAAACGTGGCAGCACGGGAAGTTTGTCGCTAACTCGGGATTGATTGTAAAGCCCGCTTTCCGGCAGTTTGGGGTGGCCAAAGCCGTAAAAGAGCGCGCTTTTGAATTATCGCGCGAACGTTTCCCTGAGGCTAAAATCATTGGTATCACGACTTCGTTAGCCGTCATGAAGATTAATTCCGACTTAGGCTATGAACCTACGACTTTTGCGGAGTTACCGGTAGATGATAATTTCTGGAAGGGATGTGAATCCTGTGTGAATTTTGACATTCTGACGCGAACCGAACGTAAGATCTGTTTGTGTACGGGAATGATTTTTGACCCTGAAAATCCAGACAAAAAATCACCAGAAGAGAAAGACGAAAAGTGGTTATTCTTGAAGAATATCGCTGATTTTACGCGTCTAAAGAAGTTTAAAGAGAAATTATTACTGCCTTTTAAAAAGAAGGTGAAATAGATTAATATGAGCAAGCCTAAAGTAATTCTAGCGTTTAGTGGGGGTTTAGATACCTCCTTTTGTGTGAAATATTTAACCGAAGAGCGAGGCATGGAAGTGCATTCGGCGCTCGTGGATACGGGTGGATTTTCGCCGGCGGAGTTGAAAACGATCGAAGAGAAAGCTTTTTCTTTAGGCGTTACGTCGCACGTGACTTTGGACGTGGTGGAGGAATATTACCAGGATTGCTTGAAGTACTTGGTTTTTGGCAATGTCTTAAAAAACACTACCTATCCCCTTTCTGTCTCTGCTGAGCGTGTTTTTCAAGCTACGGCAGTCGCTAAGTATGCGGCCAAATTAGGAGCCAAAGCCATCGCGCACGGAAGTACAGGCGCGGGAAACGACCAAGTTCGTTTCGATGTAGTGTTCAGAATCCTAGCACCAGAATGTGAGGTAATTACACCCATTCGCGACTTACAATTATCGCGGGAAGATGAAATTGAATTTTTAAAGTCAAAAGGTGTCGTTCAAGAATGGCATAAGTCGACTTATTCGATTAATAAAGGCCTTTGGGGCACGTCAGTAGGCGGAAAAGAGACCTTGACTTCGGACGGATATTTACCGGAGAAGGCTTGGCCTACGCAATTAACAAAGACGGCGCCTGAGAAAATTAGCTTGCAATTCGAAGCCGGTCAACTGGTCGGTTTGGATGGAAAGAAATTCCCTTCGACCGTGGCAGCGATTCGTGAGTTAACCGAAAGAGCGGGTGCTTTTGCGATCGGCCGTGACATCCACGTGGGTGACACGATCATTGGGATTAAGGGACGGGTGGGCTTCGAGGCTCCGGCACCTTTGATCATTATTAAGGCACACCATTTATTAGAGAAGCATGTATTAACAAAACACCAATTGTATTGGAAACAAAACATCGGTGATATGTACGGAACCCTATTGCATGAAGGCCAATTCTTAGAGCCAGTGATGCGTAATTTCGAAACATTCCTGGCGGATTCGCAAGGAAATGTGACGGGAACGGTTTACGTTACTTTAGCGCCTTACCAGTTCCAAGTGACGGGAATGGAATCAAAATTCGATTTGATGTCGTCGGTTTTTGGGGCCTATGGCGAAATGAATAAAGCTTGGAGTGGAGACGATGTGAGAGGATTCTCGAAGATCGTATCTAACCAAACCATGATACACCGGAAGGTTAACGAAAAATAAGATGGCAAAGATCGGAATCGTAGGGGCCGCAGGCTACACGGGTGGAGAATTACTAAGAATCTTAGTGAATCACCCTGACGTGCATTTGACTAGTATTTTATCGAATTCACAGGCAGGAAAATTGATTTCTGATGTGCATACCGATTTATTGGGCTCTACGCATCTTCGATTTGTTAAAGATCTAACCCCCGTAGACGTCCTTTTCTTATGCTCTGGCCACGGCGAATCCAAAAAATTCTTAGCCGAAAACGACATTCCTTGGCATACGAAAATCATCGATTTGAGCACGGACTTCCGTGATGAATCCGATGGCTTCGTCTATGGTTTACCGGAGTTCCAAAAAGAGAAAATCCAATCTGCCAATAAAATCGCCAACCCAGGTTGTTTCGCCACTTCGATCGAATTAGCCCTTTTGCCGCTCGCAAACGCAGGATTAATCACCGAAGACGTGCACGTTTCTGCGATAACGGGTTCCACTGGCGCAGGTCAATCGCTTTCGCCTACCAGTCATTTTTCCTGGAGAAATAATAATGTGAGTGTGTACAAGGCGTTTACGCACCAGCATTTGGCAGAAATTAAACAGACTTTAGGTACTCAACAAGCCATCCATTTTATCCCCTACCGCGGCAATTTCTCGCGCGGGATCATGGCGAATGTATACACGCCTTACAGCGGAACGCAGGATCAGGCCGAAAAATTATACGAAGATTTCTACGCGAATTCCCCTTTCGTTTTCCTCAGCCTAGCAGCAGTCGATGTGAAACAAGTGGTGAATACGAACAAGTGTTTTCTTCATTTGCAGGTGCATGAGGGCCAAATCATCATCAGCTCCGTAATAGATAATTTAATTAAAGGCGCCTCCGGCCAAGCGATTCAGAATATGAATTTGATGCTGGGGTGGGAGGAAGATTTAGGATTAAAATTAAAAGCCGTGGGGTTTTAATTTTAATCCTAAATCTTCCGCAAAGCATAAAGAATAAAGCACAAAGAATAAAATTAAAGCATAGAGCACAAAGCATAAAGAATAAAGATAGAATCCGCTTCGCGGATAAGTTCATGAAGGGTTTTAACTAAAGTCTAAAAAATGAAGCCATAGGCTCATTTTTTAACCACCTTTATTCTTTGTGCTCTATGCTTTATTCTTTCAAATAAAAATAGATGAACTTATTCAACGTATACCCCCTATACGACATTGAGCTTGTAAAAGCGAAAGGAAGTACCGTGTGGGATAAAAATGGACAGGAATACCTGGATTTATATGGAGGTCACGCGGTGATTTCCATCGGGCACTCGCATCCCACCTACGTGAAGCGAATGACGGAACAGCTTCATCACATCGGCTTTTACTCGAATTCAATCATCATTTCTGGGCAACAGGAGCTAGCGGAGAAGCTGGGTCGCGTGTCGGGGTATGATGATTATACGTTGTTTTTGACGAATTCTGGTGCGGAATCGAATGAGAATGCGCTGAAATTAGCGTCGTTTCATACGGGTCGTAAGAAGGTGGTTTCCTTTACAAAGGCTTTCCACGGGCGAACGGCTGGGGCGGTGGCGGTGACGGATAATCCGAGCATTGTGGCGCCTATTAATGATACATCGCACGTGAGTTTCTTGCCATTTAATGGTGTTGAGGGTTTGGAAGAGGGGATTACGGAGGAGACAGCGGCGGTGATTGTGGAAGGAATTCAGGGTGTGGGTGGTATTCAGGTGGCGAGTGATGCATTTTTGCAGGCGTTGAGAAAGCGGTGTGATGAGACGGGGGCGCAGTTGATTTTAGATTCGGTACAGTGTGGATATGGTCGTTCGGGGCAGTTCTTCTCGCATCAGTATGCGGGGATTCATCCGGATATGATGACGACTGCTAAAGGTATGGGCAATGGCTTCCCTATTGGTGGGGTGTTGATTGCGCCGCATATTAAAGCGAGTTATGGTTTGTTGGGAACGACTTTTGGAGGAAATCATTTAGCGTGTACGGCTGCAAATGTGGTACTGGATGTGATTCAAGAAGAAAAATTGATTGAAAATGCGGCTAAGATTGGTGACTATATTCAAAAAGAATTAAAAGGCATTCAGGGAATCACGGAAGTGAGAGGTCGAGGTTTGATGATCGGGATTGAAGTGGAACAGCCTGTGGGGACTGTGAGAGATGCTTTATTATTTAAAGAGCATATATTCTGCGGTTATTCCGGAAAGCATACGTTGCGTCTTTTACCGAGCTTAGCGATCGATCAGAAAATTGCGGATCAATTTTTACAGAGTTTAAAAACAGTTTTAGCAAATTAACCCTTGCTTTTGAACTAGAAATGTGATTATTTTGCGTTTCTTTTGTTCAAAACACAAGAGCAAAAAAGAAAGTAAAAACAATTATTTATCCTTTATAATGGCATTAATTACAAAAATTAGAGAGAAGTCAGGAATAGCGGCGGCAGCAATTGCTATCAGTTTAGTTTTGTTCCTAGTAGGAAGTGATATTTTCCAAGGCAATTCATCTTTATTCGGGTCTAGCTCGCAAGAAGTGGGTGTAATCGCGGGTGAGAGCATCCTGATTCAAGATTTTCAAAAGAAAGTAGAAGAAGCTACGCAGAATTACACAGCACAAACGGGCAAAGGCCCATCTGAGCAAGAGTCGAGCATGATTCGGGACCAAGTTTGGAACCAATTAATCTTAGACATCGCTTACAAAAAAGAATTCGATGCCTTAGGAATCAAGGTTTCTGACGAAGAATTAATCGACATGGTGCAAGGAAATAACATCCACCCATCGGTTCGTCAACAATTCACGAATCCACAAACGGGTCAATTCGACAAGACTTTTGTGATTCAGTTCTTAAAGAATTTGAAGACTTTGCCAGTGGAGCAGCAACAAGCATGGGATCGTTTTGAGAAGTCAATCGCTCAAGATCGTCTTCGTGCTAAGTATGAGAACTTAATGCGTATGTCTAATTTCGTAACTCAGGCGGATGCAGCGAGGGAATATCAAGCGCAAACGGCGAAATTCAACTCGAAATTCTTATTTGTTCCCTTCTTCTCGGTAGCTGATTCGAGTATTAAGGTGCAAGAATCTCAATTAGAAGAATATTTAGCGAAGCACAAGGATGAGTTCAAAGGAACGAACACGCGTTCGATTCAATATGTAACTTTCCCCGTGATTCCTGCGAAACAAGATACGGTAGAGTTTTATAATCAAATCAAGCAATTAGCGAAGGATTTAGCGGTAGTGCAAAATGATTCTGCTTTTGCAATGTTGAATTCAGATGTGCGTACTCCTTATTTAGTTTCTTATTCGGAGATTCCAGAGGATGTTAAGACGCAATTAGCGACTTTCCAACCGGGTGGTATCTATGGCCCTTTCAAAAGTGGCTTAACGTATTCGATCTATAAATACGGTGGCGTAAAGAAAGATACATTGTTCACGATGCGTGCTAGCCATATCTTAATCGCACCAGCGAATAAGACGGATTCGGCGAAGGCGCAAGCGAGAACACGTGCGGAAGCTGTTTTGGCACAAATTAAAGGAGGCGCGAGCTTCGAGACTTTGGCCCAAATGAATGGAATGGACGGCACCGCACAACAAGGTGGTGATTTAGGTTATTTCAAAAATAATGGTGGAATGGCTAAGTCATTCGAGAAAGCTTTATTCGGTTTTAATGGCGCGGGTTTAATGCCAAGTGTAGTAGAAACAGAATTCGGTTTCCACGTGGTGAAGGTGACGGATGCGAAAACGAATACGAGCTATAAGTTAGCAGCGATTAATAAAACGATTGCTCCGTCTCAAGCGACGATGGACAAAGTGTTCACGACTGCTGATGCGTTTGCGAATGCAAATGGCAATTTAGCTTCGTTCGAAGTGGCTTTGAAAAAAGATAGAAACTTAATCATGATGCGTGCTGAGCGTTTGACGGAAAATGCCTCTGCAGTTAATAATTTAACGAATGCACGTGAAATCGTACGTTGGGCATTTGATGATAATACTTCCCTAGGCGATGGTTCTAAGAAAGTATTTGAGCAAGATTCTCAATACATCGTGGCTTATGTAACAGGCAAGTCTGATAAGGAAAATGTGAAAGTAGAAGACTTCCGCATCGAATTAACGTCTTTAGTTCGTAACCAATTGAAAGGTGAAATGATCGCTAAGAAATTAGCTAACAAGACTGGTTCATTAGAGCAAATCGCACAGGCTTATGGCGCGGGTGCTTTAGTAGAAAACGTGCAAGATGTTACGTTAGCTGGCGGTATGTTAAACACAGCTGGTCCTGATGCGGTGGCCTTAGGTCGTATTGCTGGTTTGAAAAACGGTAAGCGTTCGAAAGTGTTCGTAGGAGATAATGGTGTGTTTATCGCGGAGAAAACAGGTGAATTAACTGCTCCAGCTCTAGCGGATTACTCTAGCTTTAAGAATCAAATCCAACAGATGAACACACAACGTTCATCGTTCTATATTAACGAAGCGATTAAAGAAAATGCGAATATTGTAGACAAACGCTACAAGTTCTATTAAGATTTTTTAATTTCGATTAGAAAAGCATTCTGTAAAGGATGCTTTTCTTGTTTAACACGTATGATCAAACACTGGAAACGTTTTAGCGCTTTTTACCTGATCGGAATCGGAGTCCTTCTGATCGCGATAAGCCCCTTCGTGCGCGGACGTTTCGACCTGAGTGAGGATGGAAAGTATACGCTGAGTGAATCGAGCGAGGTCATCTTAGAAAGCATCGATGCACCGCTTTTAGTGCAAGTCTATTTAGGCGGTGATGATTTACCCGGAGGTTTTAAGCGACTGAAAAAAGAAACGTTAGACTTACTCGCAGACATGAAATCCGTGAGCTCGACTAACATTGAAATAGAGGTCATCGATGTCTATGATGAATATCCGACAGAGGAAGCTCGGGCTACCTTAACCCGCCAGCTGGATTCCTTAGGCATTCCGCCTACGAACCTCGTGCACAAGGACAATGGCAAGCAGGTGCAGCAGCTTATCTTCCCTGGTCTTGTTATTTCCAAAGGTGCCCTGAAAACTGGGGTGCTTTTGTTAAAGGGAAACAAGTTAGCTAGCCCGGAAGAGATCATTAATCAGTCGATTGAGGGCTTGGAATTTGAAATCGTGCAGGGGATTCAGCAATTGCTGCCTCAAGAACGCAAGAAGATCGGTTTCTTCGTCGAATATTCGGCTACCCCGGCGATTGCTCAGATGGATCTCGTGAATAGCTTAAAACGCAAATATGACCTATTCCCGGTGGATTTGGCGGCCTCCCCTACGTTAGATGGTTTGGATGCCATCTGTGTTTTGCAACCGACCCGCGAATTCAGTGAATCAGATGCCTATAAGATCGATCAGTTTATTGTCAAAGGCGGTAAGGCTTTGTTCCTGGTGGACGGTGTGAAAATCGATACGCTGGAGAACCAAGGTCTAGCCATCAGTCCGCGCAAAACAGGTTTGGAAAATATCCTCTTCCATTATGGTCTGCGTTTAAACGCGAACCTGGTGAAGGATGCGCAGAATTCTGGCATGATTCCGCTCAAGGTGGGCAATATGGGCAATAAGTCGAATATTCAATTGATGCCTTGGCCAGCTTTCCCGCTATTAAATGGAAATCCTACTTTCTTGATCACGAAAAACTTAGATGCCATTTATGGTCGTTTCGTTTCGAGCATCGATACCATTTCTGGGGCCGCGACACGTAAGACGCCTTTATTACGCACCAGTCAATATACGCAGGTGGCGAAAGCCCCCTCCCTTTTATCGTTTAGTTCTGCTGGCAAGGATTTTGACCCAGCTGCTTACAATGCCGGCGTTCAAACGGCTGCTTATCTAGTGGAAGGAAAATTCGAATCTGCTTTTCAGCATTTGACACAGGATACAAGTTTTGTGGCTTCCGGCAGCACCGAATCCGCGATTATCGTCGTGGGTGACGGAGATATCGCCTTGAATGGCGTGGATTATCCATCACAGCAGTCGCTTCCTTTAGGTTTTGACCCGTTTATGAAGAATACCTTCGCGAATAAAGACTTTCTATTGAACGCCTTCGCGTATTTAATTGATGACAATTCGCCATTATTAGCTCGATCTAAGTCGATTACCTTGCGTCCCTTAGATAAGGCCAAAATCCAAGCAGACGGCACCTTCTATCAAGTCATTAACATCGCGGTGCCGCTACTTTTTGCGACGCTGTTAAGTTTAGGAGTTGTGTTTTACCGAAAGCGGAAATTCAATCGGTAAATACATATGCTAAATACATATGCCAAAAGCTTTGGTAGAAAGCCTAAATTATTTTAACTTCAAGGTTTGAACGGCATCCTGTCGAAAACCCTTTTACACGTATCATAAAGCTAATATATAATGAAGTTTCTAGTCGCCTCTAATGTCTTATTAAAGCAATTATCAGCCATCAATGGTGTGGTTGCTAGCAATCCTATCATTCCTATCTTAGAGAACATCTTAGTGGAATTAGAGGGCAATACCTTGATCTTAACGGCATCAGACTTACAAACGGTGATGACGACGCGTTTAGAAGTGGAAGGATTCGAAAACGGATCGATCGCTTTACCGGCGCGTTTATTGTTAGAGACTTTACGTAGCTTACCAGAGCAACCAGTGACGATTTCGGCGGATCAAGCGACTTTTGGCGCTGAGATCTCCACTCAAAACGGTCGTTTCAAATTATCCGGCGAAAACCCGATCGACTTCCCACGTATCCCAGAAGTAGCAAAGAATCAAACGATTTCTTTGACCTCTATGGTTTTAGGAGAAGCGATCGCAAATACTTTATTGGCGGTTTCTAACGACGATATGCGTCCAGCGATGACCGGTGTTTTAATCCAAATGATGGGCGATCACACGAACTTCGTAGCTACTGACGGTCACCGTCTAGTGCGTTACCGTCGTAATGACATCCGTCCGGAGGCACAGAGTAGTTTGATATTACCTAAGAAGGCTTTGGCCCTATTAAAATCCACGCTACCTGCAGACGACACGAATGTAACTGTTGAATTCAGCGCATCGAACGCTTTCTTCAGCTTCCAAAGCTTCTCGCTTATCTGCCGCATCATCGATGAGCGCTTCCCAGAATACGAGAACGCCATCCCGAAAGAAAACAACGAGATCTTAACGATCAACCGTTTAGAGTTCTTGAGCTCGGTAAAACGTATCTCGATCTACTCGAATAAAACAACGCACCAAATCCGCTTGAAATTGTCAGCAAACAAGCTAACGCTTTCAGCAGAGGACTTGGATTACTCAAACGAGGCGAACGAGGTGCTTGCTTGCGACTACTCAGGAAAAGACATGGAGATCGGTTTCAACGCAAAATTAGTTTCGGAACTGTTGAGTAACCTAGGCGCGAAATTCGTAGACATTAAATTAAGCGAGCCTAATAAGGCTGGTTTGATTATTCCGTCGGATCAAGATGAGAATGAGGATGTGCTTCTTTTAGTTATGCCGGTGATGTTGAATTCATTTAATTAATCCGCAGGATTAATTAAAGAATAAAGCACAAAGAATAAAGCATAGAGTAGGAATCCCCTACGGGGATAAATTCAGAAGTGTTTTTATCACTAAATTATAAAAATGATGCCGAAGGCTCATTTTTATCCATCTTTATTCTTTATGCTTTGTGCTTTATTCTTTAAAACAAAAATGTTATGAAATACTTACTAATTGCCCTATTAGCCATCTCGTTAACCACAGCTGCTCAAGACGAACCCGCTGGTGTACGTTTCTTCGAAGGAAGCTTCAGGCAAGCGATGGCCAAAGCCAAGAAAGAGAACAAAGGCATCATGTTCGATGCGTATACGACTTGGTGTGGACCTTGTAAGGTATTAAAGACGAATGTATTCCCTAATAAAGAATTAGGCGCTTACATTAACGAACACTTCGTTTCTATCGGTGTGGACATGGAAGCGGGAGAAGGCCCAGCCTTAGCGAATATGTATCCATTAGAAGGTTATCCTACCGTCTTCTTTTTAGATGCCTCAGGCAAGGTTAAGAAGAAAGTCTTAGGCCTGCCGCAGGGTGGCGCGAAAGAGCTGCTGGCGATAGCGAAAAGTATTAAATAGTTTGATTCGGCATTGATTTACGTTAAGTTTACGTTCTAATTCCTATTATGAACACGCTTACAGCATACAAAAATGAAATCAATGCCCTTTGTGCAAACCACAAAGTAAAGAGCCTGTATGCCTTTGGTTCCGTTCTAACGCCTCAATTCAATTCTCATAGTGACATTGATCTACTCGTTGATTTTGATGATGTAGATGTCAATGAATACGCTGACAATTATTTTGATTTCAAGTTCTCCTTACAAGAGATTTTTAATCGTCCCATCGATTTACTAGAGGCACAAGCCATCAAGAATCCTTATTTTAAACAAGTCGTTAATCAAACTAAGGAACTTGTTTATGGATATTGAGATAAAGGCGTGGCTGTACGATATATTAAATTCTATCATGGAAATTGATAGTTTCTTTACTGATATCCCCAAAGAATATAACAGTTACAGAAACGATATTCGCACCAGAAGAGCGGTTGAAAGAAATATTGAGATCATAGGAGAAGCTTTAAGTAGAATTATGGCCAAAGATCCTACTATTGAAATCACCAATGCTCGCAAAATAGTAGACACTAGAAATAGAATCATTCATGGCTACGATTCTGTGTCTGACGAAATTGTCTGGGGGATTGTTATCAACCACCTTCCCATCCTTCAAAAAGAAGCACAAGACTTGTCTGGAGAATAATCTACATATAACAAAAAAGCCCCGATAAGGGGCTTTTTTGTTATATGATACCCTCGCGTTCCGCCTGGTTCTTCATATCATTTATCGCCACCTTCTTCGTGCTGCGCTTGCGCATCTGGATGTTAATGAATTCTACGAATAGGGAGAATGCGATGGAGAAGTATAAGTAGCCCTTAGGGATCTGGCCAATGGAGTTGCCTAGGATGGTTAGTTCGGAGTCGTGGCTCGCTTCTGCGATCAGCATGAAACCGATCATGATTAAGAAGGATAGTCCCAAAACCTGTAAGGACGGGTGATTGTTCACAAAGCGGCCTACAGGGCCCGAGAATCCCATCATAATCAACGCAGATACAACTACGGCGATAATCATCACCGGCATATTATTGGTTAGGCCTATGGCCGTTAAGATGGAGTCTATGGAGAAGACTAGGTTAATGAGGGCGATTTGTGTCACGACCTTGCCTACTGAATTAATGGCTTTCTTCGTGGTGGAGATTTCTTCCTCCTCTCCTTCTAGTTTGTGGAAGATTTCATTTGTCGCCTTGTAGATTAGGAATAAGCCACCCACAAATAGGATAATGGCCTGGCCTGATGGCGCGGCTTTAAACCAGGGGGAGTCGATGTGCATGAACGGTTTTTGGAGGGAAATCAAAATCGAAATACCGAACAACAGGATTATGCGGAAAATCATCGCCAGCAAAAGACCGATATTGCGTGCCTTGCCTTGGTCCTCTTTAGGTAAGCGCGAGGCCGTAATCGAAATAAAGATGATATTATCGATTCCTAATATGATCTCCAAAAACGTCAATGTCAATAAACTGACAATACTATCCACTGTGAGCAATGATTCCATATAATTATTTTTCAGCCGTAAAGATGGTGTGTTTCAAGCAGATAATCAACGAAAAAGGCCTCTGAATCAAAAAAAATCACCTTTTTTCAAAGACCCATTTGCATATTTTAAATTAAAATAAGATATTTGCAAACCAATTCAAGAAAATGGTCCTATAGCTCAGCTGGTTCAGAGCACCTGCCTTACAAGCAGGGGGTCCTAGGTTCGAATCCTAGTGGGACCACAAAAACCACCTCAAACGAGGTGGTTTTTTTATTTTACGGCTTTAGTAGCAGAGTGAGTAGCAATTGGGTAGCATGAGAGGGGATTTTAGATGAAATTCGGATTTGTTTAAAAAACACTTCCAAAGGAATAGAAGCTAGTGGGATTCCATTTTCCCTATGATTACCATGTTTTAAAACTTTGTTCTATACCGTAGGCTATCCCTTTCGAATTAATCGCATAAGCCCGATAGTAATACGTGGTATTGCTTTGTAAATCTCGGATATCCACCTCGAATGTCCCCAAATCCAATCCAGAAATTATTTTAAAATTTGAAACGGTGGGATTTGGTTGTAGACTGTAACAAATACCTCTTTCCTTGATATTTGATCCTCCATCGTTCGTAACTGCGCCACCAATTCTAACGGAATTAGACATAACCAGTATGGGCTTATCAGTAATGACCGAAGGCAATTCTAAATCTGCTGTCGTAAAATTATAGGTGTTTCCATATGAAATTCCCTTTTCATTTATAGCATATGCCCGAACATAGTATTTTGTACTTACTTTCAATGAGGAAATAAAAAAAGTGTATGACCCTAGTCCACCTGATAAATCTGAAAATTTTAAATCTAAAACAGTAGGCGTTGGATTTTCTCCCACAACAAATCCCCTTTCAGTCACATTACCTCCGCCATCTCCTGAAACTACACCCCCTAAATTAACCGTTGTATATCCAATACTTTTAGGTACATCGGTCGATATGTTTGCCAAATTATAGTCGGCCGTGGTAAAACTTTGAACATCACCATAAGCAGTACCCTTAGTATTGGTTGCGTATGCCTTATAGTAGTATTTAGTATTTACAGGTAGTTTATCTAATACAATGGAATAAACTCCTTTTCCGTATCCCGATTGGACTTTTAAATCACTTACAGAAGGATTTGCATTCTTTTCACTAAAAACAAACCCTCTATCGGTTGTTGCTGAAAATCCTTCATTAGTAACCTCACCGTTAAGAGTAGCATTCTTTAAAGTAACATCAGAAGCTACCTTTGTGATTACTTTTGGTGGGTTTTCTGGCTCCTCAGTTTTGCAACCTGAAAGAACTATTGAAAAAAGTATAAAAAGTTTTAGAAATCGCATACCATTTAAACTTTAGTTTGATTAACAATTTATAGAATAAAATTCTGCTATTCCAATGATAATTACTCGTTGTTGGCAATTAGATACTTATATTTTAAGGCCGTAGTATCAAAACAAGTAGCACGAGAGGAAATTTCGATTGAAACGAGAGTTTGTTTGATTTTAAACGAAGTTGGAAATAACCCCTTTATCGGTCAAATTTTTTTGACGATTTACAAGGAAAAATCTTGTTGGGAGAGATATTAAAAAATAAAAAATCAAATAAATATAAAATGACGTTTACAAACCTTTTGTAAAATTATCGGTTTATAATATTAGGTTGTTTATATATTATTACCATGTTTTGCTCATAGAATAACAACCATAATATTTTGGTTTGGTATTACAAAAAGGGAATAGGGTTTAACCTTCTCCCTTTTTTGTTATTTATTGAAGAGGATTTTGAAAAATCTATTATAATCATCAATTATGATAAAAATCGCTTTTAGCCCAATCTATTATCATGAGCTGCCAGAGGGACATCGCTTTCCCATGTTAAAGTATGAGCTTATACCTGAGCAACTACTTCATGAGGGTACCATCAGTCGGGATAATTTATTTGTCCCAAATAAGTGTGATAAGATGGATATTTTACGAACACATGATGTAGATTACTATGAAAAATTAGTCAATCAACAATTAAGTCCTTCAGAGCAAAGAAAGATTGGATTTCCGCAGTCTCCAGCATTGATTGAACGTGAATTAGTAATTACCCAAGGGACGATTGATTGTGCCTTATTTGCCTTAGAACATGGATGTGCATTAAATATCGCTGGAGGAACACATCATGCATTTGCCGAACGAGGGGAAGGTTTTTGTCTCTTAAACGATATGGCAATCGCCGCAAATTATCTTCTTCACAAAAATCTTGTCAAAAAAATAGTAGTAATAGACTTAGATGTTCATCAAGGTAATGGCACAGCAAAACTTATGGAAAAAGAGTCTAGGGTTTTTACTTTTAGTATGCATGGCAAAAATAATTATCCATTTCATAAAGAAATATCAGACTTAGATATACCACTACCAGATGGCATTACGGGCCAGGCGTATTTAAAAATTCTAGATAAGACATTGGTGACATTATTAGATACGGTACAGCCTGATTTTATTTTTTATTTATCAGGAGTAGATATTTTATCAACTGATAAATTTGGAAAGTTTAATGTCAGTATAGATGAATGTAAACAAAGAGATGAGCTTGTTTTAAAAATGGCACATGACAATAATATACCTGTTGCAATTGCTATGGGTGGCGGTTATTCACCTGATATCAATGATATCTTACAAGCCCATTGCAATACATTTAGAGCTGCTGCTAGTTTATTTTAGTTAAAAAAACATAGCTTTATACCTATAAAAAATCCCCCAATGACCCTACTAAATAATTCTCTCAATGTTTTCAACGAGCCTTTGCTGATTTGTGGAACCAGTCCGATGACGGGGGCCTATCGAGATGGTTGCTGTAACACGGGTGTGAATGATAGAGGTACGCATACGGTTTGTGCTGTGGTGACCAATGAATTTTTACAGTTTTCCAAAAGTAGGGGGAACGACTTAACCGTAGATTATCCCGCATCTGGATTTACAGGTTTAGTGGAGGGAGATAAATGGTGCCTTTGTGTATCCAGGTGGATAGAGGCCTATCAAGCTAATGTGGCACCTCCCATCCTATTAAAGGCGACACATGTTAAGACCTTAGAGTATATCTCACTGGAGGAGCTGATGAAATTTGAATATCAACCTTTAACAAATGGCTAGGACCGATTGGAATTAAATCATAAATGATAAATAGTATAAAAAAGTTATTGCTTGCTCCGCTATTACTTATTCATTGTCTTATCATGGCACAAACATCAACTCAGACCATAGGCAACCCCATTAGAATGGGGAAATTAGAGGTGGCACAATTTGATTTCCCACAAAAGATGAATTGGCATGATGCAAAAAAGGCATGTGCTAGATTAGGTAAGGGCTGGAGTCTGCCCACAAAAATGGAGTTAAGCCTGTTGTATCAAAATCAAGTTAAGATAGGTGGTTTTTCAAACAGCTATTATTGGAGTTCGACTGAAACGGATATGGAGAATGCTTGGAGGCATAACTTTGGTTTTGGGATGAGTGGATTCGTTGCTGACAAGGACAATGAATATTTTGTTCGGGCTGTTAGAGTTTTTTAAGCCTATTAAGTGCCACTTTGTATTTATTTGGCCTTCTAATTTTGAATATCTATCACTACACGCATTTTCCTTTATTGAACAATTGATCTCTCTTATGTTGTTCTAAAAATATGATGAATACATTTTTAACAGCGAATTGGGAAAATCTAATCATGGCAAACTATGAGGTGGAACCCGCTATCTTAAAACCATATTTACCCAAGGGGGTGGAATTGGACTTTTACGAGGGTAAAACCTATGTAAGCCTTGTCGGATTTATGTTTAAGAAAACAAGTTTGTTTGGTGTGCCTATCCCATTTTTTGGCTCATTTGAAGAAATTAATCTCCGATTTTATGTGCAAAGGATGGAGGGGAAGAAAATTAAAAAAGGAGTTGTGTTCATCAATGAGACGGTACCATTTAAAATTGTTGCACTCTTAGCAAATAGATTATACAAAGAACATTATATTTCTATTCCTACTAAAAATTCTATTACCATCGGAGAACACAAACATATTAACTATGAGTGGAAGATGAACGATAAATGGAATTCATTGACAGTGGAATCGGATACTACTAAATATAAAATAGAGCCATTCAGTATAGAGGAGTTTATTTTTGAACGTTATTTTGGTTTTACTAAGTTATCGCCTTTAAGTTCACAGGAATATAGAATTCAACATCCTAAATGGAACACGAATAAAATCTTGAATTATACCATTGATTGTGATTTTAGTTCGATGTATGGAGAGGCTTTTTCTCACTTAACTAATCAAGCACCTAATTCTATTATTATGGCAGAGGGATCTCCAGTTAGTGTGGGCTGGAAAAGAGATCAATTTTAAGGATATTTATTCCGTGTCTTCTTTAGGTGTAACGCCCTCGTGATTTAGTTGATGTTTGATTAGTACTTTCACGTAATGCCTGTTTCGACGTTCTTTTTTAGCATCCGCTCTTTTACTATTTCGTTTATCCTTAACGATGTGTTCTAAGTCGTTTAGTGTCTCTACTTGTTTTACGTCGTTTACTGAAGTTCTTTTAGGCACGAGACTTTGTTTTATTTTTAATGACGGTAACCTTTCCACGTTCCACCGTATCTGTAATTTGCTTCTTTTTTAACTTTGTTGCAACAATCGGTACAAACAAAAATCCAATCTTTGCCTTTAGTTACCTGAACCCTATACAGTGTGGTTGCTTCTTGTTGACATAAAGCGCATAGTTTAGATTTCATAGAGAAAAAAAGCGGGTCTTCTTCAGATGCAATTTAAAATTAAAGGTTTTTTCTTTTATTCTAAACTGTCTGCTAATTAGGGACACTTACAAGTTCATTGCTGTCTAACCATATCACTTTAAATCCTTAATGTAAGGTTGAATAGCATTTTCAAACTTTGGTAAATACTCAACGAAAAACTGATTCATTCTTTCCCAGTGGTTGTCGTTAAATAGGTTTAAATCTTCTGAATTATATGTTATTGCACTCATTTTATTATCTGGTAATTCTACCCAGTTCAATGGTTTACCAAATGTTTGTTCAATAGCCTCTTTACTAATCATTAATTTTTTGAAGTAGGCTTTGTTCTTTTCTTTACTTGATGTAATAATGTCTAATTCAATTCGGATATGTGATTTTGTTATTATTAAAGCGTATGCTAAACCACCAATACCCGCACCCGTACTAAGCCAATAGCTTTTTGATGGATTCACATTATCAAATAATTTTGTGTTGCCTAAAAGCGGTAAAAGTTGTTGCCAATATTTTTTTCTTACGTTAAATCGGTTGGATTCATTTTTATTTTCTTCATTTGATGAATACTTAATCAATAATTCATCTTCCAATTCAAACAAAACAAGTATTTTTTTCAGAATTACAAATTTGGAGTTACTGTCAATATTTGATTCGATATACCAGCCGTTTACAACTTCTTGAGCTGACCTAAAATCCGTCGTTTCTCTAGTTATTTTGAACAGATCCTGATTGGTGATTAGTAGATGCATGTTTTTCTCATAAAGCCTGCGAATCACATAAAAAAACATTTGAGCAACATGTTCTTCTTCAACTTTGGTGTTTTCGAAAATGAAGTATTCTAATTTTTTGTGTGTCGGACTTTCAGCATCAAATATATTTTGCTCTTCCGATTCATCTATATCAGCTATTTCAATGTCCGGTATCTCCCAAATCTTTAAGAATCGTTCATAAATTATATTCAGCCTTTCTTCATACTCCGTAAGTGTCCATTTCTCAATAGACTTTAAATATGAGTTCAGCCAAAGTCTGCTGTAGTTATAACCTTGCTCGTTACCGTCAACATTCATTTGCTTTTTCTCCTTAAAGGATTTGTTACTCAATGCTCCGTTATTGCCTGATAGTGTTAAGTTGGCTATTGTGTTCAGATATTTTTCTTTTAACTGGAAGTAGTCTTCATGCGAAATATCATTGTTCCAATCATCATTCGGATTTTTAGGAAAAATATGTTCAATAGTTATATGCTCATTACTCGTGCTTACATATTCCCTATTGTTGTAATTCTCCAACATCTCAAACATGTAGTTTCTGTTTTTGGGTTGCGTATTGTAAAGATCCTTGTCTTTAAGGGATGTTTTCAAATCTTCATTACTCGGAAACTTTGCACTACCTTTTTTCTTTAATAATGCTTTTGCAATGCTTTCATAATACGCTTCAGTGTCAACTTCTGAGTAAAGTGTCATAAAGATTTTATTCAAAGCATTGGTTGGAAGCCCTACAATAAATCTTCTCCATGCGTAGCTTTGAACCAATTTTAAGACTTTTACCAAATCTTCTTTATTCAAAAAACCATTTTCGGCATCTTCAAACACTTGCAATAAAAATGGATAGGCAACATTAATTTCCAAGCGATTGATGTATTCTAGCTCTTTTCGTATGTTTAAATCTGAAACAGTGGAAGGATTTATAAACTTTCTATAATGGATGGAAAGTGATTTTATATTTTCCAATTCCTGATGATATGCTTCATCTTTTTTATTGGCATAAATACTTTTAAATTCTGCGTTGTAAATCGTCAGCAAAAAGTGGACCGATAGAGGTTATTTCTTAGGGAGTGTTTCCAAACAATTATTAACTTAACAAAATGGAAACAAGAAAAAAACAATCAGCAGAAAATTACATCAAAGACATC
>NZ_JBPXKS010000011.1:0-39213 GCF_054558755.1 Aquirufa sp. A-Brett2-W8
GTATGCCAATTCATAATTGGGGAATTATTATTAACCAGTTTTTGGCTATATTTGAAAAAAGGGTCCGAATTTAAATGAAAATCCGAACCCTTTATTTTTTACTTACACAGTTAATGGGATAGTGCCGATGAATTTGTGAAATACGCCTAAGCCTGAGTTTATTCTTTGTGCTTTATGCTTTGTTCTTTGTAGAGCTTCGCTCTACTTTGGCCTGAAAGCCTTCATATTCTCCTCCCTACACACCAAGAAAGGTCCACCGATCAAATCAATGCAATAGGGAATAGCTGGAAAAACAGCTTCCAAACATTGTCTAATGGCTTTTGGTTTTCCAGGTAAATTCAAGATTAACGTTTGATTTCGAATGCCGGCTGTTTGGCGGCTTAGGATGGCTGTAGGTACATATTGTAAGCTTACAGAGCGCATTAATTCGCCGAAGCCCGGCATCATTTTTTGGCAAACGGCTTCTGTCGCTTCTGGGGTGACATCGCGTAAAGCAGGTCCGGTTCCACCTGTTGTTACAAGAAGGCAGACCTCCTGGGACATCTCGATCATCTTCGCCTCGAGTTGATCTTGTTCGTCGGGTACAACGGCGTAGACCACGTCGAAATCGGATTCGAGGTATTCCTTCAGTAATTCGACTACAGCTTTGCCCGGAATATCTTCGTAGATACCTGCGCTAGCCCGGTCGGATACATTGATGACGCCTATTTTGATCATTTTATTTTGGGTAATTTAAGCTTCTTTTCCATGGGTATCGGCTCGTCTAACAGGTCCCTGATGACGATGGAGGCAACTACTCCTCCGAATGCCGCAGGAAGATAGGAAATAGTTCCATAAGCTGATTTTTTAAAATTGCTTCCGTCGGTCAGGATTAAGGATTCATCTTTGACTTTTTCCAAAGAGAATACCGCTTTAATCCCCTTTCCAACGCCCATTTTACGTATTCTTTTGCGTACTAAGGACGCTAAATAACATTCGCGGGTATCAAACAAATCTGCCGTTCTGATTTTAGTGGGATCCATTTTACCTCCTGCACCCATCGAACTGGCTATTTTGAAACCAAGGTCATAGGCCGTTTTCAATAAAGTAATTTTAGGAGTGACCGAGTCGATGCAGTCCATGACATAGTCGAATTTTGTGGTCTCTAGGAGTTTTTTAGCCTCTTCTGGACTTAAAAATTGCTCTACCACCGTTAATTCAAGCGCTGGATTAATGGCTTGTAGGCGTTCGGCCATGATTTGGGCTTTAGAAACCCCATGGTTCGTCGCTAATGCGGGTAATTGACGGTTTCGATTCGTAGGATCTACGACGTCACCATCTACTATAGTCATTTGACCTACTCCGGAACGAGCGATGAATTCAGCTGCAAAAGAGCCTACGCCCCCTAAGCCGACCACTAAAACATGTGCTTTTTGTAACTTCTGGATTCCCTCCGAACCGATTAATAATTCGGAACGCGAAAGCCAGCTCAGATCATTGTTTGGCATAATTAGGATATTTCTTCCTTGATTTGATAATTCGTCGTCTTATCCGAATTAGTGATTAATAGTTCACCTATGAATCCGGCTAAAAATAATTGAACACCTAAAATAATGGCCACTAAAGCCAAGAAGAAGAGTGGGTTATCTGTGACGTTTCGGTATTTTAAATTATAAGCGATGTTATACAATTTAACACCCATTAGATAAATCGTTAAGCAAGATCCAGTTAGGAAAGATAAAATACCTAGGCTTCCAAACAAGTGCATTGGGCGCTTGCCAAAAATCTGCACAAAAGAAATCGATAACAAATCTAAAAAACCGAACAAGAATCGCTCGAGGCCAAATTTCGTCATACCATATTTACGCGCTTGGTGTTGAACCACCTTCTCCCCAATCTTGGTAAATCCGTTCCATTTTGCTTGAACTGGAATATAGCGGTGCATTTCTCCGTATAAACGCAGCGTCTTAACGACCTCAATTTTGTAGGCTTTCAGTCCGCAATTGAAGTCATTCAATTTAACGCCAGACAGTTTCCGCGTTGCTGCATTGTATAATTTAGTAGGAATTGTCTTCGAAATCGGGTCAAAGCGTTTTTGCTTCCAACCAGAGATCAAATCATAATTTTCCTCTGTAATCAATCGGTATAGTTCTGGGATTTCGTCTGGAGAATCTTGCAAATCAGCATCCATGGTGATAACCACTTGGCCGGAAGCTTTGCTGAATCCTTCATGCAGCGCAGCGGATTTGCCATAATTACGCGCAAAAGAGATCGCTAAAATTGTGCTGTATTGCGTCGATAATTGCTTTAAAACTTCCCAGGAATTATCGTTACTTCCATCGTTGACGAATATCATCTCATAAGAAAAGGCATTTTCTTTCATTACCCGATCGATCCAAGAACACAGTTCTGGAAGCGATTCGGCTTCGTTATAAAGAGGTACTACGATGGATAGCTGTAACATACGAGCAAAAATACAAAATAATTATGAAGGAAAGATGATATAATAGGGTCTTAATAATTCAATGAATTTTGGGCTATAGTCGCCTTGTTCTGTTTTGATGTGCAGTTTGCTTTGCACGATTGTATTTTTGTTTCGGGATCCGCGCGCCATTACCCGCAATACCGGGCTGCTTGGATTCGAAAGAATCGCTACTTTTTCGTTGACATACAAGCCGCTAGTTTCTAGGTTTTGTTCGAATAGGGCCAAAACATCAGGTGGATACAACACCGCAAATTCTCCGTCTTTCGAAAGTAATCGATCAATCGAGGCTGCTAAATCAGCTGGACTCAAATGATCCGCATGAATTGCCATGTGTCTAGCCGGATCGGTCGCCGCTAAATGATTGGTAAAAAAGGGAGGATTGCAGCAGATGAAATCGAATGGTACTTCTGAGGAATAGGTTAAAATATCACCTTGAATAAGTTCGAGGCGTTCTTTGAAGGGATTTTTTTTGAAGTTTTCTGCAGCTAATAAAGCTACATCGGGATGTATTTCAAGCGCTTTTACGGCGCAAGTGGGATCTCCTTGAGCTATCATGCAAGCTAGTAAGCCACATCCCGTTCCCACATCCAGGCAACTTCCATTTGCGAACTCAGTTGCCCAAGCTCCGAAAAGACAAGCCTCCGTACTGATCTTCAATCCCGGATTTCCGTGACTCAAGGAGAATTGCTTGAATTCGAAAACGGATCTATTTTCGGCCATAATCTGCCGGATTTTCACCCCAGTCTTCGGTTTCCCACTTCAAGACTTTCGTAGTATACTGATTGCCTTTCAACCAGACTATCGCATTATCGACCATCTTGAATAACTCTTCCGTCCCGGCATTGCGCTCGAGAGTTGTCTTAATTGCCCGATTTCGAACCCAGGCGATAGCCGTTCTAGAATCGGAATACAAAGGGTAGGGGCAATCTAATTTTTTCAAATAGGCAAGGCCGTGAACAATTGCTAGGAACTCTCCTAAGTTAACGGTGCCTTCAGGAAAGGGCCCGCGGGCAAATAAAACCTCTTTCGTCTCGGTATTGACTCCCTGGTATTCTAAAACACCAGGATTTCCTGCACAGGCTGCATCAACAGAGATGCTTGGTATGATGAATTTTGCTACGTGTAGTCGAGGGGCTTTTGTTTTCGAAGCGGGGTTTACACTCGCCCAATAGTTCTTTTTCGACGCAATTTCAGCCTCCGATTTAGACTCAAATGCCTTGTATTGCGCACCCGCATAACCTTTGATATGCTTCTCGGTCTCAACCCAAGAATCAAAGATACCGGTCTGATGACCCACCCAAATCACATAATATTTTTGTTTTTTGGCCATCTACATCAAACGTGATTTAAAGATCTTAATCGCGATCGCAATCAAAATAACTCCGAATATTTTACGTAAAATCTGAGTTCCAGCGCTTCCTAATTTCTTCTCGATCCATACGCTTGATCGCAATACGAGGTAGATAAAAATAAGATTGATAAAGATACTGATGATGATATTTTCCTCTTCAAACTGTGATTTCAAGGAGATCAACGTGGTCATCGTTCCCGCTCCCGCAATGATAGGAAAGGCCAAAGGAACAATGGAATGGGTATTTGTTTCAATTTCTTCACTCTTAAAGATGCTACGCCCCAAAGTCATTTCCATACCGATCAAAAAGATAATCAGTGCACCTGCCATCGCAAATGAATTCGTGTCTACCCCTAATAATTGTAAGATAAATTTCCCTGCGTAAAAGAATCCAATCATGATGATTCCGGATGCTAAGGTTGCTTGCATGGCATGAATGTCACCATTCTTTTTTCGCAAATCGATGATGATAGGGATGGATCCTAAAATATCAATAACAGAAAATAGGATCAGGGAGGAAGAGAGAATCTCTTTGAAGTTAAAGTTAAAGGTCATTTTTTAGGTGGTTGATGAGTGTTTCAATATCTTCTATCGTATGGGCTGGAAAATTAGCGATGCGGAATGTCGTATTCTTCCATTCGCCGTATCCTTTGCCTAATTTAAGACCTTTTGATTGACAGAGGGCATGTAGTTTTTCAATTTTTTCCGGTGCACCTTGTATCGCTAAAACCGTAGGCAAGCGTAACTCGTCCCGTTCGATTAAGTAGGAGAAATCGTTTCGCTGATTCCAGAAATCAGTCCATAATTTCATTTTTCCCAAAGTCGCCCGGTGTATCTCCTGAATACTAGGAAGCTGTTGAGTCAACCGATATAAGACGTAAATGCCCAAAACATTAGGTGTCATTTGGGTCTGAAATACTTGCCTATTCTTTTCTAAGAACAATAAGTCATTATAATGGGTCGCGCGCGCGAGTTCTTTAGCCCTGTTCAAGGCTTTGGGTGAACAAATCATAAGACCCATTCCAGCCGGAATTCCCATACATTTTTGTACAGAAGCCAGCCAAACATCCGCTTCCATCCAAGGCAATTCAATGCCTCCCATGGAGGAAGTAGCGTCTACTGCGATGAGGGCATCGTCTGACACTTGAAAGTCGTTGCGCTTTATTTTTTGTCCCGTTCCATTCGATGTTTCACTTTGGACTAAACAGAGGGTATCTCCGTCTAAAGGCCCTAATTGGAGGCTAATTTCGGCGAGGCTTTGGCCCACAGAAAACTCATGGCATTCTGCAACGGACTTTGCATAATCAGCCCATTTCTTACCAAATGCGCCATTATACAGATGGATGGATTTTTTTCTGACCAAAGATTGTGTCACAATTTCCCAAGCTTCTGTCGCCGATGAAACGAAATAAATGGTATAGTCTTTGGGAATATTCCATTTCTGATGCAACTCCAGAAAGGTAGCTTCTAGCAATGCTTCGAACTGCGCACTTCTGTGATTGATGCTGACAATTCCCTGCTCAAAAGCCTCTTGAATGTATCCAAGGGCCTCGGGATGTACCTTAGAAGGACCAGGGTAGAAGGATAACATGTTTTATAAGAAGGAATAAAGACCTAATTCATAACCTCGAAGGCCTAAACCAACGATGATTCCTTTTGCTTTAGGGCTTAAGTAGCTGTGATGACGAAAATCTTCTCTAGCGTGTACATTCGAAATATGAATTTCAATGACCGGAGTTTTAATCGCCGCAACCGCATCGCCCAAAGCCACCGAAGTATGGGTATAACCGCCTGCATTGAATAAAATTCCATCGTAACTGAATCCTACCTCGTGTAATTTATTTATGAGAACACCCTCTTCATTCGATTGAAAATAGAAGATTTCTAGTTGCTCTCCGAATTTATCTTGTAAGATTTCCAAAAACTGTTCGAAAGTCTGTGCCCCATAAATTTCAGGTTCACGAGTGCCTAATAAATTTAAATTAGGGCCATTCAGGATCAATATTTTCTTTCTTACCATATTTAAAAAGGGGCATGCGGTGTAAAAATACGTAATTACTTTAAATTTACGGGATTCTAAAGATAAAATGTCGATGTGGGATGTAGAAATCCAGGCTTTTGGTGATTACTTGAAAATAGAACGGGGCTTGTCAAAACATTCCCATGAAGCCTACTTACGGGATATTCACAAGTTGGCATCCTATTTATCCGCTAACCCCATCGCTATTAATCAAGTGGAGGAATCTCACTTATTGGCATTTTTGAAAGATTTACATGCTTTAGGGGTCGAAGCCAGCACTCAATCTAGAACCCTATCCGGAATTCGGGCTTTTTTTCAATTTCTTGTCTTCGATGGAACCTTAAAAGCAGATCCTACGATTCACGTAAAGAATCCCCAAATGGGTCGCAAACTTCCAGACACACTTTCTTTCGACGAAATCACTTCCATACTCAATCAAGCTAACCTTTCCAGTCCAGAAGGTGTTCGCAATCGCGCGATGTTAGAATTTCTTTATGGTGCCGGATTACGTGTATCAGAATTAATCGGCCTTAAAAGAGACGATATTTATGAAGACCAAGGCTTCATAAAAGTGCACGGAAAAGGCGACAAAGAACGCCTAGTTCCCGCCGGCCGGGATGCGTTCAAGTATTTAAATTTGTATTTGGAATCTATTCGACCTTCCGTTCCCGTCAAGAAAGATTCAACTCATATCGTATTCCTAAATAGGAGAGGATCTGGTCTAAGTCGGGTAATGGTTTTCTTGATTTGCAAAGACCTGGCTGCGAAAGCAGGCATCACGAAAGTGATAAGCCCCCACACGTTTCGCCATTCATTTGCGACGCATTTAATTGAGGGCGGTGCGGATTTACGTGCGGTGCAAGAGATGTTAGGTCACGAATCTATTCTAACCACGGAGATTTATACGCATTTGGATCGGGCGTATTTGACGCAGATGGTGCAGGATTTTCATCCGTTTTCATCTTTAAAGCATAAAGAATAAAGCACAAAGAATAAAGTTTGTATCGCCTTAGGCGATGAATTCTGAAATGTTGATTTTTCTGAACGTATCCCCGCAGGGGATTCCAACTCTATGCTTTATTCTTTGTGCTTTATGCTCTCTTTTTGGAGTGCTTTATGCTTTTAATTCAGAGCGCTTTAGTCTCTTTCTTCAGTTTGGTCCTCCGGAAAAGGAATGAATACAAAATTGGTAAACTGCCCATCTACCACGAAGAGGCAGGCGAATTCTTCGATGTCTTTAAAGTTTTGGACAAAAAGTTCCATATTTTCCTCTGCGATGAGTTTGCGTTGAACGAATTCTTCCATCATCGAGGCGTGGTAATTCCACTTATTTTCGTTCAATTCAGCTACTCCGATTAGTTTTTGACCTATTTCGATGGGCCGTTGTGAGGTGACGAAGATGGGGAAATCGGAGAAGCCGCGCTTTTTGATTTGGTAGGATGCTTCTTTCAAGGCGTCTGCGACTTTGATAAAATCGGATGAAATAAGGCCTAAATATTTCCCATTTAAATCTGGGGAATTAGGGGCATTCGAGAGGGCGGTGTAATCTTCGATCATAATTTTAACTCTTACTTAATAACAATAATTGAATGTCTTTCACGGATTTATGGAATAATTTTCCGGTGCTGGCTTGAGTGACGTAGCCTCGGTAGCAGAATACGCCTTTCATGAAGGATTTTCCTTGCCAAAGCATTTCTTCCACACCCCCGGTTTTTCCTGCCTTCAAGATAAACGAAGTCATCAGGTTGCTCATAGCTAAGCTAGACGTGTGAGCTACGAGCGAAGGAATATTAGGTACACAATAGTGCGTGACACTGTATTTTTCAAAGGTGGGCTTGTGAATGGTGCTCGCCTCAGAAGTCTCAAAACAGCCTCCTTGGTCGATGCAAACATCTAAAATTAAAGTGCCTGGATTCAGTTTGCTGACCATTTCTTCTGTTACAATACAGGGAGTAATGCCGGTGTCTGAACGAAGAGCGCCTACGATGATTTGGGCGTCTTGCAGGGCTTTAGCTAGGTTTTCGGAGTCAATTACCTGAGTTACGATAGGGAAACCTATAGCTGCTTTTAGGCGTTGCAGCTTGTAAATATCTTTGTCGAAAACTTGAAACTGAATGCCCGCGCTCGCTGCCGCTCGCGCCACCTGTTCCACGACTTGTCCAGCACCCAAAAGAACCATTTTGCAAGGCGGAACGCCTGTTACATTGCCTAGCAACAATCCTTTTTTCTTTTGGATTAAATCGGTGGCAATTGGTAAAATCAATTGCCCGGCGATTTCAGCCATTATTTTAATGAAGGGAAAACCTCCTCCGTTGTCTTCAATAAATTCAAGACCGATGGCCATCAATTTCTTTTTATTGATCGCATCGATTATTTCTGAGGATAGATGGTGGTAGGAGGCACTCGAAATAAAGGCTTGACCCTCTTTCATTCGGGAGATTTCATCTACATTAGGCGGAGTGATTTTCAGTGTTAAGGCACTCTGCCAAATCATCGCCACATCCTCGCTCACACTCGCTCCTGCTAGTAAATAATCTGCATCGCTAAATCCAGCTCTTTCTCCCGCCCCTTTTTCGATGACAATTTCATGACCATTATTGGTCAATAAAGTCACCGCTTGTGGGCTTAGTGAGATCCGATTTTCTGAAGGATCGGACTCTTTAGGGAGGCTGATGCGGATGCTTTGGGCATTCTGCTTCGTCCACGCCATCGCCTCTAAAGGAGCGATTCCTTGCTTAGAAAGTAATTCCTGAAATGGATTGTGCTCTAATATCTTCGCCATACGACTTCTAATTTACGGTGTGCGTCATCGACATGTGAGACGTTCAATTCGAGATGTTCAAAGGTCCAAAACTCCTCTGCTTGCTCTGGCCATTCAATTAAACACACATGTCCAGAGTCTAAATATTCTTCTAATCCGATATCAAAAGCCTCTTGAGCGTTCTTTAATCGGTATAAATCAAAGTGATAAATGGGTTTCCCTTGGCCATCCACATATTCGTTTACAAGCGAAAAAGTAGGGCTTTGGACCGATTGCGCCACCCCTAATTGATGGCAAATTTCTTTAATTAAAGTTGTTTTACCTGCACCCATTTCGCCTCGAAATAACCACACATTGGGGTAGTCTTTAGCCTCCCTGATTAAGCTTAAAGCTATTTCAGGTAATTCCGAGATGCTATATTTATCCCAGGGTGTCATAGTTCGATGTCCCCTAATTGTGGTCTGATGAGTATTTCTTCCAAAACCGTAGACGGACTCATCGTATAAGCGGAGTAAATCGTCGAAGCCACATCATCGGCTGGAATGAACCGTGATTCTGGTAAATCCACTCCGTCCCACGCTGGCGTTAAAGTGGCACCAGGCAAGATGGCGGTCACTTTAATGCCTTGTGTTTTTGTCTCTTCCCGTAATACTTTTGTCAATCCTAAAAGCGCAAACTTACTAATGCAATAGGACCCTCCTGCCGTATAAGCGGTGATAGAGGCTGTAGAACAAATGGTGAATATATGGCCTGATTTTCGGGCTTGAAATGTAGGCAAAAAAGCTCTTGTAAGATGGTAAGCGCTATATACATTCGCTTCTATCTGTCTTTCTAACGCCCCATCCTCCTCATTTTGAATTTGCCCTGGCATAAAAAATCCAGCATTATTGATGAGTACGTCGATGGATTTTGTTTGGCCTAAAACCCATCCTGCAAAATCTATACATTGTTTTTTTATACTTAAATCGGCGACAAACGTATGCAAGGCCGTAGTATTAAATTCTGCTGAGAGTGCGTCCAATTTTTCCTTATTTCGAGAACAAGTAAACACGGCAAAACCTTCCTGTAAGAATTTTTTTACCAAAGCTTTACCAATTCCCTGGCTGCCGCCACTAATTATAACCGTTTTGTTCATTATCTTTGAAGATTATTGATTTGTAATATACCAATCAGATGTCAAAATTAGGCAAATATTTAATCTTCCTGGGTAAGCTTTTTACAAATCCAGAAAAATTTCGGGTTTATCTCGCCTTGACATTTCAAGAATGTGTCGACATCGGAATTAATTCCGTTCTAATTGTAGCCATTGTTTCTACTTTCTTAGGTGCTGTAACCTGCGTTCAAACAGCGGCTAATATGGACAATCCTTTCGTTCCACAATATATAATCAGTTTAATTGTTCGTGATTCTACGATTTTAGAAATGGGGCCCACGATCACATGTGTTGTTTTAGCGGGTAAGATAGGTTCTAATATCGCGGGTCAATTAGGTACGATGCGGATTACGGAACAAATCGATGCCTTAGAGGTGATGGGCATTAATTCACGTTCTTATTTAGTATTGCCTAAAATCATAGCAGCGATTATCACCTTCCCCATGTTAGTGACCCTAGCTTGCTTTCTAGCTATTTATGGCGGGTATTTAGCGGGATGGTTAACAGGATCAATCTCTCCACAAGAATACATTAAAGGATTACAATTCCAGTTCAAAGGGAATTATATGATTTTTGCATTGACGAAATCGGTGGTGTTTGCCTTTTTAATCGTAACGATTTCAGCCTTCAAAGGCTTCCATACGAAAGGTGGAGCTTATGAAGTAGGCACTTCGAGTACAGCTGCGGTGACGAATTCGTGTATCGCCATTTTGATTGCAGATTATCTTTTGGCCCAATTATTAGTCGGCTAAATTCTCGCAATAAACACGTTGGTAGATAAAAGCGATGTCGCGGCTCCTCGGTAAGAACCGTAGACAGGCGTGATCTCCTCCGGTAAACAAGACGCAGCTAAAGGAATGTGATTCCCAGAAACCACTTCATGTTGCGTAGGATCATATCCTCTCCATCCGCCTCCTGGTAAATATACTTCTACCCAAGCATGTAAATGATGGGTTTGATTAGGAAGGTCCACAGGTGCAACCCCGATGTAATAACCAGAAACAAATCGTGTCGCGAGTCCCATTGCACGGCATAAAGCAGAAAACAAGACGGCATAATCGCGGCATGATCCCTTGCGATTGATCATCGTAAACTCGGGAGTATTCGGTACGCCTTCTTCTCTAATTTCGTAAGCAAAATTACTGGAGATGAATTCGTTAAGAGCGGAAAGGTAGTCGGAGGTGCTATAGCGAACTCCTGAGGCAATTTGACGAGCCATTTGCTCCACATTCGGGGTAACGCCCTCAAGACCTAAATAGGGGCTTAAGGTTTTTTGGTAGGAACTAGAATAGATGATAGGCAGAGTCTTGCTTTCAAAGGGGAAGTAGACAAAATCAAAGGGATTGAATTCCGTCGTTTCTACCGTCGTCTGTACCTCAATGGATAAAAAGGAGGTAGGCTCTTTAAAAAATAGAATATTTTGAATGTTACCTTCCGGATCTAAGTTTTTAGAAGTTTGAACTGGAGCCGGATCAATCTGTAATTTAAATTCCTGAACGGATAATAAGGCACTTTTCCGGGGGTGTAAATAGAGAATATGGGGGTCCAAAGTGACCGCCTCACTATAATCATATCTTAAATTGTGTTGGATGCGTGCGATCATTTCGATATTGAAATTAAATCTTTCATCCATCCTTCATCGATTCCTGCCAGCGATTTCCGTAATGCTTCATTCCAATCATCGGAGATGGCTTCCATATCTTCTTTGTACAATCTAATTTCCTTCGCCTTAAAGCTATTCTTTTCGTAAACAACCACATCAATGGGATAATCGACATCATTAGCGCTCACTTGAGTTGCGTCAAAAGAAAGAAAACCCATTTTCAGTGCCTCTTTTAAGGAGGTTTCATGTGTTAGATTTCGGTTTAATAAGGGTTTTCCGTAATTCGAATTACCAATAATCTGGTATTTTAAACCTTCATTAATCTCGATCCAATTGCCTTCCGGAAAAATTAAAAACAGTTTATGCTCGGTATCTTTTGGCATTTGTCCTCCTACGATGGCATGCAAATTAAAGGCATATCCTTCTTTTTCCAGTGTTTCTCGGTCTTCTGCGGCTACTTGTTTCAGTTTTTGGCCAAATGACGTAGCCGCCTGAAACATGTAATTATAACTTTCTTCTTCATCTACGATGGCTTGATTAAAATAGGTTACCGCTTTATCGCGAACTGAACGTAATCCAGCGGTCATGATAAAAAGGGAGTGATTGTTAATCTCGTGAATAGAGATTTTTTTATTCGAATATACCTCGTTTCCAGCTGTAATACGGGTATCTGCGATAGCAATTAGTCCTTCTTTAACGGTAATTCCTAAACAATATGTCATATAATGAGGGGGGCAAATAGAAGCGCAATATTACACTATTTATTTGAATAGCAGGGTTTAATTGACCGGTTTCAGGTCAAAATAGGTGTTATGGATAGTCTGTCCTATATCGTTATTCGTGATTTGGAAATCATCTAAATATTGATGCAAACCGGTAGTTAATATGTCTTCGATTTCTGTGAATTGAACCTCAGATAAAATTTTAGATAATTTTTTCTCTGCTTGGTTCGAATAACCATGGTCGAAGGAGGTGCCCGAAATCGCATATAGGGATTGCTCGGCTTCAGTTAAACAATGCACCACTGAACGCGGAAAACCCTTGTCCAAAATTAAAAACTCCACAATGTTCGTTGGGTTCACCACTTTGTATTGTTGGCGGAACATATTATAGGCAGAAACGGATTTTAATACTGAGGACCAAAGTAACAAGTCTAAAGGTGAACCGACAGAATCCACATTAGGTAAAAGCGTGAAATATTTGACATCTAAAAAGCGGGTCGTCTTGTCCGCTCGTTCTAATAATTTTCCTAATTGGCCAAAATGCCAACCTTCTCCACGTGTTATTGTGGAATCCACAATCCCATAAAATAATTGACTGCCGGATTTGATTTCTTCTAAAAAACCTTGGTAGCGCGATATTTCCCAATTCTTACTTCCCTCCACGCGGTCTTTTACTTTCCAATAGATTTGGTTGACATATTCCCACATCTCCTTTGAAATACTCTCTCTAATTGTACGAGCATTCTCGCGTGCCGAATAGAGGCAGGACAAGATGGAGTTCGGGTTATTCTCATCAAATGTCATGAAATACAAGACATTCTCTCTGTTAGCTTCTTTATAATGCTCAAAGAAATTATAATGATCCGCAGTCGCCACAATTAATGGCTCCCATTGTTCTGGGACATTAGGAGGTAAATCTAAAGCGAGGTTGAAATTCACCGAGATAAAGCGGGCATAATTGTCAGCTCTCTCGATATACCTGTTCATCCAAAAGATGGAATTGGCTACACGACTTAACATAGGCTATAAATTTACTAGTAAATGCTTGATATCTTAAAATTAGGATTTTTTTTCAGAGTGAGGCATGAGACGATCCTTTTTTGTATTTTTGTCTTTTAAATCGACAGAAAAATCCACATGTTTTATCAAATTTTCATAAAACCCTTCTTTTTCTTATTTAATCCAGAGCGCGCACATTATGTGGCGACTGATTTGATTCGCTTTGCCTTGCGTATTCCGGGCATGTCGTTCTTGTTTAAAGTTTTGTTTCAAATAGAGGATAAGCGCCTAGAGCGAACGGTTTTTGGACTACATTTTCCTAACCCGGTGGGATTAGCTGCTGGTTTTGATAAAAATGCTGAATTGATAGATGAATTTGCTGAATTAGGTTTTGGCTTTATTGAAATAGGAACGGTAACACCTAAGCCACAAGATGGAAACCCTAAACCACGATTATTTCGTCTATTAGAAGATGAAGGGATTATCAATCGTATGGGTTTCAATAATGAGGGACTTGATGCGATAAAGGCGCGTTTAGGAAAACGTCGTTCGAAGGTGATTGTGGGCGGGAATTTAGGGAAGAATAAGTTGACGCCGAATGAGTTAGCGGATGATGATTATTGCCAAGGTTTCGAAGCTTTGTATGAAGTGGTCGATTATTTCGTGGTGAACGTAAGCTCACCTAATACACCTAATCTTCGGGCCTTGCAGGAGAAAGAGCCTTTGAAAAAATTACTACAAACCCTCCAAGATTTAAATGCGGCAAAACCCGCTCAGAAACCAATTTTATTAAAAATCGCCCCAGATTTAAGCAATGATCAATTAGACGATGTGATTGAAATCGTGTTAGAAACTAAGTTAGCTGGCGTAATTGCTACGAATACTACCTTGTCTCGCGAAGGATTGCAATCACCGCATCGACCAGAAACGGGAGGATTAAGCGGAAAGCCTCTGACTAAACGTTCCACAGAAGTGGTGGCTTATTTACATCAAAAATCAAAGGGGCAATTTCCCATCATTGGGGTAGGCGGGATTCACTCGGGAGCAGATGCGGTAGAGAAATTAAAAGCCGGCGCCGCACTCGTACAAATCTATTCTGGCTTCATATATGCAGGTCCTGGTTTGATCAAAGAAATTAATAAAGAAATTATAGCAGCAGGACTGTAAATTTCATTTTGTAAATCGGATCAAAAAAGCGAAATTTATAAGATTAACTCCTTGTTCCCTCCATGGCAAAAAAGATTAGTAACACTACAAGCACTTTACAACTTAATTTTGAGCAAGATAAGCCCAAAAGAAAAATGGATGGCGCTGTTTTATATCGCTTTCAGTTAATCATTGCAGCGTTTTTATTTTTGATGGGAACCTTGTTACTGGTTTCTTTTGGTTCAAGTTTCTTTGTGGGAGTTTCAGATCAAAGCGAAGTAGAACGTGGCGTGGTGGATACGATTCAAGGATCCGATATTCCGATTAAAAACTTAGCCGGATTATTAGGGGCTAAAATTGCACACTTCTTTTTGTTCAAAACTTTCGGGTGGTCCACCTTGTTATTAATCCCCTTATTCTATCTATCAGCCCTAAAAGTAGGCTTTAAAAATGAAATCTATTCATTAGAGCGCATATCGTGGCAAGTGTTATTCTACATCTTGTGGTTTAGTTTACTTGCCGGATTTTTTGTTTTCTCATTAGATCTACCGCATTCGATAAGTGGAGGAGTGGGCTATTTTATAAATGAAAAACTATACCAGTTATTGGGCTATTTGTCCATCTTCGTGATTGGATTTGGCGGATTTATCTTCCTAGTTTTATTTTATCAATTGAATCCGAAGAAGGCTTCTGTAGCAGCTTTGGTCACTGATGAAGTAGAGGATGAGGTAGAGGAAAGCCTATTCATGGATGAAGATGGTCCGGCAGTTCATGTGGATAATGACGATTTGGAAAAATTCAGACCCATTGTTCCTCCCGTGGTGGAAGAAGAAGTAGAGTCTGAGCCTATCGTGGAGATAACTGCTATTGAACAGGAAAAGAATGAAGAGGAAAAGAAAGAAGATGATCTGGACTTTACCTTTAAAGTGGCGGGTGTTGCAGATGAGGTGATCGAAGAAGAACCGACACCGGCGTCTAAAGAATTAAAAGCAAATGATTTAGTGGAGCAGTTTGGACTATATGATCCCACAGCTGATTTACCTAATTATCAGTTTCCCACCATCGATTTATTAAAGGAATACGACCAAAAGAACCAAACATCGCAAGTGACGATGGATGAATTAAAGGCGAACAAGGAGAAGATTGTGGAGACTTTATTGAATTACGGAATCGGAATTCAGAAGATCGAAGCCACGATCGGGCCCACTGTTACTTTGTATGAAATTGTTCCTAAAGCCGGCGTTCGGGTAAGTAAAATCACTTCTCTGGAGGATGATTTATCCCTTTCTTTAGCTGCCATGGGCGTTCGTATTATCGGTCAAATGCCGGGTAAAGACACCATCGGTATCGAGGTGGCGAACAAGAATCGTGAGATGGTTCCTGTGCGTGCGGTGATCGGTTCGGAGAAGTTCCAAAAATCGACCTTCGATTTGCCTATCACTTTAGGTAAAACGATTTCGAATGAAATTTTTGTGGCGGATTTGGCCAAAATGCCTCACCTCTTAATGGCAGGAGCAACCGGACAAGGTAAGTCAGTGGGTTTAAATATGCTCTTGACTTCTTTGATTTACAAGAAACACCCAGCTACCTTAAAGTTTGTGTTAGTCGATCCGAAGAAAGTAGAATTATCGCTCTTTAATAAGTTAGAACGTCACTTCTTAGCTTGTCTTCCTGATTCTGCCGAAGCCATTATAACCGATACGAAGAAGGTCGTAAATACCTTGAATTCACTTTGTAAGGAGATGGATTTGCGTTATGATAAGTTGAAAGATGCGGGTTGTCGTAACATTAAGGAATACAACACGAAATTTATAAACCGCCGCTTGAATCCGAATGAGCATGATTTTATGCCTTACATCGTTCTTGTGATCGATGAACTAGCCGATTTAATGTTAACTGCGGGTAAAGAAGTAGAGCACCCCATCGCTCGTTTAGCTCAATTAGCCCGAGCGATTGGTATTCACTTAGTGGTGGCCACACAACGCCCATCTGTGAATGTTATTACCGGTACTATTAAGGCAAATTTCCCGGCACGTCTTTCGTTTAAGGTGATGTCTAAAATTGACTCTCGTACCATTCTAGATGCTAGTGGTGCTGATCAGTTAGTGGGCATGGGCGATATGTTATTGTCCATGGGTTCAGAAGTCATTCGTTTGCAATGTGCTTTCGTTGATACGCCGGAAGTAGAGGATATTTGTGATTTCATCGGAAATCAACAAGGTTATACGTCGGCCTATTTATTGCCGGAGCCGGATTCGGAGGAGATGGGTGGACAAGATCGTGGAGATTTTGATCCAAGTGATCGCGATTCCTTCTTTGATGATGCAGCTCGATTAGTTGTGATGCATCAACAGGGAAGTACTTCTTTAATCCAGCGTAAATTAAAGTTAGGATATAACCGGGCGGGTCGATTAATCGATCAATTAGAGGCGGTCGGAATTGTGGGTTCATTCGGTGGTTCTAAAGCCAGAGAAGTATTAGTTAAGTCTGAAACAGAATTAGAAGAGATTTTGAAAAACTTATAATATGAAAAAGGTCATCTTATTATTTTACTTAAGTTTTAGTGTTTTTGCTCAATCAAATAAGGCCGTGAGCTTGATTGATGGGATGCAAAAGAAGTACAAGGCGATGGGCTCATTCTCCGCGAATTTCACCTATCAAACAGAAGGTGCAGCCACCATGTCCGGATCAATTACGGTTAAAGGAACTAAGTTTCGCCTAAAGACGGCTGGTCAAGAAATTTTCAATAATGGGAAAGAAGTAGCCACTTACATAAAAGAAATAAACGAGGTGAACATCTCGAGTTTTGATCCATCCGAAGGCGACTTGAATCCAGCTAAAATTTACTCATTCGATAAGAAGGCATATAAGATTTCTTTGAAAGGTGAATCCGCAGGCATATCCACGGTTGAATTAGCGCCCGTAGCCAAAGGCGCTCAAGTGAAGAGTATCGCCTTAAAAATCAACTCTAAAGATCTTTCAGTTAACGAATGGACGATCATCAATAAAGCAGGAAAGAAACAACTGTTTAAGGTGTCTAAATTAAACGCCAAAGTGAATGCGGATGATAAAGTATTCAACTTCGATAAGAAAGCATTTCCAGGGGTAGAAGTAAACGATCTTCGCTAATTCAAAACCTATTAAACAAAAAAGGCTCTTCAATCGAAGAGCCTTTTTTTATGCTTTTAAAAGATTATACCGTTTGCAAAATCAATTGCTTCATAATCTCTAATCCATCCGTATTATTCAAATCTGGATCTGCAGCTCTTTCCGGGTGAGGCATTAAACCGAACACATTTCTACCCTCATTACAGATACCAGCTATGTTTAGTAGACTGCCATTGGGATTAGATTCCTCTGTCACTTGGCCATTCTCGTCACAATAATAGAATAAGATTTGATCATTCGCTTGTAATGACGCCAATGTTTTCTCATCTGTAAAATAACGACCTTCAGCGTGCGCGATAGGTATTTTATAGGCTTTATTTGTATCTAATTCTTGGGTTAACAATGAATTATTCGTCGCTGTTTTTAAGTAAATATTCTTAGAAATAAATTTCTGAGAACTATTTCTTAATAAAACACCTGGTAACAAATGCGCTTCCACTAAAACTTGGAATCCATTGCAAATACCCATTAAATAGCCACCATTTTTTGCATGCTCGATCACATGGTCCATAATAGGGGAGAAGCGAGCAATCGCACCTGAGCGTAAGTAATCTCCATAGGAGAAACCACCCGGTATGATTATGAAATCACAGTTTTGTAGATCAGTCTCTTTATGCCAAAGTTTAACAGCCTCGTGGCCTAAACTTTGAATGACTCCAACTGTATCATCGTCACAATTGGATCCTGGGAATACTACTACACCAAATTTCATATATTCTTTGCTATTATCTGTTGCAAAAATACGGCTTTTGAATGAAAAATGCAGACGCTTCTAGGCATTTATTTTACCCAAAAACCTAAGCGCAAGCCAGCTTTCGTTTCGAATCCATTTTGACCTATCCCAGCTTGGATGGAAAGGTTAAGATGAAAATGACTGTTGTAATTTCGCTGGATTCCCCAAACCCCTCCCGAATACAGATGAGTTGCTTCTTCACCTTTTGCAAAAACAAAAGACGGCTCCGCAAATAATCCGATGTAATTCCCGGAATAATTAGTGGAGAGACGTCCTTCGTCCCTCCGTTTAGGCTGATTGTAATAATGCCGGTATTCGCCTCTCAAGGAAAACAGTTTTGTTTGAAAACCATCCTTATTGCCATATCCCGTTAAGGATCCTATGGAAAATTTCAGCGAGTTGTTTTCTTTAACTAGCTTCTCGATTCCAATGGAGGGAGAAAGTAGCGAAAATGAATACACGGGTTTTAATTCTTGGGCGCTAACTTGTAGCGCAGCAAATAGTAAAATTAGGGAAGAATAGAATTTCATCTTGTTGGGTTTAAAAGTTTAAAGAATAATACTGTCCATTTCTGCCGCGGCAAATAGCCTCACCCGTATTAAATTGCCAATTCAGAGGAACGTAATTGAAAGTCTCATCTATGACTGATTCAATTTTATAATCGTCTTGCGTAGAGGCAGAGTAATGTCTATAAAAGGAGGTATAATATTCAAGGAAATTAATATCCCCTTCCATTGACATGGCTGCGCTGCTATTTCCCCAGTAGTAACTAAACCAGAAGCGTTGACGCCATTCATGCTTTACGCGAACTGCTAGTTTGCGATAGAATCCTAAATCCAATAGGTATACCTCCGCTGTAAATCGACAGGTTCCTTGGCCGGGGTTTTCATAGGTAACGGTATTACTCTCCGTACGGTTGAGGATTTTCAAGGTACCCGTTGGTTTCATGGAGGCCTTTGATTGGCTTTTATATACCTCGACATTAGCTACCTTTTCAGGCGCTATTAAAAAGCTCGCCTTATTTTTTTCGAAGTCTTCTTTTCTGATTTGAAATACCTTAGAAGGACTTACTTGATAAACTAATTCGCCGATTTGAATGAGGCCATCTTTTGAAATCAATCGACTCAAAATGGCGTCATCTATGATAGGTTGGAGAGATTTTCCCTCGCCATCACCCACTAGCTTTAGCAGATGTTCATAACCTGTTAAGTCCCCAGTTTCTGCTAACTGCTGTAGTTTTAAAGAGTCGAGTTTATGCAGTGCTGTACTTTGTGATTCAAAAAACTGGATGTCCTGCAGGATAGATGGGTCTGTAGGATTGCGGTGTAAATTTTCCACATAGGCTTGGAAGGTGGATTGATCTGCAAAGGCCAGGAAACCATTGGCGTTTAACAGCGAAGGAGTCGTATTTTTGGGGGTGATTTCAACGGCTGGATCTTTCGTGCAAGAGGCAAAAAATAAAGTGCAGGCAAGGAATAGTGTCGCGATATAGCTCGCGCAGAGGTTTTTCATTATTTTAGTGGTTAAGTGTGATTACTGGGATAAAGGTAGATTAATCTTTGAGAGATCGATGCTAGCTCAGTGAGATTACCAAGTAACTGATAAATAGAAAAAGAAAAAGGCCGCGACTCGAAGAGTCGCGGCCTTTCAGAACCTAACAGGAATTAAATCCTAGTATCTATAGTGCTCTGGCTTGAATGGGCCTGCTTGAGGTACTCCAATATAGTCAGCTTGCTCTTTCTCTAGTTTCTCTAATTTAGCTCCAATGTGCGCTAAGTGTAAGAACGCTACTTTCTCATCTAAGTGCTTAGGAAGAATGTACACTTTGTTCTCGTAGTTCGCTGCATTCGCCCAAAGCTCTAATTGAGCTAAGGTTTGGTTACAGAATGAGTTCGACATCACGAATGATGGGTGACCCATCGCACAACCTAAGTTCACTAAACGACCTTCTGCTAAAACGATTACGTTTTTGCCATCGATCGTATACATATCTACTTGTGGCTTGATTTGATCTTTAGTCGAACCATAATTGCCATTCAACCACTCCATATCGATTTCGTTATCGAAGTGACCGATATTACAAACGATGGCTTTGTCCTTCATTGCTTTGAAGTGACGGTCACGGATGATTTTCACGTTACCAGTCGCTGTTACAAAGATATTGGCACGTGTTGCTGCCTCGTCCATTGGAACTACTTCGTAGCCATCCATTGCTGCTTGTAAAGCACAGATTGGATCGATTTCAGTCACTAATACACGGCAACCTGCACCACGTAATGAATCAGCAGAACCTTTTCCTACGTCACCGTAACCAGCTACTACCGCTACTTTACCAGCTAACATTAAGTCAGTCGCACGACGAATCGCATCTACTAATGACTCTTTGCAACCGTATTTATTATCAAATTTAGACTTTGTTACCGAGTCATTTACGTTGATCGCTGGCAAGAATAATGTGCCATTCTTCATACGCTCATATAGACGGTGAACACCTGTCGTAGTTTCTTCTGATAAGCCTTTGATGCCTTTGATTAACTCAGGATATTCATCAAAAACCATATTTGTCAAATCACCACCATCATCTAGGATCATGTTCAATGGTTGACGATCTTCTCCAAAGAATAAAGACTGCTCAATACACCAGTTGAATTCTTCTTCGTTCATACCTTTCCAAGCATAAACGGAGATACCAGCCGCTGCGATAGCTGCTGCTGCGTGATCTTGTGTAGAGAAAATGTTACAAGATGACCAAGTAACGTCAGCTCCTAATGCGATTAATGTTTCGATTAAAACCGCTGTTTGGATAGTCATGTGAAGACATCCTGCGATACGCGCGCCTTTTAGAGGTTGTGCAGCACCGAATTCTGTACGTAATGCCATCAAACCTGGCATTTCTGCTTCTGCTAATTGAATTTCTTTACGACCCCAGTCCGCTAAGGCAATGTCTTTAACTTTGAATGGTACGTAAGTACCCGATTGTGATGCCATTGTGTGTATTTTTTGAAAGGTATTTTCTTAATAAAGTGCAAATTTAATGCAATTATTTGGAATTTTCTAGAAATGCCAAAACACTTTCTAATTGAATTCCTCTTGAACCTTTAACTAAAAGAAAACTAGCGTGAATGGGGTGGTCTTGCAACCAAGTATGCAAGCCAAATTTATCTGGAAAATAATAGGCAGCTGGTAAGTGGATTAAAGCATGCTGCATATACTGGCCTACTAATAATACTTTTTCAAAGGATAAGCCCGTAATCAGTTTTCCTAGGCTTGCATGCTCCTCTTCCGTAGACTCCCCTAATTCAAACATATCTCCTAAAATGATTATTTTAGGTTCTCCGTCAGTTTCAGCAAAGTGCGAAATAGCGGCCGTCATCGACGATGGATTCGCATTATAAGCATCCATTAAAACTTGGTTTGATCCTATTTTGATGAACTGAGAACGGTGATTATTCGGAATATAGGTGCTAATTCCTGCATTGCATTGTTCATCACTTAGTTGAAAGAATTTTCCAACTGCCAATGCTAGTTGAATATTTTCGAAATTATATATGCCTGGAAGATGGGAATCGATGACCTTACCTGATTCAATAGAATAGCGAACCATTGGTTTGGCTTCGACTAAAGAAGTTGGGAGGTCTGTATTTATATAAACGGCATTCTTCATCCCTCTTTCTTGAAACATTTCTTGAACTGGCCCAGCTTGCTGAGGTAAAAAAGTAATACCACCTGAGGTATTTAGAAAGTCGAATAACTCGCCTTTCCCTTTTCGAACTCCCTCTATTCCACCAAAACCTTCCAAATGTGCCTTTCCGATATTAGTAATTAAACCGTGTGTGGGTTGTGCGATATGGACTAATTCGCGGATATCTCCTTGCTTATTAGCTCCCATCTCAATGACCGCAATTTCGTGTTCTTTTTTGATCGATAATACGGAAATCGGAACTCCAATATGGTTGTTTAAGTTACCGGTGGTGGCGAAGCAATGGTACTTTTGGGATAAGACTGAGAAAATCAATTCTTTCGTTGTTGTCTTTCCATTCGAACCCGTTAATCCAATAATTGGAATTGATAGCGTCTGACGATAAGCTGTTGCTAGTGCTTGTAAGGCCAATAGTCCATCTTCAACAAGCAAAGTTCTTTCTCCAGCTAAATAATCTGCATCATCGATAATGGCATATTGTGCACCTTTGTCCAAAGCTTCCACTGCCATCGCATTGGCATTAAAATTAGGGCCTTTGAGGGCAAAAAATAGGTTGCCAGCTTGGATATTGCGGGTATCAGTTGATACTCCTGTGGAGGATAAAAACTTCTCTAAAAGCGTTTGCGTAGTAACAATCATTAGCCTGTTGTGACAATTGACTGTAAATATCTATAAAAATTTTGGAACCCCTAAGATAATCTGACGTAGACTGACGATGATTATAACGATTCCCACCAAAATCATCATGGTTTTAACAGGAAGTTTATTCGCTAAACGCGCCGCAATCGGTGCAGCGATGACTCCGCCTAAGATCAAGCCAATAATGACATGCAAGTATCCTAAGCCTATGACGAAAAAAAAGGTCAGAGAGGATGCGAGTGAAACAAAGAATTCTGTCAGATTTACACTTCCTATGGTATATTTTGGATGGCGTCCTGAGGCAATCAAGGTAGAGGAAACGATAGGTCCCCAACCGCCACCACCGATGGAATCTAAATAACCACCAAATAGAGCTAGCCAACCAACTCTTTTCAATTGACGTTTTTCTTGACTCTTAATCAAAGCCTTGCGGATTATTATGGCTCCTAAAAATAGGGTATAGACGGATACAATTGGTTTTATGTAGCCAGCATAATTCTCTAAGCTTGATAAAACATAAGCACCTAAAATGGCACCTATTACGCCTGGGATGACGAGTGTTTTAAATAATTTGGAATTCACATTGCCAAACTTCAAGTGCATATAGCCCGAAACTCCTGAAGTAAAGACTTCTGAGGCGTGAACGCTAGCCGAAGCAGCAGCAGGAGTGATTCCCACTGATAATAAAAAAGTGGTTGCAGTTACGCCATAGGCCATCCCTAGTGCACCATCTATCATTTGCGCGATGAAACCACCTACTACATAATATAAAATGGAGGAATCTACGGTGTTAAACACGGCTATGATTTTTTCTGCAGTCAGGTAAGTGAATAAAAGATGCCCTACAATCATCAAAGCCAACGCATTACTGATGTGAATAATCACTTCAGTGATGCTGCGATCACGCATCCAAATGGTTTGGATGGCGTTAAATATACTTGGAAAATTTCTTTTGGGTGGCATAGATTTTCTAATTCCCTACAAAGTTAATAGACTTTACTTAATCTACTAACAAAGTAGAGTAAATATTTTTTCATAAAAAAGCCTTAATTTGCACCTCCTTTTGAAATAACAATCATTTATGCGTACAGAGTATCAGTTTAGAGAGATCGAGAAAGCTTGGCAATCCTTTTGGGAAGCGAATAAAACCTTCCAAGCTCAGGTAAATCCGGCGAAGCCGAAATATTATGTGTTAGATATGTTTCCGTATCCATCTGGGGCGGGATTGCACGTAGGTCATCCGCTGGGGTATATAGCCTCTGATATTATTGCCCGCTTCAAGCGTTTGCAAGGATTTGAGGTGTTGCACCCGATGGGTTTTGACTCTTTTGGCCTACCTGCAGAGCAATATGCCATTCAAACGGGTCAGCATCCAGCAATTACTACGGAGCAAAATATCACACGCTACATAGAGCAATTAAAGAATATGGGCTTCTCCTTCGATTGGTCGAGGGAAGTGCGCACATCAGATGCCTCCTATTATAAATGGACGCAATGGATTTTTATGCAATTATTCAATTCATGGTACAACCAAGCATCGGATAAAGCAGAGTCTATCGATACGTTAAAGGCTATTTTATCTGCCAAAGGTTCGATCAGTTTAAAAGCAGTTTGCGATGAGGACGTCTCTCGAATTACAGCTGAAGAATGGAATGCCTTGTCAACAGACGAGCAATATGCGTATTTATTAAGCTTCCGATTAGCTTATTTAGATGATTCAGTCGTGAATTGGTGTCCTAAATTAGGGACCGTTTTAGCGAATGATGAAGTGAAAGACGGCGTTTCAGAGCGTGGTGGTTATCCAGTGGAGCAGAAGAAGATGCGCCAATGGTCGATGCGAATCACAGCTTATGCTGATCGTTTATTGAGAGGCTTAGAAGAAGTTGATTGGGCTGATTCCTTGAAGGAGCAACAGCGCAATTGGATTGGAAAATCGATTGGAACGGATGTGGAATTTGATATCGAAAACGTTTCAGATAAAAAGATAAAAGTATTTACTACCCGTGTGGACACCATTTATGGGGTTTCTTTTATGGTGTTAGCGCCTGAGCACGAGTGGGTAGCAGAATTAACGACACCTTCGCAGAAAGAAGCGGTGGAGGAATATGTGAATTGGGCCAAAACCCGTTCAGAACTAGACCGCGTCTCGGAAGTGAAAACCGTTTCAGGTGTTTTTACGGGGACTTATGTAATCAACCCAGTGAATCAAGAACGTGTTCCTTTATTCCTAGCTGACTATGTGTTAGCGGGTTATGGTACAGGAGCGGTGATGGGTGTGCCTTCTGGAGATCAGCGTGACTGGAATTTTGCGAAACATTTCGATTTGCCTATTCCTTCCATTTTAGATGGCCAAAAAGACATCGAAAAACAAGCGGATCCCACGAAAGAAGGTAAATACATTAATTCAGGAATGATTAATGGAATGGCTTATAAAGAAGCGACGGATACCTTGATTACTTGGTTAGAGGCGAACGGAATTGGAAAAGGAAAAGTACAATATAGAATGCGAAATGCGGTATTTAGCCGTCAGCGCTATTGGGGAGAACCTGTGCCTGTTTACTTTAAACCAACGGCTTCAGGAGAATTATTGCCTTATCTAATAGATGAGTCTGATTTACCTTTAGAATTACCCAAAATTGATAAATACCTGCCTACAGAAACGGGGGAGCCACCTTTAGGTCGCGCTGCTTCGGACTGGAAGTACAAAGGTCAATATGATTATGAGTGGTCGACGATGCCGGGTTGGGCAGGTTCCTCTTGGTATTGGTACCGCTACATGGACGCAACGAATTCAGGGGAGTTTGCTTCAAAAGAGTCAATAAACTACTGGAAAGCAGTGGATTTATACATCGGTGGATCAGAACACGCGACGGGCCACTTGTTGTATTCTCGTTTTTGGAACAAATTCTTGAAAGATTTAGGCTATGTGCCGGAAGAAGAATTTGCGAAGAAATTAATCAATCAAGGGATGATTCAAGGTCGTTCGAACTTCGTTTATCGACTAAAGGATTCAGCCAAAGTCACTTTCGTTTCACACGGATTAAAAGATCAATACGACGTGGCGGCACTTCACGTGGATGTGAATATCGTGGAAAATGATGTCTTAGACTTAGAAGCCTTCAAAAAATCAAGAAATGACGTGCCAGCAGATGCCGAATTCATTTTAGGAAGTGGCAAATATGTGTGTGGTTGGGAAGTGGAGAAGATGTCAAAATCGAAGTTTAATGTCGTTAATCCAGATGATTTAATTGCCAAATACGGAGCAGACACACTACGTGTCTACGAGATGTTCTTAGGGCCATTAGAGCAATTTAAACCGTGGAACACGAATAGTATTTCTGGATCGCATAATTTCTTGCGCAAGGTTTGGCGTTTATTCTTTGATGATAATACGAACACATCGAAACTAGCAGACGCACCTGCAACACCAGAAGAATTGAAAGTATTGCATACGGCGATTCGCAAAGTGCAAGACGATTTAGATCGCTACTCCTTCAACACGGTTGTTTCTACTTTAATGATCTGTGTGAATGATTTAGGGGCGTTAAAATGCCACAAAAAATCAATTCTGCGTGAATTAGTGATCTTGTTATCTCCTTATGCACCGCATATCGCTGAAGAACTGTGGGTTGCCTTAGGCGAGCAGGAGGGAAGTATATCGTATGCTTCATTCCCAGTTTTCAATGCGTCCTTCTTAGAAGAGAATGATTTCAATTACCCGATCTCATTTAACGGAAAGGTGAAGTTAACGCTTGCTTTTCCTGTGACGGCAACTCCAGCTGAGATAGAGGCAGCTGTTTTAGGCAATGAACAAGTGACAAAACATTTGGAAGGTAAGACCCCATCGAAAGTGATTGTGGTTCCTAAACGGATTGTTAATATTGTTTTAGGTAAATAAGCGTACTAAAAATCGACTCGAGTACTAAATATAGGAATAAGTGGAAGCGCATACCGATAGGTAAGCGCTTTTACATTTCCATCATAGCGTTCTTCAATAATATTATTTATGTTAAGGACATTTTGTAAGTCTGCTCGAAAAGTCCAAGTGTGCTGTTTTCTATTTAATTTATAGGCAAACGATAAGTCTAATCGATGAAAAGTGGGATATTGACCTTCCATCATTTGACTTGAAGTTAAAACGGTCGTATTTCTTTTAATGGATTCTGCTAAATTGATGGGCGTATAGCGATTACCGCCTCTGATCAAATACCTTAAATTCACCGAAATCTTCTGACGAAAATCTTTTCCTACTAATAGGTTAGCTGCATAATTATTATTGAATTGAGTATTATACCAAACGTTTTTCTTGGCTTGATATTTAGTGTCAAAAACAGATGCCGTAATTAAATAATAAAAATCATTACTTAGAAAGCGTTCAATGGTTAATTCAATTCCTTTGTTTTCTCCTTTTCCTACATTTTCTAATACCTGTGTAGGAATTCCAGAACTATAATTTAAAAGGGAGAACGTACTGTTTCTATTTGAATCCACTGGCGCCTGACTAATATTTTGTAGATAGGCTTCTACCTTCAAGCGGGTATTTTCTCCCAATTTTTGGTCATAAGCAATTACTTGATGAAGTGATACGGCTGGCTTTATAGATTGATTAGGCATTTCTGAAATTTTGCCTTTGTATCTTTTATAGAAATAGACAGAGAGGGGCTCTAAGCGGGAGTGAACGCCCATTCCCACACTAAATCGACCACCTGAATTGGTATTCCAGGATAAACCAAGTCTTGGCTCCCAACCTTGAGCCTTATTTAACTCAAATTGATAGTGATGAATTCCAGCCGTAACGCTTAATTGTGAAGTCCATTTTTTATTTAATTGCACATATTGCTGCCAATAATAGGTTTTATCATCTTCATCTAAGTAGGTGATTTTATTTCTATTTTCAAATAATTTATAGGATAATTGACTGCCATTGATGCCTATTTTCAACTGAGTTGTTGAATTAAAGCGGTGCAAATAATAGGTGCTAAACCGCCAGGACGGGTATTGGTAGGTTTGTTCACGAGTTTTGACGTTAAAATCTTCATGAATAATTTCTGTAGACTCAGTTGTGTAGGCCAAAACTGTTTTCCAATGCCCCTTTTTTAAGGGAAGTTTATGCGAAATTCCACCTACGGCTAAATAACTATTCGTGTAATCATTCGTATTAGTCTTTAAGTCTTCTGTATTATTAGCTCCTGCAATTCCCCATAAAGTAAAGGAACCTGATTTTTTTGTAGGCAATTCTAGTAAGTAATTTAAGTCTCGGTAGGCAGGTTTAAAATTGCCACTATTAATATTGACTAGTCCTGATTTAAGTAATATTTCCAAAGTGGAATATCTGAAACCTAGCCGATATGATCCCCCTTTTTGACCGATTGGACCTTCGCTAGCCACATCTAAACCTACTACCGAAAGGGTTGCCATCCATTCTCGCTTAAGATTATTCCCTCGTCTAAGGCTTAAGTCAAAGACACCTGAGGATGCGTTGCCATATTCTGCGGGGAATGCACCTGACATAAAATCAGAATTGGCTAAACTAGTGGAGTTAATCATGGAAATAATGCCACTGGTTGATCCTTGGCCATCTCCAAAATGATTTGGATTTGGGATTTCAATGCCCTCCATTCTCCATAACAAACCTTTAGGTGAATTACCTCGAATGATGATTTCATTATTTTGGTCTGATCCCGCGTTTGTTACACCCGCAAAATTCAATGCCATTCTTGCAGGATCTTGAAATCCACCGGCATAACGTTGAGCTTCTAAAAGGCTAAATTGTCTTGTGCTGACAATGGCAAATTCATTTTTTGCAACATCTTTTGGTTTTTCTGCTTGGACCCTAACTTCCTGAAGGAATATAGGGTTTTCCTCTAAATCAATGGCTAAATAACTTTCTTTTCCGGCAATCAGCTCAATTTTAGGTATACTAAATTCCTGATACCCTAGAGCTCTAATTCGTAATTGATAGGAATTAAGCGGGAGTTTGAAAAAGGAAAAATTTCCAATAGAATCAGATTTAGCAATTAGATTAGATGGGGATAAATAGATATCGGCAAATGAAATAGGCTGCTGGGTATGTTTATCCAGCAGCCTACCTCGTATGTTTTGAACTTGAGAAAAGCTAGTATAAGAAATTAGAAGTACTATGAATTGAAATGTTCTCAAACTAATTTAATCTCGTGGTGGCCCACCTTGACGCGTTTGGCTTTGCATCGTTTTGTATTTTTCTAGTTGCTCAGGCGTTAAGATTGCTTTGAGTTGTTCTGCTTGCGCATCGTTTACCTTTTTCATCTCTGCCATCATTTCCTCTCTTTCCATTCCTTGCTCACGTAATTCCATCATTTTAGTCATTCTGGCCGTAACAAGTGGTTCCACTTTAGCCACCTGATCTTTAGATAAACTTAATTCAGTCGTCATTCGGTCCATTTGACGTTGAACCATGGCCTGAGGATCCATACCTTGTGCGTGGATGTTTGTGCTAAATGCCATCATTGCTACAATGAAGGCAAAAATAGTGCTAATCTTTTTCATGTTATTTTGGAAAAATTGTTTCCCAAATATATTGATATACTTGGGTTGCTTGTATCTGTTTACTGATATTTTGCGACGAAATAAAAACCGGATAATACACTTCATCACAGAATGGACTTCCATGTGAACCTTTAACTAAGTTCGCATCTAAAGGAATTACATCCATACGGTAGCGGAAACCTAACAGCTTGCGAGCTAATTTATAGGCTGCTCTGAGCTTTATGAAGGGGTTTTTAGGATCCATAAACATTTCGACTGGATCGTAACCGGGTTTTTTGAAGATGTCTACACATCGGGCAAAATCAGGTGCTTTGGCATCATTAAGCCAATAATAATAAGTAAACCACTTGTCAGAATCTGCGACCAAAACCAGATCACCGCATCTTTCGTGAGCGATCTGATAATCAGCTAGTTCTTTTCCACTTAGGATTTTAGCGATACCAGGTACCTTTTCTAAAATCGCTCTAGTTTCTGAAGTATTCTTACAGTAAATATGTGCGATTTGGTGATCTGATACAGCAAATGCTTCACTAGCACCTGGATCTAATAATTCCAATCCTTGTTCTTCCCGAATCGCAATTTTACCCGCTTCTCGTAAGATTCGATTTAGGTGAATAGGCGTATTTACATCATTGATGCCATACTCGGACAGTAGAATAATTTCTGTATTTTTTGATTCGAAATAGGTGATTAATTGTTCTAAGACGCGGTCAATTTCTTTTAATTCTTTGGCAATCGCAGGTAAATCTACCCCGAATTTTTGCAGACAATAGTCTAAATGCGGTAGGTAGATTAGGTTTAGCGTGGGATTGTACTTTTCATCCACATAGATAGACGCATCTGCAATCCATTGAGTGGATTTGATATTTGCATTAGGTCCCCAAAAATTAAATAAGGGGAATGTACCTAATTGAGTTTGCAATTCATCTCGTAAGGAGGCAGGATAGGAATAGCAATCAGGCGCCTTCACTCCATCTGAATGGTATTGTGGACGAGGAGTGACAGAATAATCCGCCGAAGAATACATGTTATACCACCAAAACATCTTCGCACAGGTAAAATTCGGATCCTTTTTCTTCGCCGCTTCCCAGATTTTTTCAGCTCCCACTAAGGCATTTGATTGCTTCCAAAACTTCACTTCTGAATCTATTTTATCATACCAGCCGTTTCCCACGATTCCGTGTTCGGATGGGTTTTTGCCCGTTAAATAGACGCTTTGGGATGTAGTTGTTACGGCTGGGAAAGGAGGTTTGATTTTTTGAATCTGCTTTTTTTGAATATAGGCATACAAAAATGGAGTATATTCAGCTGAAATTATACTTTCGCTGAGTCCCACCACATCAATTACAGCAGTCTTTTTCATAGTCCTAATATATCTGTGATAGTTTTAATTTCACGACTGATGGAATCGGCCATCGGTAGTTGATAGGCTGATGGTAAAACGCCCCAGGTATAGGTTTCTATTTCCAAATGTCGGGTAAAAGGACTTTTCATTTGAATTTCCATTGTCTCCCGAATCTCTTGTTGAGTGGATGCTAAAAGGCCATAGGTCTCTAAGAACAAGGGCACGTGAAAATGAACGCGCCATTCTTCGTAAGTAGTAGGCTTATAAGCTGCAAAAGCCTCATCTAAGTCTTTAAATTCTTCGTAAGTTCCATCCTTTCGCAAGGCCTTTACCTGATGCAAATACACCGGTTCTTGGTACTTCTTTAATTCCTCTAATTTCGCTTCTACTTGATTCCTCAAATCCACCCGAAGCGCTGAGCTGATTTGAATCTTCCCTACGGGTATATTTTTAGCTTTTAATTCATCGATGCTCATCTTAGGGCGATCAAAACTCACTCCATAATGGCAAATATCAAAGCATAATTGAATATGTCTTCTTATCAAAGTAGAATCGCCAGCAGGTAAAAGTATATTTTCATACCAATCCACAAAATTCCTGTGATTGCTCAATAAGCCGTCCGGTTCAGGTTCTATATCAATATGAATGATTTTACCTGTTTGCTTTTCGATTTCAGCTAACACATCGACCACTTCAAGTAAATGTTTAGTCGAGGTCTGCATCGCCTCTTCGCGTTCCTTTTCGGAATTAAACCAGTATCGATAGGAGAGTGGAGACGTCGAAATGCCACCCTCATTTTCTATTAAAAGCTGTGCTAAAATATGCGCTAATCGGATGGTATAATCTCTGCGTTCCGTCGTCGTCCAATCCGGCGCATGCACCTGATCTTTTACAATCGTATCATGAAATCCGCCATAGGGGAATCCATTCAGCGTAAAAACATATAAACCTTGATCGGTAAGCCACGATTTTAATTCCTGCAAATGAGCCGGATCTTGCAAATCAATACTAGCCTGGTTCGCAAGACGCAGCCCTAAACCCATCGATTTTGTAGGTGAAACTTGTGCCTTTACCTCCGGAACGAGTTGTTTTAATTGTGCAAAATGTTCCGACCAAATCTCTCCGGTATGAATATTGCTGCAATAACTCAGGTGTCCGTAAGGCGTTTTCATTTTACGCGATTTGTTCCAGGTGGTCGACTGATTTTTTGATCATGGCTAGGTCCATGGTATGTACTTCCACGCCCTTTCCTAATTTTTCAAGCAAAGTGATGGTTAATTGACCTCCTAAATGTTCTCTGAATTCATTCAGGCCATTGGTTAAGTTGATTTTATCATTTTCTGCCAAAGCCGGATGGAAAATTTCAAATCCTATTTTTTTCAACAAGCTGATAATTCGATCTAACTCTTCTTTTTTCAACGAACCAGTTAAGTGAGAATATACGCAATCTAATGCAATCCCAACTGCCACTGCTTCTCCGTGACGGATTTTAAAATCAGTTAAATATTCTAATTTATGTGCTGACCAGTGGCCGAAGTCCAAAGGTCTAGCTGATCCTAATTCAAACGGATCTCCACTAGCGATATGTTGCATGTGCAGATCAGCACAACGGTATATTTGCTCAATCATCACCGCTTTACTACATTGATTCATCGAATCGGCGTTTTCTTCCAGCCACTCAAAAAAAGCAATATCCTTAATTAAGGACACTTTAATCGCTTCTGCAATGCCGGAACGCCAATCGCGGTCTCCAAGACTTTCTAAGAAGGAATAATCATTGAATACGGCAACGGGAGGAGCGAAGGTGCCTAGGAAATTCTTTTTGCCTAGGTAGTTAATGCTGTTTTTTACGCCGACACCGGAATCGTTTTGGGATAATACCGTCGTCGGAATGCGGATGAATTTCACTCCTCTATGTGAGATGGCAGCGGCATAACCGGCCATATCTAAGAAAGCACCCCCACCGATGCAGGCCACAAAGGAGTGGCGATCGATTCCGTGCTCATCTAAAGCGCGAATCACTTCCTCGTAAAAGCGAGGATCGTTTTTGCAGACTTCTCCGCCAGGAAGCACTAGGATTTCTGGGGCTAAATCCGCCGGAGAATGTTGTTGAAAATAGCTGACAATCTCCGCCGTTAATCGGGGTTGAATATCTGTTACTCCTTTGTCGAGCACAAAAAGGATTTTTTTGCGAAAGCTAGGGTTGCCGTAGTTTTGGACAAAATCAGTAAAAATGCGATTTTCAGGAGCAAACAAATGTTCCGTGAAGAATACCTCGTAAGAATAGGGTACCTGAAAATGTTGTTTTAAAGATTGCATAGGTTTACGTAACGGCGAATTTTTTAGCTAAACCCAAAGATACGGGTAATAAGGCTAAAACAAAGAGGGCCATGATCCATTGTCCACTCGATGCGACCCAAGCTGCATTCATTAATATAAGTGTTAAAACGCCTGTTTTTACTGTTAATCCAATGTTTTTCCCTACAGGATTCGCTATTGCGATTCGAAGTTTTCTAAAAATCAGGATAAAGTGGGCCAGGACAAATACCAAAGCATACTCCAATTGTTCCGCTAAATATAGTTGTGACCCGTGCACGATTAAAAATAAAAACCCAGCAAAATAGAGTGTAATCGCTTTGCCGCCATGTACTTCTCCTCGGCTAACAAGTGTAATGGCTGCAATGTAAATCAACGGGATGGCGATTACTGGGAAGTGCTCCAAAACGCCCAATTCATACACGCTCATTCCTAAAAGTAAATTGAATGCCCGGCATAATCCCATGTTGATGGGGCCGAAAATTCGCATATGCTTTCCTTTCCAATCATAAAATAGTGCTAAGGCGGTAATGAAAACCGCTATAAATCCACTTAATCGATTTTGCCAAAAGGCTAAAAATATACCCAACGATAGCAACAAAATACCGCCTATAATTGCTTCTGATCGTTTTATTCGCCCACTAGGAAGCGCTCTCTCAGGTCTTTCGACGGTATCTAATTCGTGATCAAAAATGTCATTAAATACGACTCCGCCTGCATATAAGCACATGCTAGATATACCTAAAAATATGGCAGGGTAGAACTGGTAATCTAAACCCCCAAAAGTAAAACCAACAATGGCCAACCCAGCCAGTATATCAGATAAGGCGGTTACCACATTGGCTGGTCGCGTTAATTCGGCAAAAGCTCTGATCTTACTCATTAGCGAATGAAGATGGAGTTTTTGTCTACGCAAGGTGCTTGACCGCCGCGCAAAACCGTATTGCCATTAAACTTCAAGGATTGATCTATTTCAAGACCATGAATAAAATCCTTTTCATTGATTTGTCCACTCTGAGCAAAAGAATCCAACGCGTTTTGATAGGTTACCTTTTGTATATCCACCGCAGAAATACCTTTTATCTTCATTAGGGCTGCTGTTTTAGGAATCGCCAAAGGATCAGAAATACCCCAGTCCGCCGCCGAATTCACCATGATTCTTTCGGAGCCATATTGTTTAACGATCTCTACCATTCGCTCATTTCCCATCTTCGTGAAGGGGTAAATAGTGAATGCCGCATAGAATCCCTGGTCCAAAACCGATTTAACGGTCTCCTCATTATTATGATCAATTACCACCATATTGGGTGCTAAGCCGTGCTCTAAGGCAATCGCCATACTGCGTTCCGTTCCTTTTTTCTTATCCCGATGCGGCGTATGCACTTGAACGGGCAAACCCATTTCTTTCGCTAATTCTAATTGAGCACGGTAGTATTTTTCCTCAGCGGCTGTTTGGTCATCAAATCCAATTTCACCCACACCTACGACGCCTTCTTTTTGTAAAAACAAAGGCAAAATTTCCATTACTTCTTCCGCAAGTGCCTCATTATTCGCCTCTCTAGAATTTAATCCAATAGTGCAATAATGTTTTATGCCAAATTGTGACGATCTAAAACGCTCCCAACCCACTAAGCTGGCAAAATAATCCTTAAATGATGCCAATCCAGTTCTAGGTTGCCCTAGCCAAAAAGCCGGCTCAATAATGGCCACCACACCGGCATCTGCTAGCGCTTGGTAATCATCGGTCGTTCTGGAAGTCATGTGAACATGCGGATCAAAGAACTTCATCCCTTGTGTATAAGCGGCAAACCCGCCCTCTACTTCTTGGGCGGTTTGTTGTTCTTCGTTCGATCCTTCGAAGTGCGATGGATTTAATTTGGCTTCGTTTGGGTTTTGGCACATAGTATTAGGCGGTATATATAGGTTCTGCTTGTTCTAAGGCCTTCCAGGCTTCTAGAGGGCTATTATTGATGATTAATTCAGCGGCTTTTCGATCATTTGCATCTTCGCTTTTCGAAAGCTTTGCTACATCCTGTTCTATTGATTCTGTTTGGAAGTTTCGTATTAATCGCCAAACCTGAGATGGCACCCGTCTTCCTGCAGCCCATCTTTCATGGGCAAAGTCAGCTAAGGTATCAGCTAAAGCTTGATTAGAACGCTCATCCAAACCTATAATTAAGTGAATGGGTTTATCATTAAATATACATTTAAGGACTAATTGGTTCCAGGCTAAATCGCTGAAATAAGTTTGGGGATATGGATTTCCAAAAGCAATGGCATCAAATACAGGCCCCATATTAGATCTAACAGCATCTGTAGCGCGGTGCAACCAAATTTCTGGTGTTTTCAAAACAGGTAAAGCGCGGTAAAGAGCGACTAATTCATTCATCTCAGCCGTATCAAATAAGGTTTCGATTCTTGATTTTCCATCCTCTTTTTCTGCCAAATGAATTAAGAAATAAACGCGTACTAATTGATCCAGTGTGGCATTTTTCCAATTCCAACCTGTTATAATGGGAAGCTCATTTTCGATTGAATGCTTAGCGATGATGCGAGGAACCATTACAAACGCGAGTGAAATTCCTTTCGCATCAGCATGTAATTTTTCCTCTATCCAAGCTATTTCAGCAGGACTAGTTAATGCAGCAATTGATTGGAAAATTAATTCGGCGGTATTCAATACGATAATAGGTTTAATTCCTCTGTTTGAACGAATTTACTAAAAAAATGTGAATTGATTCCTGATTTTTGGCATGATATTCAATAGGTAAAGCCCCTAAATTCCGTTAATTTTGCTTTATGGAAGAAAGACCGATAACCGACTGGCTGCCCCTCACGAAAAAAGAGGTTGAAAAACGTGGCTGGGATGAACTGGACGTGATTTTAATTTCAGGTGATGCCTATGTGGATCACCCGGCTTTTGGCACGGCAGTGATAGGTAGAATCATGGAAAGTGAAGGTTTGAAGGTAGGCATCGTTGCTCAACCTAACTGGAAAGATGATTTACGCGATTTTAAGAAATTAGGTAAGCCTAAATATTTCTTCGGCGTTACAGCTGGTTGTATGGATTCCATGGTGAATCATTACACAGCTAATAAGCGTTTGCGTTCGAATGATTCTTATACTCCTGGTGGTGAAGCGGGTTTTCGTCCAGATTATGCGACCACCGTTTATACAAAGATTCTTAAAGAAATTTATCCAGATGTTCCCGTTTTAATCGGTGGTATCGAGGCGTCCTTGCGTCGTGTCACGCACTATGATTATTGGGAAGATAAATTATTCCCTTCTATTTTAGTCGATTCTGGTGCTGATATGTTAGTTTATGGCATGGGAGAACAACCATTGCGCGAAATTATGCGCGGGGTGAAGGAAGGAAAGAAATTAGGGGATTTGACCCATATTAATCAAGTGGCTTTCTTACAGAAAACGGCACCATCCTGTGACTGGGAAACGGTGGAATTAGCGAGTCATGAGGTTTGTTTAGAAGATAAGATTAAATATGCTTCGAATTTTAAAATCGTCGAGGTTGAATCCAATAAGTGGCAAGCCAATCGAATCATTCAAAAAGTAGGGGAGGACGTTTTAGTTATTAACCCTCCTTTCAAAACAATGGATGAAGTAGAAATGGATAAATCATTTGATTTACCCTATACGCGTTTGCCGCATCCGAAATATAGAAAGCGTGGTCCTATTCCCGCTTTTGAGATGATTAAATTCTCGGTGAATATGCACCGCGGTTGTTTCGGCGGCTGTAGTTTTTGTACGATTTCTGCCCACCAAGGAAAGTTTATTGCCTCCCGGAGTGAGAAGTCGATTATGAAAGAAGTGGAGCAAATTACCAAAGCTCCTGATTTCAAAGGATACATTTCTGATTTAGGCGGTCCTTCGGCTAACATGTATAAAATGAAGGGAAAGGATGAGGATATTTGTGCACGTTGTGTAAGCCCATCTTGTATTCATCCGGTGATCTGTAATAATTTAGATACCTCCCATAAACCATTAACAGATATCTATCGCAAGGTAGATAAGCATCCTGGGATTAAGAAGGCTTTTGTGGGATCTGGAGTTCGCTATGATCTTTTAGTGGATGATTTCAATAAGAATAATTCTGATGGGAATCACGATGAATACATGGAGCAATTGATTACGCGACACGTTTCGGGTCGTTTGAAAGTAGCTCCTGAACATACTTCTGATGCCACTTTGCGCGTAATGCGTAAGCCATCTTTTAAGTATTTCCATGCATTTAAGAAGAAATACGATGAGATTTCTGCCAAATTTGGCCTAAAACAACCGCTCATTCCCTATTTCATTTCGTCTCACCCTGGTTGTGAAGAAGAAGATATGGCTAATTTAGCTGCAGAGACAAAAGATTTAGGTTTTCATTTAGAGCAAGTACAAGATTTTACGCCTACACCTATGACAGTGGCGGAAGTGATCTATTATTCGGGTGTACACCCATATACCTTGCAGCCAGTAAAAACGGCAAAAACAAGGGAAGAGAAACAGAATCAAAATAAATATTTCTTCTGGTATAAAGCAGAATACAAGGACTGGATTCGAAATCGCTTAACTCAATTAAAGCGCCCAGATTTAGCTCAACGATTATTAGGGTTTAGAAACAATAAAAATACGTGGGAAAAGTAATTTCTGAACGTAATAATTAACCAAAAAACAACAAAAAAATGGATGAGGAAGATGAATTAATCGTTCTCGATAGTAATGGTGCTATATTAAAAGATGGCGATTCTGTTACCGTGATTAAAGATTTAAAGGTACGTGGATCATCCGGTGTAATTAAGCGTGGAACCATGGTAAGAGGCATTCGCTTAACGGATGACGCTGCCGAAATTGAAGGCAAAGTGGAGAAATCGATGATGGTTTTGCGAACTGAGTTTTTAAAGAAAGCCTAAGTCTAAATGAGAGCATAGATTAGAGAGTATAGATTTTTATCTCTACTCTATAATCTCTAATCTCTAATCTAATTCCTCCGGCTCCTCATCTTGAACGAGCCCTTGATTTAGCTTTTTAGTCGATTTGATGCCTAGTTTGTGTAAGTTTTGAGCTCTATTTATTAAGTTTCCTTTGCCTGAGCTTAATTTATTTAGTGCATCATTATGCGAATCCTCCGCTTTTTTAATGTGCTTTCCTACATCTTCCATGTCTTTCGTGAACCCGACAAATTTGTCATATAAATCACCAGCCTGACGCGCAATTTCAATCGCATTTCTCGTTTGATACTCTGTTTTCCAAACCGATGCAATCGTACGTAAAGTGGCCAAAAGGGTAGAAGGGGAGACTAAAACAATCTTTCGATCCCACGCATAATTAAATAAAGTAGTGTCCTGGCTGATTGTCGCCACAAATCCCGATTCAATAGGTATAAATAAAAGCGTAAAATCAGGACTGGTTAAATTCAAAGCCGAATGATAATCCTTTGCCGACAGTTCTTTAATATGTGTTTTCAAGGATTCAATGTGCGCTTTTAGTGCGGCCTCTTTCTCTATTGTTCCATCCTCGGCACTCGTATATCTCTCATAAGCAACTAAAGAAACTTTACTATCAATGATTAAGTTTTTATTATCGGGTAAAAAGATGACAGCATCGGGTTTAATCGTCTCATTTTCTTGATTTTTAGTCACAAATTGTGTTTGGTATTCCATCCCATTCTTTAGGCCAGAGCTTTCTAATACTCTTTCCAAAATCATCTCTCCCCAGTTACCTTGTGATTTATTAGATCCCTTCAAGGCATTCGTCAAATCCTCTGTCTTTTGAGTGACTGTTTGATTTAGGCTCGTTAAGTTCTTGATCTGCTCCATCAGCACGGTACTTTGCTCCAAACTACTTTTTTGGCCTAGGTTCACCTTTTCCTCAAACTCCTTCAATTTCTCCTTCAGTGGGTTTAAAACATCATTTAATTTCACCTGCTGTTGGTCGCTAAGCATTTTTCCTTGCCTTAAAACGGATTCATTGCTGATTTCAACGAGCATTTTTCGCAGTTTTTCCTCATCCGATTTTTGATTTTCAACCGTCATCTTTAAGGTCTCATTTTGGCCTTCTATCTGGGATAATTTCCCAAATAAGGTTCTATTTTCAGCCTCCAAAGCCGTTTGTTTCGCCAGATCTTGGTTTGCTTGTGCTAATTGACTCTGTAATAGAGCTAATTTTCCCTGAAAAAGGATGTAGGTAGCGCCTGTGCCAGCTAAAATGGCTAAAACGATATAGATGATTGTCATGCTGTAAATGTAAAGCATAAAGCATAAAGCACAAAGTAAAAAATTGATAATAGATAGGAGAGTAGAGAGAGGAGATAAGTCCGGAGGGAATGAGTCCGAAGGGAATGAGTCCGAAGTCGATAGGCAAAGTTCAAAGAGCAAAGTTTAAAGAGCGCGGGCAAATATTTCAAGAATGAATAATAAACGAGGCGGAAGCCTCTTTTTTAGGCACTATCCCATTAACTGTGTAAGTAAAAAATAAAGGGTTCGGATTTTCATTTAAATTCGGACCCTTTTTTCAAATATAGCCAAAAACTGGTTAATAATAATTCCCCAATTATGAATTGGCATAC
>NZ_JBPXKS010000012.1:0-16553 GCF_054558755.1 Aquirufa sp. A-Brett2-W8
TAAGAAAGCATCGGTTAATGAATCGGGTAATTCCACTTCCATTTTATTTAGTGTTTAAAAGTAAAAAAAAATTATCAAGGTCGAAACCCTAAATATTTCTACTTACACACTTTACGAGATGGTGCCAATTCATCCTCGTAGAGGATTCCGACTTTGTGCTTTATGCTCTATTCTTTATACTTTATTAGGCTTCTGAGCCTAACAACATCCCATACAACCTCTCCGTCACCTTCCCCCTCTTCCCATCTCCTATCTGTTTTCCATCAATGGAATAAATAGGTAAGACCCGCTTCGTACTTCCGGTAGTGAAAACCTCATCCGCGTTCATGAAATCTGCTAAAGAACAAACACCCACACGAACTTCGTAAACAGAGGAAGCTAATTCAATCACCTTCTTCCTGGTAATTCCTTCTAAAATATGGTCTGATGGCGTGTGAATCACACCGTCTTTGACATAAAACAAATTAGAGCGTGAGGACTCTGAAACGCCAAATTCAGGGGTATAATAGATCAAATCATCGCCACCTGCTGCACGAACCGCAGGCATTTCACGTAAAGCGAAAGCATAATTCAGCGATTTGATATCCGCCATTTCACGATTGTATTCGCGACTCATTAAACGCAACCCGTCGGTAGGCTCCGCGAAGGAGAAAATACCTAGGAAAATATATAATTCAGATTCGCCTACCGGATCGAATCCATTCAAACTGAAACCGGCTGTTAAAACCAGTTTAACTCCCAGGCAAGGGTCGACGGATTGAGCTGCGATCTCATTAATTAAAGTAGCTAGTGATTCTTTAGAATAGCTATGATTCAAACCCATTTTAACCGCCGAACTCAAAAAGCGATCCAAATGATCAAACATAAAGATGGGTTTCCCATCCATGATGCGGAAGAAATCAAAGATGCCAAAGCCGCGCAAGAAACCGACATCCTTTACAGATATAGTCACCTGCTCAGGATCCTGCCAAGTACCTTTATAATAAATGGGATATGCCATTTTGTTGTAATTTTTGAACTAAATGAATTGTTTCTTTGGCCTCCTTCACATCGTGCACGCGTAAAATCGATGCTCCCTGCAACAAGGCTACGGTATGCAAAACGGTACTTCCATTTAAGGCTTCATCAGCAGTAATTGCTAATTCTTTCCAAATCATCGTCTTGCGAGACAATCCCGCTAAGATGGGCGCCCCTAATAATTTGAAAGACCGCAGGTGAGCTAAAAGTTTATAATTATGCTCCAGAGATTTAGAAAAACCAAAACCTGGGTCCACGATCAAATCCTTGAAACCGCGGGAGCGTAGCTCCTGGACTTTTGGCAATAAATTATGTACTACTTCTGCTACCACATTTTGATAATCTGGGACCTCGTGAACGTTTTCGAAACGTCCCACGCTATGACTCAGAATATAAGGGACTTGATTTTCGACGATGTAATCGAAGACGCCTCCGTCCATTTGACCGGCACCAATGTCATTAAATAAGTGAGCCCCAGCGGCTATAGCCGCTTTCGCCACCGCCACCCGATACGTATCTACGGAGATTATAACAGCAGGAAAAGCCGACGCAATGGCAGAAATAATCGGGCAAACCCGATCAATTTCCTCTTGTGGGCTAACCGGAGCTGCTCCGGGTCTTGTCGAATGACCACCAATATCCAAAATCACTGCACCAGAAGCGATCATGGAGGATGCCTGCTCTAAAGCTAATTCAATAGAAGTAAAGCGACTTCCTTCGTAAAATGAATCTGGGGTGATGTTTAATATACCCATGATTTGGGGCTCAGAAAAATCAAGCAATTGCCCATTTAAACGGATTGTTTGACTTGTGGAAAAAAGAGCGTCCAAATCGAGTGAATTTTAGGATAATTTAAATAATTTTGTAGGCTATAAAAACGTGAGCATCGTCTAAAAACTGTATCTATGAATAGGGACTCAACGCCTTCCCAAACCGAAATCGAATATCGCCAAGTAATTTCATACTGCAAAGCCTTGTTTGATAAAAAAAACAAAGATTACGGTACTTCATGGAGAATTTTACGACTATCTAGCTTAACCGACCAAATCTTCATCAAAGCACAACGCATTCGCAGCATCCAAGAAAAAGGAGCACAAAAAATCGCGGATGGAATCGAAGGGGAGTTCATTGGGATTATTAATTATTGCATCATTGCTTTAATTCAAAAATCCTTAGAAAATTCGGATCAAATGGAATTCGCTCCGGAAGAATTAGGCGGCTTTTACGATCAACAAGTGGAAATCACCTTGGAATTATTACGCAATAAAAACCACGATTACGGTGAGGCATGGCGCGATATGCGCATTAGCAGTATGACGGATTTAATTTTGATGAAGATTTTCCGCACCAAGCAAATTGAAAATAATGATGGTGTAACACTCGTTTCTGAGGGTGTGGAGGCTAATTACCAAGATATGTTGAATTATGCCGTCTTCTGTTTAATCACTTTGAAGGGCGAACAACAACAGCAGCAACAACAATAATGACCAAAATCGCAAAGTTTTTATTGGTAGGTATTTTCATCTTTTCAGGTCTCATTAAATTGAATGACCCGATCGGAACCCAGCTAAAGCTAGAAGAATACTTCGAGGTATTCTCGGTGGACTTTGCATTTATGGCCGGATTTTGGCAATTCTGGATTCCGTATGGGCTCATTCTATCTATACTTCTAAGTAGCTTAGAAATCGTATTGGCGGTAGCTTTAGCCTTGAATTACCGATTGAAACAGACGCTTTATGCCTTCTTAGTCTTATTAGCTTTCTTCGGATTCCTAACTTTCTATTCAGCCTATTTTAATAAAGTAACTGATTGTGGATGCTTTGGCGAAACAATCAAATTAACGCCCTGGACGTCATTTGGAAAAGATATATTCTTAATTATTCTGACCCTAATTTTATTGCTAACAAAGAAACCGAAAGACAAAAAAACAGGCAAATGGGTGACAATAACAGCCATCATCAGTATTGCCTTAGGCATATTCTGCTATTTCCACCTACCTATTAGCGATGGCTTACCTTACGCAATTGGAGATCACATTCCCACGAATATGAAGGAACGGGAGCCATTGAAATTCTCCTATGTCTACAAGATTAATGGAGTCGAAACGGAATTGAATGAAATGCCTACGGATACGACGGCACAATTCATTTCGATGACAGCCATCAACGAAAAGGAGGCCAAACCGCTCATTACAGACTACCAATTGTGGGCAGAGGGTGATACGACTAATTACACACAAGAGAGCTTTAAAGGGGCTAAATTGATGGTGATTATACCTAATATTCATCACATGAATGAGGAGGCATTACCAGAAATAGAGCAGCTAACTAAAGGTTTAAAAAATATCACCGTTTGGCTAGTTTCTGCCTCCCCGGATGCGGAGGTAAACGCCTTACGTCATAAATACCAATTAGGGTTTCCTGCGCTTTCTGCAGATACCAAAATATTAAAAACCATTATTCGCTCTAGCCCCGGATTGTGGCTAATAAAGGATGGAACGGTGAAAGGAAAGTGGTCTTCCTTTGCCCTACCCTCAGCGGATGAAATTCAACAAAGCCTAGAATAAAAAGAATGAAGAATATCTATTTAGTAGGAATGCCGTCCTCGGGTAAAAGTACTTTGGGAAAAGAATTAGCTAAGAATATTGGGTACTCCTTTATGGACATGGATAAATTGATTGAAACCCGTGAACAAAAGACTGTGTCTGAGATTTTCTCTAATTTAGGTGAGGCACATTTCCGTGAAATAGAAAAAAAGACGCTGAGAGGTTTTCAGCCCGATCAATCGATGGTCATCGCGACTGGAGGCGGCGTACCGTGCTTTAATGATAATATGGACTTCATTAAAGAAAATGGTGTGAGCGTCTTTTTAAATGTAGATGTGAACGATCTTGCGAAACGATTATACAAAGCACAGGGAAATAATCGTCCTTTATTGGATAAGTCCCAAAGCGAAGAAGTCGTCATCGCCTCCATCAAAAAAACCTTCAAGGAACGTCTCTCTTTTTACCAGCAAGCTGATGTCCAAGTAGACGGAGAAATCACGGTGAGCCAATTGCTTTGGCTATTAGACCAATACTTACCTGTCTAGAAATAAACCCCTCCGCCTAACATAAATTGCGTAGAAGTTAAATCCAAGGTAGCGGAACTAAAATCAGCTGTGTTTTTTAGCGTATACGGGGTGTAGGCATCTTTTTGCGTCCGGCGTATCGCAGTTAAATCGATATAAAAATTCGTTTTTCGGTATCCGATGCCTCCAGAAAACTGGAATGCATTGCGATCAATCGAATCATAGCTTTGCGCATAACCACTCCCAAACATGGCCACACCTCCACGTAGACTAATGGACGGTGTGACGCGGATTTCTGACCCTACTTTCACATTCAAAGCCCCTTCGAAATTGCGGGAAATTTGGCCGTTATACTTCGTCTGAAAAGACTGGTTAGCAGATCCACCTAATTCAGTGGATGACACCTTCATGGAACCATATCCCACATATTCAAGATCTGCCGTAATAAATCCCTTCTTGGAGAAGAAAAAAGCAAGACCACCTGAAACCTTCAACGGGCTTAAAAATTGGTAGGTAAATTCATTCGTCGTTAATCGAATTGGATTCACTTTAGTGATCGTTATCGGATTACCAGTCGAACCGATGGCAGGAATGCCAATCACATTCGGAAATAAACGCGCATTATAGGTCTCGTTCATTTGGTCGTAATAGGTAGGGCTTTTGAAAGCTAACGAAAGACGAAGGGATGAATTTACTTTATAAATGCCACCTAAGCTCAGCGCAATGCCGGAACCGTTTGTTAATAGTGTCTCCGCATATTGAAAACCTGCCACATTTTTTGCACCCAGGAACTCGTCTTCCCATGTTGTAGATGAACTCGAATTAATTCTAGAAAAGTGCAAAGCAGCACCTAAATAAAATTTGTCTTGATATGAGGCTCCATAAGCAAAATCCCAGGATGTTAAAGCTCCCGTATTAGTTGCGGCGCCATATTGATCCGTAGGTAATAAAGGCTGAAAACGTTCAAATGGTGCTCCGCCTGTCACGGAATTAGGATTGATTAAATAGGATTGGTAGGCCAAAGCTTCAGCTGAAGACGCTGTACCAGCATAGGAATCATATTCTTCATCTAAACTAGCACCTGTCGCCCCTTTATCGTTTGCTTTTTCGATAAAGCTATCCAATAAAGAACTTCGGTTATTTGTACCTGAAACTTGAATGGGTTGAATAAAAATTGCCTGACGCGAATAGCCAAAACCAAATGACCCATGCCAATCACCTCCACTCAAATTAGTACTTGAAATCACCATACCTAAAGTAGGCATTTGTATTTCACTATCTAACGCTTCATCTGAAGTAGATAAATAGGACGATTTAGTCTGTACATTAGTGGAAGCGAAGCTAATATTTACCTCTGAACGCGTGTAAAAACCTAATCCGGCTGGATTACCTGAAATGGAACTCAAGTCTGCCCCTATGGCACTATGAGAACCTCCTAAAGCTTGCATGCGAGCCGTACCCACGGAATAGCTTGTAGTAAACTGCTTGGCTAAACCTGGATAGGTATAGATTTGGGCCATAGCCTCGCTCAGCGCAAACACGCTGAAAAATAAGAAAAGAGCTTTTTTCATGATCGTAAATTAACGAGGACCGCGACTAGAACCACCACCGCTACCACCGGAACTTGAACCTCCGCCGGAGCTAGGACTACTGTAGGAAGGCGTAGATGTTGATGTCGAATTACCACGTTGCACACCACCTCCATCAGAAGGAGCCGCGCGGTATTCGTAATTCGAATTACGACGCGGAGCCACATAAGGCTGAGCACTTGAACCCGAACTAGCGTTTTGTTGCGTATTTACCCGAGGTAAATTATTTCCCTGTGTGTTATAGGAATTGTTTCCGCCACGAGGGGAATTGGTATAATTTCCGCCCGAATTACGGTTGTTAGAACGATCGTCACGCGGACCAAAATTCTTCTTCTCTCTTAAATCATTCGTCTGGTATTGACCACTATATCCTGTATAATTGCCTCCTGGTCCATAATAATTATAGTTATTATAGAAAGAGTTGAAGCCGAATGGACTATAAAAAGGACTGTTAAAATTTCGATAGAAAGGACTGTAGAAAGGATCAAAAAACGGATTAAAAGGATCGTTAAATGGGCTATAAAATGAATATGGATTAAGAGCAGATATCCCTATACCAATTCCAAACGTCCTAAACGGATTTCCAAAATAAGAAAAAGACGGATTAAAATAATTAAAAGGAGTATATCGATAGCCATAACCTACATAGGGGCTATTAAATAAACCATCTGTAAGTCCTTGCTGGTAGGCAGATTGATATAAATTAGGATTAATGCGAATATTCGATTGTTGAGCTAAACCATCCTCTTCTTCGATGACTTCCACATCAGATTCGTCTAAGTCTTGAAAATCTAGGTATTTCTTATCTTTAGCGGCTTTAGCTGCCTGAACTTTAGCCACCTGAACACTACGATTCGCCTGATCATATAAATCATCTGTGACGTATGAATTAGTAGTCACATTCACGCAACTGGTGAGGATTCCAAATCCTACAAGCAGTAAATAAGCAAAGGATTGATTTTTCATGGTTTTTAGCGGATGATGTCAAATAAAAGCATAACAAAACGTATCTTTGTAACGTTCCATTTTTCAAACGTAAAGTAAACGAAAAAACGGATACTATATTACGATTTTAACAATATTTATGAGTAAATCCCTACCGAGCCGCGCTGACAATTATTCTGAGTGGTATAACGAATTAGTCAAGAGAGCAGATCTAGCTGAAAATTCAGCTGTGAGAGGCTGTATGATCATTAAACCATATGGCTATTCCATTTGGGAGAAAATGCAACGTGCCTTAGATGACATGTTCAAAGAAACAGGCCACTCGAATGCCTATTTCCCCCTTTTCATCCCTAAATCTTTCCTTTCGAAGGAGGCGTCACACGTAGAGGGTTTTGCCAAAGAATGTGCGGTAGTAACACACTACCGACTAAAAAATGATCCGAATGGTGGTGGAGTTATCGTCGATCCGGACGCAAAATTGGAAGAAGAATTAATTGTGAGACCAACGTCGGAAACGGTGATTTGGTCGTCTTATAAAAACTGGATTCAATCCTACCGTGATTTGCCTTTATTGATCAATCAATGGGCAAACGTAGTAAGATGGGAAATGCGTACGCGTTTATTCTTGCGTACGGCAGAATTTTTGTGGCAAGAAGGCCATACGGCGCACGCGACGAAACAAGAAGCGATTGAAGAAACCGAGCAGATGTTAGAGGTATATGCGGAATTCGCAGAGACTTTCATGGCGATGCCGGTATTGAAAGGTATTAAAACGGCGAACGAGCGTTTTGCAGGAGCGGATGAAACCTATTGCATCGAAGCCATGATGCAAGATGGAAAAGCGCTTCAGGCGGGAACATCCCACTTTTTGGGCCAAAACTTCGCCAAAGCCTTCGACGTTAAATTCGTTAATAAGGAGAATCAATTGGATTATGTGTGGGGAACATCATGGGGTGTTTCTACCCGTTTAGTAGGTGCCCTGATTATGGCTCATTCGGATGACCAAGGTTTAGTCTTGCCTCCTAAATTAGCTCCGATTCAAGTAGTAATCGTACCGATCTTTAAAGGAGACGAGCAATTAGAAAATATCAAAGCGCGCATTAATCCTTTAGTGAAAGCTTTGAAAAAACGAGGTGTTTCCGTGAAATTTGATTTCACAGAAAACCAGAGTCCTGGATTTAAATTCGCTGAATACGAATTGAAGGGTGTTCCTGTTCGATTAGCCATTGGAAATAGGGATATGGAAAATGGCACGATTGAATTAGCCCGTCGTGATACGAGAGAGAAGACGAGTATGCCGTTTGAAGGAATTGAAGACGTGATTGTGGACACTTTGGAAGACATCCAACGTAACATCTATCAAAAAGCCTTCGATTTCAGAGCTGCGAATACCTTCGAAGTGAATAGCTGGGACGAGTTTATGGCTAAAATCGAAGACGGTGGATTCCTTTCAGCGCATTGGGATGGCACATCGGAGACCGAAGAGAAAATCAAAGATTTAACAAAGGCGACTATTCGCTGCATTCCTCTTGATGCTAAAGAGGACGCTGGAAAATGCATCCTAACGGGAGCACCTTCCAGCCGCAGAGTTATTTTTGCTCGTGCCTATTAGGCTACGATTTTTTTCAAGACCTCTAATACCCGATCGATCTCCGTTCGGGTATTATTTTTGCTAAAAGAGAAACGTACAGCAGCACCCGTCGCTGTCGGATTCAAGGCCATTAACACATGAGATCCTACTGACGTACCGCTGGAACAGGCGCTACCACCTGAAGCCGAAATCTTCTCGATATCTAATTGAAATAAGAGCATGTCTCCATCGGCCACCGATGGAAAACGTACATTAAGCACCGTATACAAACTATTTTCTACATCTCCAGAGGCTCCATTAAAGGAAATGCCGGGAAATTGTTTTTGTAATCCTTCGATGAAATAGGCTTTCAGACCTTTGATGTAGGCTTCGTGCTCATCCATGGAAGCATAGGCCATTTCCAAAGCTTTGGCAATACCAATCATCCCATATACATTCTCCGTTCCACCACGCTGGTTGCGCTCTTGTGCGCCTCCGTGCATTAATGGACTGAATTTAGATCCTGCTTTCGCATATAAGAAACCGACGCCCTTGGGTCCGTGAAACTTGTGAGCGGCACCCACCATAAAATGCACTTTCAAGGCAGACGCATCGTGCTTGTAGTGGCCCATGGTTTGGACCGTATCTGAATGAAATAAAGCATCATATTGCTCGCAAAGGTCTCCCACCGCGTGTAAATCCAATAAATTGCCGATTTCATTATTACCGTGCATTAAACTCACTATGGCCTTATCAGAAGAAGCTAATAATTCCTCCAAATGAGCTAAATCAATCGAGCCCTCAGGACTCACGCGAACTAATTTCAATTCTGCCAAACCCAATTTCGCCCAAGCCTCCGCCGTATGTATTACTGCGTGGTGCTCTACCAGCGAGGTGATAATGACCTTACATCCACCGTGTAAAACCGCCGATTGCAAGACGGTATTATCTGCTTCCGTTCCTCCAGAAGTAAAGAAAATCTCCGAAGGGGACGCATTTAAAATAGTCGCAATAGTTTTGCGCGCTTTTTCTACCGCCACTTTCGCTTGACGACCGTGGGAGTGTATAGATGACGGATTCGCGGTGAAATTCTCGAAGTAAGGCTGCATTTCAGCCCAAACCGCCGGATCCACCGGAGTGGTCGCCGCATTGTCTAAGTATATCGGTGTTTTTTCTGCCATCTACCCTTTAGCGATCTCAGTGATCACCTGTATAATTTGTTGTGCAAGTGTATCTGCTTCAGCCTCCGAAGATGCCTCCGCGTAAATTCGAATGATCGGTTCCGTATTCGATTTGCGTAAATGAACCCAGCAATCTGGGAAATCAATTTTCACGCCATCAATCGTGTTAACTTTCTCCTTCTTATATTTTTCTGCCACCGTCGCGAGAATTAAATCGACGTTCAGGTCAGCGGATAATTCGATTTTGTTTTTGGAAATCACATAGGCCGGATAGCTCGCACGTAATTCAGACGCTTTCATGCCTTTGTTTGCCAAATGTGTCAAGAACAAGCCGATTCCCACTAGGGAATCACGTCCATAATGCGATTCTGGGAAGATTACGCCTCCATTTCCTTCACCACCGATAATCGCGTTTACCGCTTTCATCTGAGTCACCACATTCACCTCTCCTACCGCAGCCGCGAAATATTCGCCACCCGCCTTGCGCGTTACATCGGCTAAAGCACGCGTAGAGGAAAGATTAGAAACGGTATTACCGGGCTTCACAGAAAGCACGTAATCCGCCACTGCCACTAGCGTATATTCTTCACCAAATGGCGTTCCATCTTCCGAAACAAAACAAAGGCGATCCACGTCCGGATCCACCACGATACCTAAATCATAGTTCCCTCCCTTCATTTTGGAGATCATCTCTGTCAAATTCTCCGGAAGCGGTTCTGGATTATGGCCAAAATGACCCGTCGCTTCTCCAAAAATCACGTCCACGTGTTGCACTCCTAAAGCTTTCAATAACATCGGAACCACGATTCCTCCGGTCGAATTCACCGCATCCACTAAGATACGGAAGTTCGCCTTCGCGATCACGGGTTGATCGACCCAAGTCAAGCCTAACACGTGATCCACATGCTGCTGTAAAAAACTATCATCTTGCGTCAATTGACCCAATTTCATCACGTCCGCGAAATCAAAATCTTGATTTTCTGCAATAGTCAATAAGTCTTTTCCATCCTGATCTGAGATGAATTCCCCGCGATCATTCAATAATTTCAAGGCATTCCATTGCGCCGGATTGTGGCTAGCGGTGATGATAATTCCACCTGCTGCTTTCGTCCAAGGCACCGCTAATTCTACCGTGGGAGTCGTGGAAAGACCGATGTCTAACACATCCCAACCTAAACCGATTAAGGTATTAGCCACGAGGGAACTAACCATCTCGCCAGAAATACGCGCATCGCGACCTAATACGATCGAATTTGATGGGTGCCCCACTTTTTTTAGCCAGGTGCCATAAGCCGCAGCGAAGGTAACGACGTCCAGAGGACTTAAACCTTCACCCGGTTTTCCACCGATGGTACCACGTATGCCAGAGATTGATTTGATTAATGCCAAAACAAAAAAGAATTAGTATGAATAGATGTTCAAAATTAAAGAAAATATCCCTATTTTTCGATGAAAATTTCGCTAAACCTATTCAACATCACATGGAGATGAACTCGGAAAGATTGGAGACCCTATTAGCTCGAATCCTCCAGCTGCGTATAGCGGTGTTGGGGGATTTTGCTTTGGACTTCTATTTTGATATTCAAACCTCCACAGGGGAATTTTCCATCGAAACCACTAAAGAAGTTCATTTAGCCTCTCAGCCAAGAGCCTATTTAGGTGGTGCCGGGAATGTGGCGAAAAATCTAGCCATTTTAGGTGCCCAAGTTTCAGCCTTCGGGGTGCGCGGAAATGACCTTTTCGGTCGAGAGATGGCGCATCAGATGGCGGCCCTAGGTATCGATGCAACGAACATAATGCAAATCGCGATCGATACTCCTACGTATACCAAACCGATGAGTGGAATAGTGGAGCAAAATCGAATTGATTTTGGGACGAGGTCACCGAACTTTCAGGATCAAACGAGCGAGTTAATCAAGGCTCTGGAAGCTAAGAACTTTGACTGGTTCATTATCAATGAGCAATTTGGTAGGCCACTTTTGCAAGCACAGCACATCGAGAACTTATACTTAAAAAATGCTTTAGCCGATTTGCGTTCCTTAGGCAGTCATGCTAAACACTTACCCTTAAAAGTGAACGAGGCAGAGTTCATCCATATTCACCAAAAACCCGCCACGAAAGAGAACATTCAATCCTGGGCGGCGACTAGAAAACAAGCGGTGCTAGTGACCTTAGGCGAAAAAGGCATAATCTATGCGAGCCAGGACGAATTTTACCATCAGCCTGCATTTCAAGTAAAAGGCCCAATCGATACCGTGGGAGCCGGTGATATGGTGGTGGCAGGATTTTCTGCGGCAAGAGCAGCGGGTGCTTCGGTGCAGGAGGCCTGTGAATTTGCCTCTTTGGCCGTACATTTAAGTATTCATCAAATCGGCGAAACCGGCTCAGCGAGTCCGGACGCCATCAGACAATTATATCATGGACATTCAATCGCTTAGATCGGAAATCAAGGAATATACGGAGGGGGCGTTGTTACCCTTCTGGATTCAGCGGACGGTGGATCAAAAACAGGGCGGATATATTACGCATTTCGATGAGTTTGGGGAAGATTCGGGTAACGATGAAAAATCATTGATCGCGATGACACGTTCCGTATTTACGTATTCGCAGGCGTACAGGCATGGTTTTGGTGGGGACGTGATGAAGGAAATGGCGGCGCATGGTGTTCGGTTTTTACTCGACAAGATGTGGGACGCGGAGCATGGTGGATTCTATTGGATGGTGAACCGGGCGGGGGAAGCGACGAATAAACAGAAGATTGGTTATGGACACAGCTTTGCGATCTATTCGCTGAGTGAATATACCCTGGCGACGGGGGATCCGGTAGGTTTGGAATATGCGGAGAAGGTCTTTGATTTACTCCAAAAATATGCGGTGGACACCCATTACGGCGGTTACTGGGAATTCTTTGCAGAAGATTGGTCGATGATGGGACCGGGTGCTCCGGGTGGGGATCGCAAGACGCTGGATGTACACATGCATTTAATGGAAGCCTTTACCACCTTGTATGAAGCGAGTGGCAAGGATATTCACCGCAGAAAACTGAAGGAGTCGATTGATATTTTGATATATAAAATTATGGATCCGACGACGGGGACGGGGATTCCGCAGTTTTGGGCGGACTGGAGTGTGGCGCCGCAGATTAAATTTGATATTGTGTGGGGCTGGGATCGTTTTCAGGATGGAGGCCAAAAAGCCTCTGCCATAGACAATACCTCCTATGGTCATAACTCGGAATTTGGTTGGCTTTTGATGCATGCGCTGAAGGTGGGAAAGATAGATGCGACGCCTTATTTAGGTAATATCAAGAAGGCCTTCTATCATTCCATGGATAATGGCATCGACTGGGAATATGGCGGCGTGTATGTGGAGGGATCTCATGGTGGTGGTCCTACGGATCTGGAAAAGGAATTTTGGCAAAATGCCGAAATGCTGATCGGAATGCTGGATGCGTATTTAGTAACGAAAGATGAAAAGTTCCTGAAGGCTTACGAACAGGTACATCGCTTCGTATTCGACAAGATGATTAACCGAAACACCGGTGAATGGTGGCCGCTGATGACCCGCGAAGGGGAACCGATTTGGCGTCACATGGCTACGAATTGGAAAATTAACTACCATAACGTTCGTTCGATGATTCTCTCGTATGAGAAGCTAGGCGAAATAAATCTATGAAAAATCTACTAATCCTCCTGTTTTTTCCTTTTGTTTTACTGGGCCAAAAAAATTCCTTTTTTGACCTCCTCAAAAAACATTTCGAGAACCCGAAGCAACAATTTACCCTTCGTAACGACACGCTTTTCGTTCAACTATATGAACCCGCTTCGGCTAGTCAGCCAGAATTTAGAGAGACCTCCATTGTTCCTTTGAATTTCATAGACCACATTGAGCTCGTTACAGGCGAGGATCTGAAAGGCGTGGCGGGCATCAGCTTGCAGATTCACCCGATTAACTTCAAAAAACTCCCTAAAAACACAGACAAAAATACGGTCACCTCAGATCGCCTGAGTCAGGTAAATGTCGCTTCGGTAAACCAAAAGCTTCAAGGTCAAGTGTCAGGCGTCACGGTGGGTAACGATAATTCTCCGGGAGGTGGAACGATGGTCAGAATACGGGGAATAGGCTCCATTAATAATAATAGCCCGCTTTATGTGATTGATGACGTCCCATTTATGGGAAATATCAATTCCATTAATCCGAATGACATCGAGAGTGTTAATGTATTAAAAGATCCTTCTCAAACGGCTATCTATGGAGTTAGGGGTGCGAATGGGGTGATTTTAATTAAGACCAAAAAAGGTACAAGCGCCAGCGCTACTGTCGATTTAGGCGACCAGGAAATCCCTCTCATTTTATGGACCTGGGGAGAGGCCTACAAACAATTGAAAAAATCAGGCGATCTTGCCACCTTGAAAACGATTTTATCCTCTAATACCTATGACAAAAATTAGTCGCCGCGATTTATTAATCGCCTCTGGAACGGCTGCTGGTGCTGCTTTGCTACCTTCATCTGCCTCGGCTGCATCTGTTGCTTCCGTTGCTCCCGTTGCTTCCGTTGCGAAATCCCCTAAATTCGAGTTCTCGTTAAATATGAGTACGATTATGGGCCAAAAGCTCGGTCTCATCAAAGAACTCGAAGTCGCCTCCGCGGCCGGCTATCAACATTGTGAAATTTGGGTTCCTACTTTAGAAGCTTATTTGAAATCCGGCGGAACGCTTTTAGAAGCAAAGAAGCGTATCGATGATTTAGGGATTAAGATTCAAAACGCCATCGGCTTCGCCCAATGGATTGTGGATGATGAGGCGACTCGCAAACAAGGTTTGGAACAAATGAAACGCGAGATGGATATGCTTGCACAACTAGGCTGCTTCCGCACCGCCGCTCCTCCCATGGGCGCCACGAAAGAAGCCGGCCTCGACCTACGCCGCGCAGCAGAACGCTACCGCGCCATCCTCGATATCGGTGTCAGCACAGGTGTGACACCACAGCTCGAAATGTGGGGACACTCGAAAAATCTGAACCGCGTCGCTGACGTCCTATTCGTCGCCGCCGAAGCCGGACAACCCAACGCAAAACTTTTATTAGACGTATTCCACATTTACAAGGGCGAATCTTCTATCGACTGCCTCCACCTTGTAGGCGAAAACTCGATCGAGGTCTTCCACGTAAACGACTACGTCACTTCCATCAAACCAACCACGATAACAGATGGAGACCGCATCTACGCGGGCGATGGCGAAGCACCGATCAAAGAAATCATCAAACGCTTAAAACCGACTGAAAAACCGGTCATCTTATCTCTAGAATTGTTCAATAAGGAACTTTGGACACAGGATCCGTTGAAGGTAGCTAAGACGGGGCTGGAGAAGATGAAGAAGATGGTGTAGGAAAAACAAAAGGAGCTCATCTTGCGATGAGCTCCTTTAAAATTTCTGTTGACCTACCAGGACCTTTAAACGCTTATTATGTGGCGAATCATTCCTCGAGAGAAGCTTTGGCAATAGAAATAGACACGTCTCTTTCTGCTAAGCGAGTTATACGAACTTTGGAAAGAATCATAGAAGACCGTGGGAAACCGGCTATTCTTCGCTCAGATAATGGGCCAGAGTTTACTTCGAAGGATTTAGAGATTTGGTGTAAAGACCAAGAAATCAACCTGCAATTCATCCAACCTGGAAAGCCAATGCAGAATGGTTTTATCGAAAGATTCAATCGTCTTTACCGAGAAGCAGTGCTTGATGCTTATCTTTTTTTTGAGCTAAACGAAGTAAGAAAACTAACTCAAGAATGGATAGATGAATATAATTACAATAGACCTCATGAATCTTTAGGAAATTTAACTCCTATCGAATGGAAAGAAAAAGTGCTTAATAACCCAATGTCTACAGTTTTGACTGTCTGAAAAAGGGGGTACTTACAAAACGAAGTAAGAAAACTAACTCAAGAATGGATAGAAGAATATAATTACAATAGACCTCATGAATCTTTAGGAAATTTAACTCCTATCGAATGGAAAGAAAAAGTGCTTAATAACCCAATGTCTACAGCTTTGACTGTCTGAAAAAGGGGGTACTTACACAACTATAATGCGATGATTGAGTATTTGACTATCAGGAAACTCAAGGGATGAACTTCTGAAAAGTTGCAGGGGAACTTTTCAAATTAAATTTTTAGGATAATTGAAAAACTAAAATTCCTACCATCAGATGGCCATATTCCAACTCCAGGATAAAACAACGGTCTTTTGGTAAAATACTGTTTGTCGGTTAGATTATTTACACTTCCTTTGAAAGTCAATTGATTTGATAATTTGTAAGTGCAATTAAAGTCTAGTAACCCATAAGCAGGTACTATACCGACTGCACCAGTCGTTGATGGTTTTACTGTATTTAATGCATCAGCAAATGTTTCAGAAGTATAACTATATAATGTGGTTAAGCTCCATTTAGTATGATGTAGTGTGATTCCATTTCTTGTAATAATGTCTGGAACACTTTCAATTTTATTCCCTACTATATTAACGTTGCTAGTACCTGACTTTATATTCCCACTAGTGAATTTCCCATCCATCCATGTGGTAGAGGTAAAAAAAGTAATTGAACTATTTTTTGAAACATCCCAATTACCTTGTAAAAAAATTTCAAGTCCTTTGGTCATTGAGTTTCCTGTGTTTGTCCTATAAGTATAAACCTGCGAATTAGATTCTATTTGCAATAAAGTGCCAAATCGGTTATTATATTCCAAAGCGAAAGCTGTTATATCCCATTTTAAGAATTTAAAATTACCCCTTGTTCCAATTTCTAGATTATATCCATTAGCATCCTTTAAATTAGGGTCAACTTTTTCAAATGCCTCTATAGGAATAAGGTCTTTGAAAATCATTGGACGATATGTTTGAGAAATTCCTCCATAGTACTCTGTGTTCTCACTTGCTTTATAACTAAACGAGGTACCTAATAGTACAAAATCTCGCTTTAGTTCAAAGGGGATTTTATCTACAGGATAGTAAACAATTGTACCACTCATTTTACTGTCCCCTTTTTCATACCTAATACTGTACGTCGTCAAACTAAAGTGGACTTTTCCTTAAGGAGTGTTTCGTGTTTTTGTGAATGTATAATTTCTTTTTTTTCTGTGCAATCTTTGGCTGTTTTTATTTTCTCATAGTTCAATCTTCTTTG
>NZ_JBPXKS010000013.1:0-11527 GCF_054558755.1 Aquirufa sp. A-Brett2-W8
CAAAGAAGATTGAACTATGAGAAAATAAAAACAGCCAAAGATTGCACAGAAAAAAAAGAAATTATACATTCACAAAAACACGAAACACTTCTTTAGGAAAAGTCCACTTTAGTTTGACGACGTACAATCAAAAAGAAATCTTTGGGATCTAATTCAATATTCTAAAGTAGTTGGAAGTGAGTATTTTAATGGCAATGAAAATGTAATTGGTAATACACCGCAACAAGGGATAAATTGGGTTGGAATTGCGCCTTTTCATCAATTAGTAATTATAAAAACCAAGGTGGGAAAATATTTTCATGATGGTTATGAGAATAACCAATGTTTTTCATATTCATTTAAGTCACAAAAAGGAATAATTAATGAAAATGAGACGGCAAATAAGTGTATTATTTATCAGAAAAAATACAAGTATCCTATATTGCTTTTAAAGGAAGATGGTAAAAATTGGAATGTTGAAGGTTATTTTAATGTTTCAGAAATTTTTGATGAATATGTAAGAATGTTGAAGATTATTTAAATAAATATGAGAATTTTATTAGCATGTGAAGAGTCTCAAGCTGTTTGCAAAGGATTTAGAGATATTGGACATGAGGCTTTTTCTGCGGATATTTTACCCTGTTCTGGTGGTTTTCCTGAATGGCACATTCAAGGAGATGTGTTAGAAGTTTTACATGATGGATGGGATATGATGATAGCATTTCCACCTTGCACTCACCTAGCCGTAAGTGGTGCTAGGCACTTTAAGAAAAAAATTGAAGATGGTAGGCAGCAAGAAGGCATTGATTTTTTTATGGCTATGGTAAATGCTCCTATAGGTAAGATTGCCATTGAAAACCCTATTGGAATTATGAGTACAGTATATTCAAAGCCATCTCAAATAATTCAGCCATACTATTTTGGAGATCCATATTCAAAAGCAACTTGTTTGTGGTTAAAGGGTTTACCTAAACTAACTCATATAAAGGACTCTCCTCTATTTCCAGAACTAGAAACCCATACTCATAAAGGTGAGTTTGTAACATTTTCAAGTGGTAAAAGAATGGCAAAATGGTATTCAGAGGCTTCAGGAAATGGGCATGTAAGAAGTAAAACATTTCCAGGTATAGCAAAAGCAATGGTTGAACAATGGGGATAAAACAGAATTATTCTATTGGGGAAGATTGTACACCAGAGCCATATGCACTTTTGGAGTCAAATAGAAATTTGGGATATTCTATCGAGGAAGCAATTGCAGATTTGTTAGATAATTCGGTTTCAGCCAAATCTACTGAAATTAAAGTTTCGATGGAGTGGAATGATGGGAATCCGATTTTAAAGATTTTTGATAATGGAGTCGGAATGAATTTGGTTGAGTTAATAGATTCATTTAAGTTGGGCTCTTTAAAGGATAGGACCCAAAATGATTTAGGTCGTTTTGGATTTGGTATGAAAACTGCTTCAATCAGTCAAGCTAGAAAGCTCGTAATTATTTCGAAAAAACAAGAGTTTCATGCCGTTTTCAGATCACTTGACTTAGATTTTATTCAAACTAATAATTCTTGGAATCTTTCTGTTCCAAATGAAACTGAATATTCTAAAGAAATTAGTTTGCTTAAAAATAATGGTTGTGGTACAATATTAATTTGGGAAAATTGGGATAGGGCACCTCTTGAAATAGAAAATTTTGCAAGTCAAATAAGTAAGACTAAAAATTATCTATCTGTATGCTTTCATAGGTTTTTCGAAAAAAAGTCATTAAAAATAAATTTTAATTCGATTGATTTAATAGGAATTAGCCCGATTCCTTCAACATCAACCTTAAGTTCTACAATTAAATTAAATGACCAAGTTGAAACAATATTAAATTCCTACAGCTTGCAGCACCCAATTCATTGGGATGAGGATTACGAAAATGCAACTATTCGATTTAACTCTTATTCTTTGTTTAATGGATTTGAGCAGCAGCAAGGAATTTATATTTACCGTCTTAATAGATTAATTACACCCTATGGAGGTTGGCGGGAATTGATGAAAAATAAAAACTCTTCAAAATTAGCTCGGGTAACTATTGATATTCCCAATAACTTAGAATTAGATGAAAAATGGAATCTTGAGATTACCAAAACAAATGCAAATATTCCATTTGAATTTATAAATGAAATAGTAGTTTTTGTCGATAAAACCAAGAATTTATCTGGTGTTAAAGTTAATGGAGGAGGTAGGAAAGTTGAAAGAGATTTTAGAGCGAATTATGATAATGCTACCGTTTGGAAGGACCAAATTGCAAACTCTAGTTTTAAATATACAATTAATGATAAACACCCGATATTTCAAATAATGTTAGAAAAGTCGTTGATTGATTCGAAATCACTTAAATTTTTATTAGAAATGATTGAATCAAATTTACCAATTTCTAAAATTATTGAAAACAATGATTTGCGTCCTAACCATCATGATAGAATAAAGTTAAAAGATAATTTAAGTTTAGAATACTTGAAAATAGCAAAAGATTTATTTGGTAAATATCGTTGTGATCATTCGCATAATGATTCATTGATTTTACTATTTAAATGCGAACCTTACTGTTATCATCAGGATCAAATTAAATCTTATTTAAATGAATGAAAATATTCAGAAGGCTCTAAGTTTTTGCCGATTAAAAATAGCGGCGGAAATTGAAGAATTACATGTATTTAATCGGTTTGATCCCAAAAAAATTTCAGAGATCATCGATGATATTTCTAAAATTTATTTTAATAATTTGTTGCTAAATGAACCTGAAATCAATTTTGATGATTTTAAAAGTATAATCTCAGAATCATTTGAAGAAAAAAAAGCTGCTGAATCAGCAAAGTCTCATGATATAGAGCCATGGTTAGATTCTGCTTGGAGAAATAATGATAAAATACGCTTTGAATGCTATAAACGATATTTGACAAGAACTGGAAAATTGGATTTAATAGAACAAATCGAAGCAGATACTTTTGAAATTTTAGATAATTGCCATAATCCGAATGATCCAGAAACTAACAATATGTCATGGGATAGAAGAGGTTTGGTATATGGACATGTCCAATCAGGGAAAACCGCTAATTACGTTGGTTTAATTAATAGAGCTTTTGATGTAGGGTATAAGGTAATAATTGTATTAACCGGAATAACAGAAGACCTTAGAAGACAAACTCAAGAGCGGATTGATTATGGTGTACTTGGAATACTAAATGGCGAATGGGTTGGTATAGGTAAAGATAGAGTTTTTCAAGATCTAAATGATACAATTTCATGTCCAACTTCCTCCGATTCAGATCTTTCAAGAGTAGGAAATTTAGACACCTTAGTTGGGATTAACCATAAATCAATTTGGGTTATAAAAAAAAATAAAACTGTTTTAGAAAACCTAATTAGTTGGTTGAATAATCATAGCAATCGACAAGACGATAATTATCAATTACAAAATACTCCTTTTTTAATTATTGATGATGAGGCTGATAATGCATCAATCCAATCAATGTCAAAATCAGAATTTAATCTTTATGATTTAGCGATAGATTTGGAATTAAAAGAAGAATTAAGTGAAACTGAGTTGGATAATTTAGAAAAAGCTAAAAAGCAAGTTATTTCAACAATTAATAAATATATTAGAGTTTCTCTGTCTTTAATATCTCAAAAGACTTTTATTGCCTATACTGCTACTCCTTATTCAGTTATAAATCAAAATGAGTTTAATATTAAGAGAGAAGACATTACAATAAAAGGAAGAAATTATAGAATAGACAGGGATAGTCAATTATTTCCTAAACACTTTATTACCCCACTAAATCCAAGTACAACCTATATGGGGATTGATAAAATTTTTGGTGATACGCTTGATGATCCAATTCCAGTATTAACTAATATAAATGAATCTTTTTCAGAAAATATTGATGAAATATTTGTAAGAAGCCAAAACCAAGATTATACTTTTACAGCAATACCAGATAGTCTATCGGATGCAATCATTTATTTTTTAATAACAATTTACGTAAGGAGTTTCCGTGATCAACATGATTATAACTCAATGTTAATTCATACATCACATTTGACCTCAAGAGTGGATTATCTTGCAAATAAAATTGACAAGTTTATTACAAATCAAAAGAATTTGTTAGAGGCACAGGATATTAAAACATTTAAAAAATATGAAAATGCACTTTTAAAAATAAAAGCCAGTTCTTTAAATCCGATATTCAAAATTCAATTTGGAAATGATAGGACTTATCTGACTCCTGATAAAATAACAATAAATGACATTTTATCGATTTTAACTTCTGAAAATCAACCTCTTGAAGTTGTTAGTTATCATTCTTCTAAATCAATTATTGATTCAGAAGGAAATGCGAGACCTCTGAAACATAATAATAGAAACCTAAATTATAAATCATCACGGGATCCAAAAGAAAAATTACGAAACTATATTGTTGTAGGTGGGAATAGGCTTTCAAGGGGACTTACGCTTGAGGGCTTGACGACTTCTTATTTTGTGAGAAGCTCTTCTAGAATGGATTCTTTATACCAAATGGGTAGATGGTTTGGTTACAGAAAAAATTATGAGGATTTAATTCAAATTTATTTAGATGAAAAACACATTGAATGGTATAGAGACATATGTAAGTTAGAGCATAGTTTACGGAATGACTTGAATGAAATGAATGAAAGACAAATAGAACCTAGAGAATGGTCTATTAAAATGTCGAATAATCAATCTTTAGCAACAATTCAAGCGAAACTTAAAATCTGTGATCCTTTGAAATTACAAAATACTCAGCAAATGCACCTTTCGTTTTCAGGAACTTCAATTTATACTAGAAAAATAAGTTTAGAGAACATTGAAAGACATTGTCAAAATTTCAATCTTTTTAAATTATTTATAGAATCATTACTTGAAAATAACCACAAATATTTGGTTAATAACACTGAATTGATTGGATTTATAAAAACAAAAAAAATCGATCAAAATATAAATCTCGAAAATGTTGAAGTTTCTAAAGTTCTAGATTTTTTTCAAAAGTTATATTTTCATGTAGATGAAAATAATGAGTTTAATAGGGTAAATAGATTTTTGAGAACAAATGAAGAAAAAATCAATTCATTTTCTATAGTAATCAAGCAAAAAATTAGTTCATCGATTAATCCTGAACCAGAATGGATTTTGGGCAATTCATTGTTGAAAAACAAACAGATTCAAAAAGTTCATGGTATTGTTCGTAGTCCTAGAAAGCCATTTGAATCAAATGGAGATTTGGTTTTTGAACAGTTGTTGGATAGTGATTTAGACAATACGTTCGATATAATTAATACTGATGAAATTTATGAGTTTTATAATCAAATTTCGAATGGAAGCAAAAAGCACAAACATAGGCACGAATTAAGAAAAATAAGTAAGAAGGCTATTTTGATTATTTATCTAACAAAATATGAACAGTATTTTTTACCACTTTTTTACTTAACTATTCCAGGAATGGATGGAGTTGATAAAGTAACATATATAGTAAGAAAAAATAGATAAAATCATGGAAAAAAATATACTTAAATTTCATACACAAAATGAGATAGTAAATTTACATAAACGTAATAATGAATTTGAACACTATGATTTAATAAGTATAAAATTTATAAATGATAGTAATTTTCACAAATTATTTTTGCCGAAATTGAAATACTTATATTTCGTTATTGGTAAAAATGAATTAATGGTTCATATTAACGATGAGTCATTAATTCAATACTTTAGTGAGTTTCTCTATATTTTTTATTCTCAACTTCAAAAAAATGATTCTACCAATGATTTAATTAAAAAATTTAATAGTACAATTAGAGATTTAATTAAACTAGGAGAAAAGAAAAGCCACATTTCAATAAATAGTGCACGTGGATTATTTGGTGAATTGAAATATTTGGAAGACTTACTTAATGATAATGAAAAATCATCTTACCGAAATATTATAGATTCATGGCATCGGCCTTCACCTGCTAATCGAGATTTTTCATTTGAAAATTTAGAATCAGAAATTAAGACTATATCAAAAAAAAATACTACCATAAGTATTGCAACTGAGTATCAACTTGAAAGTCAGGATTCAAGGGATTTGCATTTAATCTGTTACAGAATTGATAATATAAATAATAGCCTAGAAGATTCGCTTGGTTTAATGTATTCTAAAATCATTAAAATTTTAGAAAGCGAGAATTTAGAAGAATTATTTGCAACCAAATGTACTGAGGATGAATTAAATTATCTTGGACCTGAATTAACGCCACTTACTTATAAATTTGTTCTAATTGAGGTAATAAAATTTAAAGTAAATCAAGATGATTTCCCTCGAATTAGAAGGGAAAAATTAGAAACAGGCATTAGTAATGTAAGTTATGATATTGATATTTCTATGTTAGAAAAATTTAAAATATGAATAAGGAACTAGAGTTAACTAAAGGGATTCTTTTTTCGGAATATTATAATTTATACAAAGTTTCTCATAATGAAAATTTCATTGAAGATTGTAAATTTATTCGATTTGTTGATCTTCTATATACATCTGAAATTCTAATCCATCCCCCTACTGTATCTAGATTTAAAGGTACAGTAAATGGGATTAATTGGCATATTTTAGGTAACTCAATTTCCCATTTTTTTATTAACGATGATGATTTGTCCAATAATGAGGATGGAGTTGAGGATTCGCCTAATACAAATTACCTTACACAAAATTTTAAAGTTTCAATTATTGTTGGTTTATTTAGTAATGGACTAGAAATAGAATACATTAAAAAAGATAATATTGCTGAAATTGTCGAGCAAGCTAAAAATTTTATTTATAATTCTTTAAATGGGTTTTACATTAAAGATTTAAATGAAGGAAGAGAACTTCAAGAAAAAATAAATAAATACCATAAAGAAAAAACTTTAGATAAAATAGAAATTATATTTATTACCGATCAATTAATTGAATCTAATAATCTTGAAACTAAATTTTCAATAAACCAATTTGATATTTCCGGACGAGTTTATTATTGGGATTTAAAGAAATATAATGATTTAAAAAGAAGTAAAACTAAACGAATACCTATAAGTATAAATTTTGAATCTAAAGATTACGAGCAATATGATGTTAGTTATATAAAACAGGAGCATAAAAATTTAAATTATATTTTAGCAATTTTTCCTGGAGATTTATTAGCAGATTTATATGACGATTACAATACACAACTACTTGAAAATAATGTCCGATTTTTCCTTTCTGCAAATAGGAAGGCAAATAAAGCAATCAGAAATACAATTAAAGAATACCCTTTAAATTTTTTCTCATTTAATAACGGTATTTCCGCAACTGCTTCGAACGTAATTATTAAAAATGGTAAAATTATTGAAATTCAAGATTTTCAAATTGTAAATGGTGGTCAAACGACCGCTACAATACATTATGCAAAATCTAGAGATAAGTTGTCTTTGTCTAATGTTTTTGTTCAAGTCAAAATAACTTCTATAAATTCAAACGACGTAAATTATTCGGAAATTGTTGCTGAAATTTCAAAAGCGGCAAATACTCAATCTTCCATTAGAGAAAGTGATTTTTATTCAAATGACACATTATTAGTTAATATTGAAAGGCTTTCTAATAAAATTCCGGCTCAAGATAAAACAGGAAAGTTTGTTTTTTATTATTTTGAAAGAATGGCCGGTCAATATAATGTTTCTAAAAATAATCAAGGTTTATTACTTAAATCATGGGAACTGGGACGGCCAAAAGAATTTGTTTTTAACAAGATAGACGTTGCAAGGTGGTTTAATTGTTTATTCCATCGGCCTCATATTGCTGCATTAAGTGCAGAAAAGCAATTCACATTATTTATGGATAGCGAAGACAGGTGGAAAACTTTGAAAGAATCTCAATTTAAAGATTTAATAGGATTTGGATTGTTATTTAAAAGAGCAAGAAAACTATGTGGAACTAAAACAAATCGAGATTATCCAAGTATAATTAGTGATTCAAGTGTTGGAATGGCAACTACAATATATGCTATGAGTTATCTTGACAAGATTACTGATGGTTTAATTGATTATCATAAATTTTACGAATTAGAGTATAAGGTTGCTGGGTCACTTTTAAAATCAGAAAGGAGAATTAACTCAGATTTAGATAAGATTTTAGAGCACTTTATAATAAGAACATGGGATCAGATTGCTGCATATGGTATTACCTCAGCTCAAGAACAAACTAAAAAATTGGAATGTTGGGAATACGTTCAATCCAATATTATAATAGACGATTTAATAATTAATTCTTTGAAGCCTTTTAAATTACCTAAAAAACGCGAATTTAATTTAAAATCAGATGAAGAAATGTTTTTTGAGGCTTTTGAATATTTGTTAGGTAATAATTGTCAAAAATTAAACGCAATAAATAAAATTGTTTTAATTGATAACCAATATTCTAATTATAGACCCCCACTCAAAAATTTAGTTTCAAGATTAAAAGACGGAATTGCAATTTTAAGTTTCCAAAAAGTCAATGATATATTTAAATTGGGAATCGAGATGGAGAAAAAAGGAATAGGATTAGGTTCTGTAAAAGATGATATTGGGATTTCTAGTATGAATTATAAATTAATATACAAAACGTTTTTTGAAGATAAAGAAGATTATTTCGAGAATCTTAATGCTATTATAATTGATAAGTTTTCAGATAATTTAATTTTTAATGATTTGATAAATAAATTAGAAAAAACTAAGGAAATATTAGAGCAATTTGATTTGCATAATTTGGGTATTACAAGTAGTGATTTAAGTTTTTTAGACCTTTTTTTAAAAGAACTTGAAATATTATAATTTATTTTTTTCTTTTAAAAGCATGTGATGTAAAATTGTAAGGTACCAATCGTAAGGTATATCACTAGAAAAAATAATTTCATTTTCTTCACTGACATCTAAATTTTGTAAAATTATTTTGTACTTATATTCGTTCTTAATTATCTTAATTACGATTTTTTCCAAGGAATTATTCGTGCTTGCTAATTTTATATATTTATTCGTCTCCTCTACAACTAGCCAATTAGGATCGTTATTATCTAAAAAATATTTCTTATCCATTTAGGCTAAGTTGATTACTTTTTCATTGCAAGCAAAATTATTTTAGAAATTATTATAAATCATCAGTATTCTCAATGACTTCTTCATCCTCATCAGCTATTTCATAGTTAAAATCATCCATATCGAAATATTCCTTATTGTCATAATAATCGAGTGTTTCGCCAGTGAAATTTAAAAAGCTGTTTTGGTTGAAATCCTTATCAAGGATGATGTCAAACGATTGAAGACCCATTAAGACCATCAATGCATAAATTATATCATCTTTTTTTCCGGCGATGGCAAACACTTCTGATTCATTTAGATTGAATTGATTTTTCAACTTCTCATACATATTACAAACGAAAACTGACTGGGGTATAGCTCTCATGTCATTAATGATTTGAGCTGCGTTTTCAGGAAGTACCTTTATTTCAATTACTCTTCCTCCACCTTTCATTTTATAGGTTTCGTCATTCAATTCTATTTTCCCTGGAATTCTCATTATATCTCAATGTTTTTAGGATTACTTTTTATGGCTTTTTTTAGTTGTTGATATTGAGATAAAGTCAATTCAATTTTGATGGCTCGATGGGTCTTAATTGGGTTAAATTCTTTTACTAATTCGGTCAGTTTCATATGATTTCCTTTTAATATAAATATCATTTGAACCTTGAAAATCCATATAAAATTTCCAAAATTTTTATTTTGATAAATGGTCATTAATTCATCTTTTTACCTTTTAAAGGGTCCAAATTCTGAGAAATCCGGAAAAATATTCGCTCATGGAATCGTTGGGTGTTTTTAGGACAAGGTTTTTAATAATATAATGAAGGATACCGCCTACCTGCGAGGATCTCCTGCAGCGGGGGACCCCTGATCAAGACCAATGTTGTTTCGCATTTATTTAAACAGTTTCAGGTTTGTATATGTATGATTTGAGTCTGATCTACGCCATGATCATTAATTGAATTTTGTTTCGCATGACACAAACCCAACAATTTGTTTCAATAAAATGTGATTGCGTCAAACAAAGATTAAATCAAGAAACTATTAAAATAAGGTCCCTTTCTGCAACTTTATTTTTACAATTTTTACAGACTTATACTGTCAGGATTCCTTTTTTAATTGCCGTCTTTTTTACTTTCATAATCGTGGTCAAAGATTTCTTTTCCGTGAGTCCTGAAATTTGCCGAATACTAAGATTTCGTTTCAGAAGTTTTACAACATCTTTGTGATTAGATAAAAAGTCTTCGTCTGAGACTACCTGTCCTTTTTTACGTCCCACTTTACCACCAGAGGCCAAAAAGTTGCGGTAACCGGATTGGAACCTAATTTTAGTATTTTCAATCTCCATGCTCGCTACCCCGGCTAAAATTTGACATAAAAACATAGCCATGCCTGTACGTCGTCAAACTAAAGTGGACTTTTCCTTAAGGAGTGTTTCGTGTTTTTGTGAATGTATAATTTCTTTTTTTTCTGTGCAATCTTTGGCTGTTTTTATTTTCTCATAGTTCAATCTTCTTTGTTTTAAGGTTTCCATTTTAATTCGTTTTCTTTCTTGTAAAATCATCTCTCCACGCCCATAATATACGTCAGCAGGCGTTAGATTTTGAAGGGATTCATGATAACGCTGGTGGTTATAATATTCCACAAAATCTTTTAAAGCCGCCTCTAATTCCTCAGGCATATAATAATGATGGAGCTTGACTACATTCTTCATGGTCCGGTGGTATCTTTCTATCTTTCCTTGGGTCTGTGGATGGAAAGGTCTGCCGTGTAATTGATCCATATTGTAGGATTCCTTTAGGTATTGCTTTAGCTCTTTTGCTACATAACATGAACCATTATCAGAGAGTAATCGAGGTCTTGGTTTGGTGATTAATTTAGCTTTAATAATCGCCCGATCTAAGGTTCTTTTTACGTCTTCTACTTTCATGGATTCACACAACTCCCAATGCACAATGTAGCGGCTAAAATCATCAATCACCGTGCTTAAAAAATACCAGCCCCAACCGACTATTCTAAAATAGGTGAAATCCGTTTGCCACATCTGATGAACAAATTCAGTCTTGTTTTTATATTCATCGGCTGCTTGAATAAACGCATGAGCTGGAGGGCTAATCAATCCTCTTTGCTTTAAAATACGGTACACACTAGACTCTGAGATGAAGATTTGCTGCTCATCGGTTAATTTACAAGCTAGCTCCCGGCAGGAAAGCTGTGTGTGTTCTAAGGCTAATTCAACCACCAGGTTCTTTTGCTGTGAGGGAATCACATTCCAATGACGCCTGCCACAACGCTTGTTAGGACTTAGCCCATCCACCCCAAAATCACTGTATAATTTATACCATAGATAAAAGGTGCTTTTATTCAAACCCAATTGCTTGAGTGTTCGATTAATACCTATATCTGATCTTGTGACCATGTGAATGATTTCTTGTT
>NZ_JBPXKS010000005.1:2500-283497 GCF_054558755.1 Aquirufa sp. A-Brett2-W8
ATTAAGGGCGTATGGGGAATGCCTAGGCTCTTGGAGGCGATGAAGGACGTGTTAAGCTGCGATAAGCTTCGGGGAGGTGCACAAGACCTTCGATCCGAAGATTTCCGAATGGGGCAACCCAGTAGATTGAAGATCTATTATCCTATGTATGTAGGAGGCGAACCTGCTGAACTGAAACATCTAAGTAAGCAGAGGAAGAGAAAACAAAAGTGATTCCGTAAGTAGTGGCGAGCGAACGCGGATTAGCCCAAACCAGTGTTGTTGCGGCAAGACTGGGGTTGTAGGACCACGTGATCGATTATATAAATGAACAAGAACTGTCTGGGAAGGCAGGCCATAGAAGGTGAGAGCCCTGTATCGGTAAGCTTATATAATTGTAGTGGTATCCTGAGTAGGGGGGGACTGGAGAAATCCCCTTTGAATCTGCCGGCACCATCCGGTAAGGCTAAATACTACCAAGAGACCGATAGTGAACTAGTACTGTGAAGGAAAGGTGAAAAGTACCCTGAGTAAGGGGGTGAAAAGACCCTGAAACCATACGCTTACAAGCGGTCGGAGCCCTTTTGTGGGGTGACGGCGTGCCTTTTGCATAATGAGCCTACGAGTTACTTTCACTGGCGAGGTTAATCACGTTGACGTGAGCAGCCGGAGCGAAAGCGAGTCTGAATAGGGCGCTTAGTCAGTGGGAGTAGACGCGAAACTTTGTGATCTACCCATGAGCAGGTTGAAGCTCCGATAACACGGAGTGGAGGACCGAACCAGTTTACGTTGAAAAGTATTTGGATGACTTGTGGGTAGGGGTGAAAGGCCAATCAAACTGAGAAATAGCTCGTACTCCCCGAAATGTTTTTAGGAACAGCCTCGGGGTTAAGTTTTAAGCAGGTAAAGCTACCGATAGGACTAGGGGGAGTCAAATCCTACCAAATCCTGACGAACTCTGAATGGCTTAAAATATACCCGGGAGTGAGGGTTGGGGTGCTAAGGTCCCAATCCGAGAGGGAAAGAACCCAGACCAACAGCTAAGGTCCCAAAATCTTTACTAAGTTGAACTAAGGAAGTCTGATTGCAGTGACAGCCAGGATGTTAGCTTGGAAGCAGCTATTCATTTAAAGAGTGCGTAACAGCTCACTGGTCGAGCGAGGCGGGCATCGATAATAAACGGGCATCAAGTAAAGTACCGAAGCTTTGGATTATATTTATATACTGGTAGGGGAGCATTCTGATCTGCGGAGAAGGTGAAGCGACGAGCTTTGCTGGAGCGTTCAGAAAAGCAAATGTAGGCATGAGTAACGATAATGAGGGCGAGAAACCCTCACGCCGAAAGACTAAGGTTTCCTCAGCTATGCTAATCAACTGAGGGTTAGTCGGGGGCTAAGGGTCTAGCGAAGGCGACAACCTAATGCACAACAGGTTAATATTCCTGTACTTACTTATTGGGCAAATAGATGACGGAGACTACAGGTTACCAGATACTGACGGAATAGTGTCTTTGAGAGGCGGCAGCAATGCTAAAACGAGTGTAGTGAGTAGACTTCCAAGAAAAGTCTAGGCGTGTATAACTTCTAAGTAACCCGTACCGTAAACCGACACAGGTGGTCGAGAAGAATATTCTAAGGCGCTCGAGTGAATCACGGCTAAGGAACTCGGCAAATTAACCCTGTAACTTCGGGATAAAGGGAGCCACGAGCAATCGTGGCCGCAGAGAAATGGCCCAGGCGACTGTTTAACAAAAACACATGGCTTTGCTAAATCGAAAGATGACGTATAAGGCCTGACACCTGCCCGGTGCTGGAAGGTTAAGGGGGGATGTTAGTGGCAACACGAAGCATTGAACTGAAGCCCCAGTAAACGGCGGCCGTAACTATAACGGTCCTAAGGTAGCGAAATTCCTTGTCGGGTAAGTTCCGACCTGCACGAATGGTGTAACGATCTGGGCACTGTCTCAGCCGTGAGCTCGGTGAAATTGTAGTAACGGTGAAGATGCCGTTTACCCGCAACGGGACGGAAAGACCCCATGAACCTTTACTATAGCTTAGCATTGAGTTTTGGTACTGGATGTGTAGGATAGGTGGGAGGCTGTGAGCCGGTGTCGCTAGGCATCGGGGAGCCAACGTTGAAATACCACCCTTCTTGTACTGGAATTCTAATCCCCAAAGGGGAGACATTGCTTGGTGGGTAGTTTGACTGGGGTGGTCGCCTCCAAAAGAGTAACGGAGGCTTTCAAAGGTTCCCTCAGCACGCTTGGTAACCGTGCGTAGAGTGCAATAGCAAAAGGGAGCTTGACTGTGAGACCGACAAGTCGATCAGGTACGAAAGTAGGATATAGTGATCCGGTGGTTTAGTATGGAACAGCCATCGCTCAAAGGATAAAAGGTACTCTGGGGATAACAGGCTGATCTCCCCCAAGAGCTCACATCGACGGGGAGGTTTGGCACCTCGATGTCGGCTCGTCACATCCTGGGGCTGGAGAAGGTCCCAAGGGTTCGGCTGTTCGCCGATTAAAGTGGCACGCGAGCTGGGTTCAGAACGTCGTGAGACAGTTCGGTCCCTATCTGTTGTGGGCGTAGGAATATTGACAGGTTCTGACTTTAGTACGAGAGGACCGAGTTGGACTGACCGCTGGTATATCAGTTGTTCTGCCAAGGGCATAGCTGAGTAGCCACGTCGGGATCAGATAAGCGCTGAAAGCATCTAAGTGCGAAACTGACCTGAAGATGAGTATTCCATGAAGGGTCCGTGTAGACGACACGGTCGATAGGCTACAGATGTAAAGACAGTAATGTCAAAGTCGAGTAGTACTAATTACCCGAAAGCTTACCTTTTATTAATTTACACACTGCTATTTATTTTATCTCACAATATGGAAAAAGGCTATGCCTTGTAAAAAGTATGGAGCCGATAGGACGGGTGTTCACCTCTTCCCATCTCGAACAGAGAAGTTAAGCCCCGCACCGCTGATGATACTGGGATCAAACCCGGGAAAGTAAGTAAGCTCCAAGTTATTTAAAAAAGACCTGCACGAAAGTGTGGGTCTTTTTTTATGCCCAAACTGTAGCCAGTAGACAGTATCCAGTAGTCAGTAACTAGGAAATGTAGAGTAAAGATAAGAGAGTATAGAGCAGAGAGTAGAGATACGGCATAAAAAAGAGGCTTCCGCCTCGTTTATTATTCATTCTTGAAATATTTGCCCGCGCTCTTTAAACTTTGCTCTTTAAACTTTGCTCTTTGAACTTTGCCTATCGACTTCGGACTAATTTCCTCCGGACTGTCTACTGTCTACTGACTACTGTCTACTGTCTACTGCCTACTGAATTTCCTTTGAACTTTGCTCTTAGTTATATATATTTGCAACACTATTGCAAAAGATATGAAACACGTAGTCGCACTTCTCTTTATTTTGACTTTATTTTCCTGTAAAAAGGAGCCTGAGGTTATGCCTACTGATGATAATGAGCTAATTACCTCTGTTGAGCTCGTTTTTACGGATCCTGCGAATGTTTCTCGCTCATTTAAATTTCGTGATTTGGATGGGGATTCCCGTACTAAACCGGAGTCTTTTGATACCTTGAAATTAGTTCGCAATACGGATTACACGGTAAAAATTTATGTAGCGGATGAATCCAAGGGTACGCTAAAAGATATAACAGGGGATATAGAGGAAGAAGGCGATGTGCATTTATTTGTCTATAAACCTAATCCATCCTCTTTATTAGCCATCCAAATTACGGATGCGGATAAGAAAGCTTTACCTATTGGTTTGAAGTTCAATGCTAAGACGCAATATGTTCCTGGTTCAGGGATTTTGCAGGTTATGTTAAAGCACCAGCCTCCTTTGAATGGGAAAATTGTAAAAACGGGGGATGAGACTGCGGGGTCAACTGATATGGATTTGAGTTTTCCGGTAGTCATTAAATAATTAGCCAAATGTCTAAAAGTAAATATAAGCAATTGTTGCCAGCTGAAAAGTTAGGGGTTTTTTTCTCGCTTTTGTGCGCTATACATTGCTTAACGCTTCCTTTTGTCCTGTTTGCCGCTCCTTATTTAGCCAGTTCTTTTGCTTTTAGTCCTACTATTGAGTGGATCTTAGTATTGATTAGTTTCGGATTAGCTCTTCTTTTATTGTGGCAAGACTACCTTAAACACCACAAGCCGATGCCTTTGTATTTTTTAGGTTTTGGTATACTGATTAAATTGGTGGATACGCTTGTGGGAATGAAATCGATTGAATGGATTTTTGGCCTTTCGCTGGGGATTTTTATTACACTGGCTTATTGGTTTAATTATAAGCATAAAGTGGCCTGTACCTGCAAAAATCAGTAGTTTATATCTTTAAACGCGGGATTTTTGTATCTTTATATCCTTTCAGGATTATAAATAATTTTCAGTGAGCATTTCCTATCAACCCGTTATTGGCCTTGAAATTCACGCGCAATTGCAGACGAATTCGAAGATATTCGCGAGCGATCCTGTACTTTTTGGACAGGAGGCTAATACCTTAATTTCCCCTATTTCATTAGGTCATCCGGGTACACTTCCTAAATTGAATATGAAGGTGGTGGAATATGCTATTAAAATGGGTTTGGCGATTGGATCTAAAATTTCGCCTAAACAGTATTTTGACCGGAAGAATTATTTTTATCCTGACCTCCCTAAAGGCTATCAAATTACCCAAGATAAAACACCTATCTGCATGGGTGGGGCCATTTTAGTTCATTTGAAAGCAGGGGATAAACGGATGGAATTTCATCATATTCACCTGGAAGAGGATGCGGGGAAATCGTTGCACGAGGGAGACAATCCATATAGCTTTTTGGACTATAATCGCGCCGGAACTCCATTGATTGAAATGGTCACAGAACCTTCGATTAATTCATCTGAAGAGGCTTTTGCTTTAGTTTCAGAGGTGCGAAAATTAGTTCGTTACTTGGGAATTTGTGATGGAAATATGGAAGAAGGTTCTTTGCGCGCAGACGTAAATGTGTCTATCCGACCGGTGGGGACGACTACGTTGGGAACGAAAGTAGAGATTAAAAATATGAACTCCCTTCGCAATATTCAGCGTGCGATTGAGTATGAAATTATACGCCAAACAAAGGTCCTCAACGAAGGAGGATCCCTCATTCAAGAGACTAGAACGTTTGATGCTCATGCAGGAACTACCCATTCAATGCGGGTGAAAGAGACCATGAATGATTACCGGTATTTTCCTGAACCGGATTTAGCCCCTGTAGAAATATCAGCGTCTTGGTTAAATGAAATAAAAGCAACGATGCCACTTTTGCCTTGGGAACAGGAGCAAAAATTAATAAAGAACTATCATTTACCTGCTTATGATGCTCATTTCTTAGCCGATACGCGGGAGATGGCGCTGTATTTTGAGGAAGCCGCGCAACATTCGAAGGCATATAAATCCATTTCTAATTGGTTGATGGGGCCAGTAAAGTCTCATTTGAATGATAAAAATCAGTCGATAACGGACTTTGAATTAAGTCCCAAGGCTTTGGCAGAAATAGTAGAATTAGTAGAAAAAGGAACATTAACGCATAATTTAGCAGCTCATCAATTATTCCCTTTGGCCATCGAAAACCCAGATAAATCAGCAGAAAAAATTGTTGAGGAGCAGGGTTGGTTACATGCGCAATCAGGGGATGAATTGACAAAATGGGTTCAGGAGGCCATTGCGGCATATCCCGATAAGGTAAAAGAGTACCAAAAAGGTAAAAAAGGATTGATCGCCTTATTTATTGGCGAAGTGATGAAGAAATCAAGAGGAACGGCCGATCCGAAGCGCGTGAATCAATTAATGTCAGAAGAATTAGCGAAAGTCTAAATGAAAATAATCGGATTCATCTTGTTATTAGCGACAGTGGTACAGGCTCAAAACTTTGAGTTACGTATTCAGGCTAAGACGGTCGTTCCCGGGAAAAAGATCTATTTAGAATACATTAATGAACTAGGAAAGAGTGTTAAAATTGACTCAGCTGCTCCATCTGCTCAGAATAAAGTCAGTTTTAAAGGTCAGGTAAAGGATAAAGGAGCGTTCTATTTAGTGAATTTCTTTGACACGCCTAAGCCACAAAAAGTGTTGGTCATTTTAGAAGGTGGGGAGACGATTGATATCGTGGCGGATGGAGTAAATGACGAAGAGGGTAAAGGAAATTTCACGATGAAGGGGGATTATCCCAATGTGAAATATATGCTGGAGCTGATGGCTATTTCGAAGGAAATGGAAGTAAAAGTCCGGAAATGGAATCAAGAGATTCAAATTGATCAGAAACAAGAGAAACGAATTCAGGCAGCATTTACTCAGGCTCAAGCAGCGAGTACGGCGAAGATAAAAGAGATGATTCCGATCATGGGTAGTAATTTAGTGGCGCTTTGGGCGACTAATTTCTTGTCAGCTGAAAAGGAAATGGCTTTGTTAACCGAAATCGCGGATCGCTTGGGTAAGGCAAGACCTACTCATCCACAGGTGCAGCAATTCGTCAACAACCTGCAACGTTTACAGCAGGGTGTTTTTGAGGGAGCGTTAGCTCCTGAGATTAATTTGGCTACTCCCGAGGGGCCTAATTTAGCCTTGAGTTCACTACGAGGGAAATATGTCTTGATTGATTTTTGGGCGAGTTGGTGTGGCCCTTGTCGAAGAGAAAATCCCAATGTGGTGAAGACGTATGCGGCGTATAAAGATAAAGGGTTTGAGATTTTTGGGGTGAGTTTAGATCAAGATCGGGCTGCCTGGTTAAAGGCGATCGAGACGGATAAATTAGTTTGGAAACACGTATCGGATTTAAAATATTGGAGTTCTGCCGGTGCTCAGGCTTATCAGGTGAATTCGATTCCGCAAACTTTTCTGTTGGATAGAGAGGGACGAGTTATTGCCAAAGGTTTAAGAGGGGCAGCTTTAGACCAATATTTGGCCCAATTATTTAAAGATAAATAAGATGAAAATAGCCATAATCGGTTGTGGAAATATGGGGATGGCTTTCGCTAATTCCTTCATTCAATATAATCTAGTCGCGAAGGAGGAGCTAATCTTGATCGAAAAGAATAAAGAACGCGGCGATATTTTACAGGAGCAAAAGTCGGGGATTGTGGTCGACACCATCTCTGAAAAGGTGGCTGCAGCTGATTTGATTATACTTTCTGTAAAACCACAGGATTATCCGTCAGTCTCAGCCGAGTTAGCCCGTTTTATTCAGCCCAGTCAAATCGTATTATCCATTATGGCAGGTATTCCGATTGCGAATATTCAGTCAAGTTTATCCCATGATTTAGTGGTTCGTGCCATGCCGAATACCCCGGCGCTTTTAGGGATGGGAATGACGGCTTTCGCTGCAGCTGCTGAGGTAGGAATGTCGGATATTCGCAAGGTGGAGAATTTAATCAATTCTACCGGTCGAGCGGTATTCTTAGAGGAGGAGAGTTTATTAGATGCGGTGACGGGTTTGAGCGGAAGCGGTCCGGCTTATTTCTTCTACCTGATTAAGGCCATGATTGATGCCGGAGTTCAAATGGGCTTTGAGCCCGCGATGGCCTCTCTTTTAGTTAAGCAGACGATGCTAGGGTCCTATCATTTAATGCAGACCAGCGATAAGACTTTGGATGAATTAATTCAAGCGGTTGCCTCTAAAGGGGGTACAACGGAAGCAGCATTAAAGATTTTTCAAGAAAACTTAGTCGCTGAAGGTTTGCAAAAAGGAATCATTGCGGCAAAGGATCGTGCCAAAGAATTAGCCAATTAATTGACCGATTTCAGCCTCATTTAATTGACGGCTGATAATTTCTCCATTCGGGGAATAAGAGGGGTTTGTACTTGCAAACAATTGCTCTACTAAGGCAGACATTTCTTCCGATAGTAATTTCTTAGTTTGATATCGAATAGCCGTACGGTTCGCTAAGATGCGCGCGATTTTTTCGGAGTGGTTTTGGCCTAAATCCGTTGCCTCATTCTTCACTTGTTCTAATATACCCTCTAATAAATTTTGTCCATCTTCCTCACCTATTCCTGCAGGAACACCTTGAATCCAATAATTTTCCTCCGAATCCTTCGTTAGGGCAAAGCCTAAATCGGTAATGTCGACTAAAATTTCTTCTAAAAGAACGAAGTCGGCCGGATTGATGCGGAGGATTTGCGGAAACAATAATTGCTGCGATACTCCATTTTTCTTCACCAAATTCTCCGAAAACTGATCAAACAAAATACGTTGGTAGGCTTTTTTCTGATCTATCAGCAGCATACCTCCCGAAAGAGTCACGACTAAATATTTGTTCAGAATTTGAATGACTTGGAAATTGCTGTGCGCTAAACTATCCGCTGCTGTCCAAGTATTTGCCTTGCTTTGAATCGTCGTTGAGGTCTCATTAAACAAATTAGTGGCAGGATCTGCGACTGACTGCCTCTCAAAAGCCTCAATATTGTCATTTAAGCCCTCGTAAAGTTTCTTCCAAGCATCTTGAATAGGACGTGGGGAATTCGCCCCAGAAAACGAAGGAATGGCGCCGGACGCCCCGCTTGGATTTCGGAAATTGACATTCGCATCAAAATCCAAAGACGGAATCAAGTGGTTTAAGCTAAGTGTCTTACGGATCGCAGCTTGTAGAATCGCATAGATAGATCGTTCGTCATCAAATTTTATCTCCGTTTTCGTCGGATGCACATTGATGTCAATATGGGATGGATCTAAGGTCAAAAAAAGTACATAGAAAGGGAATGTCCCCTCCGGAACTAATCGTTCATAGGCACTCATCACCGCATGATGCAGATAGGAGCTCTTAATAAATCGATTATTGACAAAGAAGAATTGTTCTCCCCGCGTCTTTTTCGAATATTCTGGGCGACCTACATAGCCTTTAATACTCACGTAGTTGGTGTTTTCCTCGCAGGCCGCTAATTGTTCTCTATACGTTTTGCCAAATAAATCCACAATTCGCTTTCCTAGTTTTTCAACCGGAAGCGCGTACGTCTCTTGTTCGTTTTGAACCAGAGAAAACTTCATATGGGGATTGGATAAGGCAATGCGTTGGAATTCGTCTAAAATATGACGCATTTCTACGGGATTCGACTTGAGGAAATTTCGACGAGCTGGAATATTATAGAATAGGTTTTTAACGAGAATGGAGGTCCCTTTAGGGGTCGCAACTTGTTCACTCGCCTTCTGCACCGAGGCTTCCATGCGCAATAAACTACCTAATTCATCCTCCTCTCGCTTCGTTTTCAATTCAACCTGGGATACGGAGGCGATGGAGGCTAAAGCCTCACCTCGAAATCCCATTGTCCGAATAGCAAACAGATCTTCGGCCTTATTAATTTTCGACGTGGCATGTCGCTCAAAACACATAATCGCATCTTGCGGTGACATTCCTGCACCATCATCGATGACTTGAATACTGATTTTCCCGGCCTCTTTTACAATCAGCTGGACAAAACTAGCCCCAGCGTCAATGGAATTTTCCATTAATTCTTTCACCACAGAGGCTGGCCGCTGCACTACCTCACCTGCCGCAATTTGATTTGCGATAGCATCAGGAAGCATTTTGATCAGATTGTGCATAAATCAATGGAAAAATAAGAGGACAAAGATACGGTTTTAACCAAAAAAAAGGGAATGTTGCCATTCCCTTTTTTCTTAGATAGGTAAGGTTGAATTACTTCAATTCAACTTCAGCACCAGCTTCTTCTAAAGTTTTCTTCAAACCTTCAGCTTCGTCCTTAGATACACCTTCTTTAACTGCCTTAGGAGCAGCATCTACTACGTCTTTAGCTTCTTTCAAACCTAAACCAGTTAAGTCTTTCACTAATTTAACGATAGCTAATTTGTTAGGACCACAAGCTTTCAAGACAACATCAAAAGATGTTTTCTCAGCAGCAGCCTCACCACCGTCAGCGCCACCAGCTGCAGGACCTGCAACCATAACGGCACCAGCAGCAGCTGGTTCGATACCGTACTCATCCTTAAGGATAGTAGCTAATTCATTTACTTCTTTTACAGTTAAGTTCACTAATTGTTCAGCGAACGCTTTTAAATCTGCCATTTTTTGAAAATTTAATTGTTATGGATTAATAATTTATTGGAGTTTTCACTCCGGTAAAACTTGTTAATAATTACGCAGGGCGCTCAGATAAAGTCTTCACGATACCAGCTAATTTCTTCTCACCGCTTACTAATGCTGAAATAACATTTTTAGCAGGCGATTGTAATAAGCCAATAACTTCGCCAATCATCTCGTTTTTCGACTTGATGTTCTCAAGGGCAACTAATTGATCTTCACCAATATAAATGCCTCCTTCGATAGACGCAGCCTTGAATGCAATTTTATTTTTTCCAGCTTCTTTACGGAAGTCTTTGATCAATTTTGCTGGTATTTTAGCATTTTCGGTTGCGAAAATGATACCAGACATTCCTGTCAAAACTTCTGTATCTAAAGAGGAATAATCCGTTCCTGTTTTAGCTAACGCCTTAGAGATTAACGTGTTTTTGAATATTTTATATTCAACACCTCTCTGATAACATAAGCCACGGAATTGATTTGCTTCGGCCACATTTAAACCGGCTGTACTTGCAATATAGAAGTACGGAGTTGCCACGAACTTTTCGCTCAACTCATCAATAATCTGATTTTTTTCTTCTCTTGTCATGATTACAATCCAGCTACAGTTCCCTTATCAATAATGATACCCGGAGACATCGTTGATGATAAGTTGATCGATTTAACATAAGTTCCCTTTGCAGAAGACGGCTTTAACTTAATCAACATGTTGATTACTTCTAAAGCGTTATCTACAATTTTATCAGCTCCGAAGGACACCTTACCAATAGAGGTATGGATGATACCAGTTTTATCAACTTTAAAGTCAATTTTACCAGCTTTTACTTCGTTTACTGCTTTTCCTACTTCCAAAGTTACAGTACCTGACTTTGGATTAGGCATCAGACCGCGAGGTCCTAAAACACGTCCTAAACGGCCTAATTTTGCCATCACAGTCGGCATAGTAATGATTACGTCGATATCGGTCCAGCCGCTCTCGATTTTTGCAATGTAATCATCTAATCCAACGTGATCAGCACCGGCTGCTTTTGCCTCCTCTGCTTTATCGGGCGTACATAGTACAAGTACACGTACGTCTTTCCCGGTTCCGTGAGGTAGGGCAACCACGCCACGAACCATTTGGTCCGCTTTGCGGGGATCTACTCCTAAGCGAACATCTATATCCACTGAGGCATCGAATTTTGTATAAGAAATTTCTTTCAAAATCTCCGCTGCTTTTTCAAGCGAATACGCTTGCGTTGCATCGTATTTTGAAAGGGCTTCCTTTATTTTCTTCGTAAGTTTTGCCATTACCTTTTAATTAAAATGTTTATTTCTGATAGTTAAATCAGAACGGTTTATCACCAGAAACAGTAATTCCCATTGATCTAGCCGTTCCAGCAATCATACTCATTGCTGCTTCGATAGTAAAACAGTTTAAGTCTGGCATTTTAGTCTCGGCGATTACTCGCACTTGATCCCAAGATACTGAACCTACCTTTTTCAAGTTAGGTTGAGCTGAACCAGATTTAACTTTCGCTGCTTCCAATAATAAAATTGGGGCAGGAGGTGTTTTTACAACGAATTCAAACGATTTGTCTGCGTAATAAGTAATTAGGACCGGCAATACTACGCCGTTCTTATCTTGAGTTCTCGCATTGAATTGCTTACAGAACTCCATGATATTTAGTCCTTTCGAACCTAAAGCAGGACCGATGGGTGGTGAAGGATTGGCTTGGCCACCTTTGCATTGAAGCTTTACGTAGCCAGCTATTTCTTTTGCCATGTTAAAACATCGTTTATTTAGTGAATTAGAGGTTTATCTGCCAATAAGGGTGGAAGCTTCCTTATCTGATTCCCCTCCGGGTGACCTTTCCGCGTAACAAGAACGTTCTGGCCCAATCCCCTCTTGAAATTTTCAAAACAGAGATTGCCGCTTTTTAAACGGACTGCAAAATTAGGGCTTTTATTCTTAAATACAAACAGTTAGGCAAAAAAAAGTCCTGAAATTCTATTCAGGACTTTTCTAGCTTCTCGAAAATGAGTTAACTTATTTTTCTACTTGAGAGTAGTTCAATTCTAGTGGAGTATTACGTCCAAAGATTTTAACCATAACGGATAATTTCTTTGTGTTTTCGTGAATCTCTTCTACCGTACCTTCAAAAGTTGCGAATGGTCCATCGATAACGTGTACCGTTTCTCCCTTGATGAAAGTAACCGAAGCAAATTCTTCTAAAGCGGCAGACTCATCCACTTTACCTAAAATGCGATTTACTTCACTTTGGCTAATAGGGACAGGCTTCTTAACGATCACCTTCGTCTTTTTCAATTTACCACCTTCTAATTTCGTTACTTCGATCTCTTCGTTATTTGCTTGCAAGAAACCAATCACACCCGGTGTAGATGTTAAGATGTGACTTACCTCTCCAGCTAAGTCAGCTTCTACCATGATATATCCAGGGAATAAGTTTTTCTCACGAATCACTTTCTTTCCTTTGCGGATTTCATAAATCTTTTCTGTAGGAATAAGAATCTGAGGAACGGAATCAAGCACGCCTTGACGAGCTAATTCGTTCTCCATATAGGTTTTTACCTTCTTTTCCTGTCCTGAGATAGCTCTCAAAACATACCATTTAGTCTCTGCCATGGGATTTACCTATTTATTAAAATGAAGTGTAAAATAAATCCAATCCAGATTTGAAGACTAAATCTACCGCGCCTACTAGAAGAGCGAAGATTAAAGAAGCCACCAAAACTAACACAGAACTCGACTGTAAGTCAGAGAATTTAGGCCATGTAACGTTTTGCGTTACTTCAGTCCATGATTCTTTGATCAATGATGTTGATTTGCTCATAATTTAACCGATCTCGGTATTTAATTTACTTAGCACGGGCACAAGGATTCGAACCCTGACCAAAGGTTTTGGAGACCTGCATACTACCGTTATACTATGCCCGTAGAAAGGATTGCAAATTTAGCCAAATTTTGACAATTAACAAATCCCCTTCTTAATATTGTTTGATTACCATTGAGAATAGTTCGTAGGTTCTAAGAATTTACGAATGGTTCTGGAATGGCTATTGGCGTATTTTGCATCTGAAGAAATGCGTTTCCAATCTGGATTTGCGCTGAATTTTGCCCAGTTCGCATCTCGCTCTGCCATGTTTTCGAAGGAAACCATGTAGGAAAGGCAAGGCGTATTCTCCCCAGCAAGCACTTCGCCAAAAAACACATTGTGCAATCCTACCGTATCGAATATCTTCAGTTCTTCATCATTAAACATTCCAATTTTACGTTTCAGCGCGTCTTCATTATAGGCTTCGTAGGTTCTCCATTCGTAGATACGACCGGGATTAGTCACGGGTAATTTTAAGGCAGGATGTCCTGTAAAGCTTTTGGCTACATAAGTCGAGATCTTCTCGAACATCGGTTTGTCCATACCCACATTTTCGAAATAGGGTTTTGCGGCCTCTTGATAAGCCGCATTTTTCTCTAAGGCATCTTTATAACCTGCATAGGATGCTAAAGAGGGAAATGGAATGGTGACTACAACGATACCAGGTTCTGGCTTTCCGTAATCTTTGAATACGCCTACCTTGGCAACGCCATAGGAATTGAGGGCTGGGATTAAGGCTTTGGCCAAATAAGATTCTAACAGATTTACATTCCCACGGAATTTCATCTGGTAAGTTCTGATTTCATAGTATTCCTGCGCTGATACGGTGAATGCGCAAAAGAAAAGAAGGATTAATAGTTTTTTCATAGAGATGTTTATTTTCAAAGCAAGCTACAAAAAAAAAGAGCGGTCATTGACCGCCCTTTTCCGTATAGGCTAATAAAAATTAGTCTAAGATTTCAGTTACCTGACCAGCACCTACAGTACGGCCACCTTCACGAATCGCGAAACGTAAACCTTTATCCATAGCTACCTTGTTCAATAACGTAACATCAATTGTTAAGTTATCACCAGGCATACACATTTCAACTCCTGCAGGTAAAGTAATTTCACCTGTTACGTCTGTCGTACGGAAGTAGAATTGTGGACGGTATTTATTAAAGAATGGAGTATGACGTCCACCTTCTTCTTTAGACAAGATATAAACCTCAGCCTTGAACTTAGTGTGAGGCTTTACTGAACCTGGCTTACAGATTACCATACCACGACGGATATCAGCTTTCTCAATACCACGTAATAATAAACCTACGTTATCACCTGCTTCACCACGATCTAAGATCTTACGGAACATCTCAACACCAGTTACTACTGATTTTAAGTTTTCAGCTCCCATACCTAAGATATCAACACCTTCACCTGAGTTAATAACACCAGTCTCGATTTTACCTGTTGCAACTGTACCACGACCTGTGATCGAGAATACATCTTCAACTGGCATCAAGAATGCCTTTTCAACATCACGCTTAGGAAGTGGAATCCAAGAATCAACTGCATCCATTAACGCATCGATTGTAGCTACCCATTTAGCATCTCCGTTCAATCCACCTAAAGCAGATCCTTGGATTACTGGAATGTTATCACCATCGAATTCGTAGAATGAAAGAAGCTCACGAATCTCCATTTCAACTAATTCTAATAATTCTGGATCGTCTACCATGTCCACTTTGTTCATGAAAACTACCAATTGAGGTACACCTACTTGGCGAGCCAAAAGGATGTGCTCACGAGTTTGTGGCATTGGACCATCTGTAGCAGCAACTACTAAGATAGCGCCGTCCATTTGTGCAGCACCAGTTACCATGTTCTTCACGTAATCCGCGTGACCTGGGCAGTCAACGTGTGCATAGTGACGAGCAAGAGTAGAATATTCTACGTGTGCTGTGTTGATCGTGATACCACGTTCTTTTTCTTCTGGAGCGGAGTCAATGGAAGAGAAATCTTTTTTCTCAGCAAGACCTTTTTCAGAAAGAACTTTAGTGATAGCAGCTGTCAAGGTTGTTTTACCGTGGTCAACGTGGCCAATCGTACCAATGTTAACGTGGGGTTTACTTCGGTCAAAATTCTCTTTTGCCATGATTATTCAGTTTTTAATTTAGTATAATATAAAAAGTTTCAAAATGTACTCGTTCAATGGGCCCTGCTTATTAGTGGAGCCTTTGAGCAGGATTGAACTGCCGACCTCTTCCTTACCAAGGAAGTGCTCTACCACTGAGCTACAAAGGCATAACCTTGCGGCCTTTCGTTAATCTCTTTCGATTAACTAAAAAACAAAAATATCGCTAAGAGGGATTTCTCCCTTAGCAACATTTTCAATTTTCGAGCGGGAGACGGGGCTCGAACCCGCCACCTATAGCTTGGAAGGCTATCGCTCTACCAAATGAGCTACTCCCGCTTGCTGAATTCTCCTGTAAATAGAACTCCAGTTAATGCAAAAATGGTGGGGACAGATGGATTCGAACCACCGTAGGCATTCACCAGCAGATTTACAGTCTGCCCCATTTGGCCGCTCTGGTATATCCCCTTCATTTGCGCTTTCAGTGTAACGTTCCACCGAAATAGTTTGCAAAATTAGCTCATTTTTTCATTTCCACAAATAGTTCCTTTAAAAATTTCTAATAAATTTTTACAATAATCGGATTCCAAAGGCTAATCCCCGCATTTCTGGACCTTTTCCAGTCTCAAAAAATGGGCTTAAATCATAGCTGAAAAATAAATCAGGGAAATGGCGCAATGCAAATTCTGCCCGCAGGCCATAGCGGAAGGGATTTACATATAAATTACTCGTCTCTTTGCGCAGATTTCCACTCTCTTCTTCAACGGCTTTTGTCCAAGTATCTAATCGATAAGAAACATATCCCCCGATGGCGATCATTTGAACCGCTGATTTTTTATCAAAGGCGAAATGCGGCATAATAGGCAAAGTCAAATAGGAAACGCTCATTTTGTTTTTGCTCAATACAATTTCTTTTCCTGGAGCAGCGTAATAGGTAGTGAATTGTACTCCATTAGGGCCTTTAGTGGCGATTTTATTATGGTCGAACATAAAGTTATACCAGTCGATCTCTAATCCATATCCTAAACGGAAAGCGCTTTTCTTTCCCTCTGAAAGACTTATAAATCGTGCGATTTCAATGCTGGCATAGCGTGAACCCGTCGGATTCAAAGTGAAATTAGGTACATAAGGTGGCGCACCTGGGTAAGGAACAGCGATTTCAGTCTCCCCGCCAGTCAATGCATTGAACCCAAAATAAAAGTTTAAGCCTTTTCTGCTATATAAATTGGGGCGCTTTAATTTAGTCGAATCTTTCCCCCAAATCACCTTAGTCACTTCGTTTCCTTCGCGGTGGTACACGCCATCCCAAGTCACGTGGGTTTCTTCGTTACCCTCTTTTACATGTATGCCGTCTAAACCGACGCGAACCTCTTCTTTTCTTCCTGAATTTTTCCAAGACTCCGGACTTCGGACTCCGGACTCTTTGACTAAGTCGCTTTGCGACGACTCTTTGACTGCGCCGCGCAGCGGCGACTTAAAAATCCCAATTTTCACTGAACTATTCCCAATACGAACCGAAAGACTACTATCTCCATCGGAATCCGTTTTGATGGCTTGTCTGATATTTTGCCAAAGACTGTCTGTTAAAACAAGTCCCTTTTTCTCGAAGGCGCTTTCTAATTCTTCCTTTAAAGTACGTTTCGAATCTTTCCCTCCGATTAAGGTTTGGTTTCGTTTGTCAATTTTTAAAATCAGCGAATCTTGTCTTTCTTTTGCAGAAAGGCTGAATACGCTTACTACTAGGCAGATAATAGCGATGAACTTTTTCATATTATTGGATTTGTAAGGTGCGTTTTAAATTTTCTTCTGTTTTAATATACGTGTTAGCTACGTTATGGATGTTATTTTCAAAAGCGGGATTTCCCTCTTTTAGTTTTTGCCAATTCACCGGTTCTCCGTCCAGCGCTTGTCTGATTTCCCCTACGATTTTGCCAAAGAGCGACTTTTTGCGTTTTTTTTGCATAAATGCAGGCTTCACCTCTTCTATGGGATCGATGTCTAATCGGACGAAAATGACCTCCTCCGGTTCTGATTTTTTTTCAACGATAGGAGCCGTGGCTACGACTATTTCTGCAGGGGCCTGCTCTATGATATTCGCCTCCGGTTTTGTGGCTGGCGCCATTACTACTTCAGGTGGAGAAGTTTTTAAAGTAGGAACTGAGCTGTTTTCGATTTCGAGAACGAGCGGCGAAGACTCCGGGACTGCCATTGCAACTTCTGGGGAAGACTTTTCCACCTTAGTCACCTGAATGTCTTCTTCAGAAGCAGGATTATAATTCCAGCTAATTCCGAAGGCCACTAATAGCATCGCCGCTGCTGCCCAATAGATAGGGGAGCGACGCATGGGTTTTTCGTCTAATTTCTCTTCAATTCGAGACCACAATCCCTCGGGGATGTCGTCTGACTTGTTTTGGAGTTGTTCTCTCCATTTTTCCTCAACAGAATTCCAATTTTTCATCGATGTAAAGCTGTTAGTTGATTTTGTAATTGGGCTCTAGCTCGCGACAATTGCGATTTAGATGTCCCCTCTGAAATATCTAGTAAAAGGGCAATTTCTGCGTGGGAGTAGCCCTCAATGGCATATAAATTAAAAATGGTCCGGTAGCCTTTAGGTAAGGACGCAATTAAATCCTCCATCTCCTGCAAACCTAATTGCATCAAAGTCTCATCAGGATGAGCTATATCAAAAGCCACATCAATGTCCACCGGAAAGCGGTCTTTGTTTTTGCGAATCGACATTAGGGCCTCGTTGACCATAATTTTGCGAATCCAACCTTCAAAACTTCCGCCCCCTTGGTATTGCCCTAATTTTTTAAAAACCTTTACAAATCCTTCCATCAGTGTATCTTCTGCTTCGGATGTATTCGTTATGTATCGCTTCACCACGTGAAGCATTTTACCTGCGAACTGCTGAAACAGGGCATGCTGCGCATGTCGATTGTTATTTCGACAAGCAACTATCAGTTCTGTTTCGGATGAGAAGGAAGGTAAACGTTTATTCATAGCTAATTCGAATGCAAAGATGGCACAAAGCGCTAAATGGTTGCGTCAGTTTGAAAAGAATTTCAAAATTCCGTTCTTTGTCTAAATTAAAATTATGCCAAACTCAGCGCCCATCGGGATTTTTGACAGTGGAATAGGTGGATTGACTCTGGCGCATGCCATCACGGAGTTGATGCCGCAGGAGAATATCATCTATTTTGGGGATACGGCGCATCTTCCTTATGGAGATAAATCGGCTACGGCGATTCAGGCCTATTCGGTGAAGATTTGCAATCTGTTACTAGAAAAGAATTGCAAGCTGATTTTGATTGCGTGTAATTCGGCATCAGCAGCGGCTTACGATTTAGTGAAGGCTTATGTAGGAACGAAGGCCAAAGTTGTGAATGTGATTGATCCGGTGATTGATTATTTGGACCAAAAATGGGAGGGCAAAACACTCGGTTTAATCGGGACAAAGCAAACGGTGAACTCTGGTATATATGCGAACAAGGCGGAAGCATTGGGTAAGAATATTCACATAAAGTCTTTGGCCACTCCATTATTAGCTCCCATGATCGAGGAAGGCTTCTTCTCTCACACCATTTCGGAGCAAATCATTAAAGAATATTTAGCACAACCAGCTTTACAGGGAATCGAAGGGTTGATTTTAGGTTGTACCCACTACCCTTTAATAAAGCCGCAGATCGATGCCTATTACAAGGGGAGCATTCCGGTGATCGATACGTCCATTATCGTGGCAGATGAAATCAAGCGACTATTAGAGCAAGAGGATATGTTGCACGACGGTAAGGAATCCACTCGGCAGTTTTATGTTTCTGATTACACAGATTCATTCGAAAAGTCTACCCAAATCTTCTTTGGGAAGGCCATCAAATTAACACAATACCCGATCTGGGATTAATTACGATTTTGAACTGAAAAGTTGAGATACTTTTTGGCGTAACTTAAGTTTTGCTAAACGATCCTGTTGTTCCTGCTTACTTTGGCGAAACCATAAAACAGCAATCGCACCCACGATTAAATAAGGGGCTGATAATAAATATAAAATTCCCGTATTCAATCCGGTCGCAATGTTCGTGCGTCCAGTTGAAATACTACTTTCAATGGTAGTTCTGCACATCGCACACTGCGCTACTGCATCGATTTGAGACAGTAAAAATAAAGCCGATAAGAGTACAAATTTCTTACACATAATAAGGGGAGATCAATAAATAGACGATAACGCCAGTTACAGAAACATATAACCAAATAGGGTAGGCCCATTTAACGATCGCCTTGTGAGCCACGATGTTATTTGTAAGGGCATAATAGATCGCTTTTAATACTAAGCGAACCACACCAATCGATAGCACAATGTGTGAGATCAATAAGAAGTAGTATACCGGACGGATCCAGCCTTCCCCACCAAATTTCGTGGATGGATTAGACACGTGGTACAAGATATAAAGTACTAAAAAGACAGCACCTTGCAAAAAGGCCAAGCCCATCGCTTTGCGGTGTCCGCTAATATTCCCACTCTTTATTGCGATTAGACCAATCACTAGGCTTAAGGCAGTCGTCGAATTCAACAATCCAATCACATGCGGCAAAACTTTAGTCCAAGCGCCTAAATCAATATTAATTTGAACACCGATCAAACTCGCTACAGCCACTGGAATAACGACTGACAGGACATTGATCAATTGATCATTTTTCTTAGTTGCTTCCATCGTTTTTATTCGTTGGTATATATATTTTTCAAAACTTTGATTTCGACTAATAGTCGATCTACTTCTTTTTTATCCGTTCCGTCATAAAAACCACGGATGATTCCTTCTTTGTCTACTAATACTAACCGCTCAGAGTGGATAAATGTTTCATCTGGATTCTTGATCGCTGCGTCATATTCGGAGGCATCAGCTAAGGGAACGTGGAAGCCTTTTAAAACCAACGGATAAATTGCCTTCTTTTCTCCCGTCAAAAAATGCCATTGTCCCTTATTCGCATCAAAACGTTTCGCATAAGCGGCCAGTTTTTCGGGCTGATCGAATTTAGGGTCTACCGAAATCGAAAGCAATTGAACTTCCGGATCTAAATGAAACGCATCTTGAACACGACTTAATTGAGAGGTGATTTTAGGGCAAACGGTACCGCAACGGGTAAAGAAGAAACTAGTAACGTAGATTTTGCCTTGTAAGTTAGTAGACGCGAAAGTCTTTCCAGTTTCGTCAGTTAAGGAAAAGGAGGGTATCGTTTGAAAAACCGTATCCATCTCCGCTTCGTTCCACCGAGGGTGTAAACGCTTTGCCATTTTAATTTCACCCGTTGTAGAATCGATCGCCGGAATATAGCGAGGAAGACTAAAATGATTAGTGCCAAATGTCTTCAGGCCCAGATAAACAAAGACAGGCAATATTAATACGAGAAATAATACGCCTGTCTTTTTATTCATTATCCAAATAGGGAATTAAAATCAATATAGGTGACCTCCTTCGAAGATTAAGGCTATTAATAACCAAACTACGAATACAGTAGGGATCAATACCGCCCAAATCAAGGATTTGACTTCATGCTTTAAGTGCATAAATTCCCCTACGATATAGAAGGCTTTAACAATCGTCATTCCACAGAAGATCGCTACACGTAAAGTGCTAGCGGCCATTGTGAAAGCAATCACGAATTCAATGGCAGTTAATACCAAAAGAATCCAAAATGTTTTCCAAATCGCGCCTGTATTAGGGGCAGCAATTTCTTTTTCTGAGGTTCCGTGTGCTATGTGCGAAGCCATATATAAATCGATTATAAGATTAAACTAAATAGAAGAAGGTAAATACGAATACCCAAACTAGATCAACAAAGTGCCAATAAAGGCCTACTTTCTCCACCATTTCATAATGACCTCTACGCTCGTACACTCCTGTAGATGCGTTGAAGAAAATTAAAATGTTTAAGAGTACTCCTGAGAATACGTGTGTTCCGTGGAAACCGGTGATAAAGAAGAACAAGTCAGCAAAAGCAGGAGGCCCGTAGGGGTTGCGAACTAAATTCGCGCCTTCGATCGGTGTGCTAACGCCATCGATGATTTGCTTAGCCGCTAATGTTAAATCTTCTGGTCCGTGGATAAAGTGACCCCACTCCCAAGCTTGAGATCCTAAGAAAGTAAAACCACCTACAATCGTCCAAAGCATCCATTTCTCTACATCCTTGCGGTCACCCCGGTGTCCAGCTTCTACAGCTAGCACCATCGTTACCGATGACGCAATCAAAATGAAAGTCATGATACCTACGAATACTAAGGGCAATGAAATTCCGTGTAAGAACGGAACTGCTTCAAAAACTTTTTCTGGAATAGGCCAGTGAGTAGTCGAGAAATAGAAATCTTGAGGCGTTCCTTGCCAAGCTGGTTGGCTGAAACGAATCATTCCGTACGTAATCAAAAGGGCTGAGAATGTGAAGGTATCCGATAAAAGGAAGAACCACATCATCAATTTTCCATAACTAGCTTTTAGGGGTTCAGAACCACCTTGCCATGACAAATTTTCTGGAACCGCTGGGGCAGCGTGTGCTACTGACATAGGGATAAGCTTAATTGTTAATCAATAAAAATACAAATAAATAAAGCCACAAAGCATCTAAAAAATGCCAATAGGTGGCGCAAATCTTAATCTGAGTCAATTGTTTTGCGTTTATCTTCAATCTAAAGGCAGCCACTAAGGCGAATATTAGAACGATTAGGCCTGAAACAAGGTGTAAACCATGTAAACCTGATAAAACATACACAAAAGAACCAGAGGGATTACCCACAAAAAATACGTTCATTTCCACTAATTGGGACCAACCGTAAAATTGCATTGCTAAAAAGAGCAATCCGAGTACAAAAGTAATAGAAATACTCATTCGAAGCGTATTAAATTGGTCTTTTTTTGCGGCTAATAGGGAATAATGCATCGAAATACTACTCAAAATTAATACACCCGTACTGTAGCTAAATAAACTAGGCATTTCAAATTCTACCCAGTTTCCTTCTGCTTTTCTTACCAGGTAGGCAGAAGTGAAGGCAGCAAAAAGCATAACGATGGAAACGATGAATAACCACATCGTAAAAACTTTTGGATTCACCGACCGGGTTTCAGCCGGTTCGATCACATTCTCTGTTGATTTCATGATTTAAACTTTATCAAATAATAAGGCAATTTGTATGATGATTAAATAGAAAAAGGAGCCAAACATCATCCACTTCGCAGCCTTGTCTGTGGGGCGCATCATGAGGTAGAAGGTTTGGCATAAAAATAGAATTCCTGCTACTACCGTAATGATGGCAGATTGAATTCCCGTGATGTGCAGTAAGTACGGCACAAATCCCAATGGCACTAAAAAGAGCGTATAAATCATAATGGTAAAAGCCGTTTTAATGTCTTTCTTTCCATCATTAGGTAACATCTTAAATCCAGCCTTGCGGTAATCTGCATCGGCCACCCAAGCAATCGCCCAGAAGTGAGGGAATTGCCAGAAAAATTGAATTGCAAACAAGATGCCCGGTTCCCAACCAAAATGACCGGTGGCTGCCACCCAACCAATCATAGGAGGAAAGGCTCCTGGGAATGCCCCCACAAATACGGAGATGGGACCCACGCGCTTCAGAGGGGTATACACATAGCCATATAAAACATAAGATAGCAAGCCGATTAAGGCCGCTTTCCACGTAAAATAACTTAATAAACCTAAGGCAATCACAGCCAAAACATAACCAAAATTTCGGGCTTGCGCCGGTGTTAAGGTTTCTGTAGGCAGTGGGCGCTTAGCCGTACGCTTCATTAATTTATCGAATTCAATTTCTTTCAATTGATTCACAATATTCGCCGCTCCGGTTAATACAAAACCGGCTAAGGAAATCAAGAAAATACCCAGTGGCTTGTGATCGATAGGCGCCAGTAAATACCCAAACGTGCCCGAGAAGGCTACCGTCATAGATAGTCTCGATTTTAAGAGGGCGATATAGGGCTTTATACTTGACATTTACGCGTTTTTTGTTTGGATCCAAGAGCTAATATGCCAGCCTATTAATATTAGAGAGATTAATAAGTGAACGGCTTGGCTACCGAGGGGTAATTCAAAGTAGGCCATCAAAATTCCGGTGGCGAGGGAAATGCCAACTAATACCATCATACCATGACGGTATGTTTGTAGAGCTGAATTTTTAATTTTATTCCAAAGAATCAAGTGACCTAATACGATAAACCAAGAGAATGTTCTGTGGACAATATAGACTAGATCAAGATGTGCTACCCACTGGTTTCTAGCCCCTTCCCCTAATTCCTTAATCACGTGATCCATATTTTCGCGGACCTGTGTGCCTAAGATTATTTGGATTAAAACTAAGAGCAAACTAATGCCTATCCACAGGCGATTCTCCAGAGGTATAACCGCTGTGGAAGTTTGATTGTTTAGTGCTTTGACTAAAAAATAGATAACTCCGATGGATAAAAGCATGTGCGCCGTCACCACTCCAGGTAATAGAAAGGAATCTACCACGTATTTACCTAAAACGGCATTAGCCAGAATTAGTAGGAGTCCTGCCAAAGTAGGTAAGAATACTTTCTTGCCTTCTTTCCAGGCTAATATAGTGGTGATTAAAACAATAAGTCCCGTCAAGGCACCGATCAGGCGATTGATGTATTCGATCCAAGTTTTGGTCGGATTAAATAGGACTTCGCCATGTAATTTATCTTGGTAGATCACTTCGTAATGCAAGGGTAATTCAGCCACATTGGTGGGAGGAATAAAACGCCCAAAACACTTAGGCCAATCCGGACATCCCATTCCCGATCCAGTACTGCGAACGATTCCGCCGGCAAGGATAAGCAAATAAATGCTCAGGAGAGAAAGGGTTGCAAATTTTCTAAAGGCCATTTTTAGGGTAAAAAAAAGATGCATCTAAATGAGTTTCATTCGGATGCATCTTTGATTGTTCGGGTTAATTACCGGTTGTAACTCTCGTTTTGTGCGCCTAATAAACCATCGATATCTTTTTCTTTTGCAATTTCTGCTTCTTCCTCTGGAAGGTTAGAGCTTTTTGTTGCAGAGAATGGAACGTTTTGAGGGATAAAATCTTGCTCAGCACCTGGCTTCGAATAATCGTAAGGCCAACGGTAAACAGCAGGAATTTCGCCCACCCAGTTTCCGTGTTCCGGATTAATAGGTGTAGTCCATTCTAATGTATTGGAGTTCCAAGGATTTTGTGGAGCTAATTTCCCTTTAAAGATAGAGTAGAAGAAGTTCCAAGCAAAGATCGCTTGCGCAGAGAAGGTGATGATCGCTGCGATCGAGATAAATGCGTTCATATCTGTGAAAGCGGCAGCGCTATCATTTCCTAATGCCGTGAATGAATAGTAACGACGAGGGAAACCTGCAATACCTATGTAGTGCATTGGGAAGAATACTAAGTAAACACCCACGAACGTGAACCAGAAGTGGATATAGCCTAAATTTTTGTTCATTAAACGACCAAACATCTTAGGGAACCAATGGTAAACACCCGCCATCAATCCGAAGAAGGATGCCGCACCCATTACTAGGTGGAAGTGAGCTACTACGAAATAGGTATCGTGTAAGTTAATATCTAATGCCGAGTTACCTAAAATGATACCCGTAACACCACCCGAAATGAATAGAGATACAAGACCGATCGAGAACAACATTGCTGGCGTAAAGACTAAATTACCTTTCCAAAGTGTCGTAATGTAGTTAAACGCTTTCACCGCAGATGGTACCGCAATGATCAGCGTTAAGAACATAAATACCGAACCTAAGAATGGATTCATACCTGTTACGAACATGTGGTGAGCCCAAACAATGAAGGCAAGCACCGTGATTCCCATCATCGAACCGATCATCGCACGGTATCCGAAGATAGGCTTGCGTGAATTAGTGGCAATGATTTCAGAAGTCATACCTAATGCCGGAAGTAATACAATGTAAACCTCAGGGTGACCTAGGAACCAGAATAAGTGTTGGTACAAGATCGGAGAACCACCCATATTAGGAAGTGCTTGTCCTTGAATATAGATCTCAGATAAGTAGAATGACGTACCGAATGAACGGTCAAAGATTAATAATAAAGCCGCTGATAATAATACAGGGAATGATAATAATCCCAAAATAGCCGTAAAGAAGAATGACCAAATAGTCAATGGCATCTTCGTGAAAGTCATACCACGTGTACGTAAATTAATGATCGTACAGATGTAGTTGATACCCCCCATTAAAGAGGATACAATAAAGAATGCCATGGATGTTAACCAAAGTGTCATACCTAATCCTGAACCTGGCATAGCCTGTGGCAGGGCAGATAGGGGCGGATAAATTACCCAACCTCCTGATGCCGGACCAGTTTCTAAGAACAAGGACGCGAACATGATCATCGACGAAAGGAAGAAGAACCAATAGGATAGCATGTTAATGAACCCTGAGGCCATATCTCGTGCGCCGATTTGTAATGGAATTAAAAAGTTAGAGAAGGTTCCAGAAAGACCTGCGGTTAGCACGAAGAATACCATGATGGTACCGTGCATGGTCACAAGGGCTAAATAAAACTCCTTATCTAGCTTTCCGCCTTCGTCGATCCACGCACCTAAAATAGGGCGTAACCACTCTAATTGCATACCAGGGAAACCTAATTGCAAACGAAAGATGATGGAAAAAGAACCCCCAATAAACGCCCAAAGGATACCCGAAATAAGGTATTGCTTCGCGATCGTTTTGTGATCTGTGGAGAATATATACTTCGTCCAAAAGTTTAGCTCATGGTGCTCATGCTCATGATCGTGTGAGTGATCGTGGGTGTGAACTTCTTCAGCGTGTGATGTTGCAGTTGACATATGAATTTATTTTCTTCTTTTCTTAGTTAAATTAGTTTACACTCACGGCTTCTGCTGCTGGTGCAGTTGTGCTATCTACAGCAACTGCTTCAGTAGGAATATATTTACTTGCCTTCGCTTTTAAGTTATCTGGAACTTTAGCTAAATAAGTAGGATTCGTAGTTAAGAATGGCTTTTGTTCCGCACACCATTTTTTGTAATCTTCCGGCTCATCCACCAAAACAGTAATGGACATTCCGAAATGACCGCGGCCACAAACTTCTGTACAATTTACCTTAAAGTTGAAATCCTTCTTGCCTAATTTAGCTCGCATTTCATCTGTAGAGATGTTAGGCGTGAACCAGAACTTAGTCGGCATACCTGGAACTGCGTCCATTTTCACTCGGTGGAATGGTAAATAAACCGAGTGCAATACGTCCTGAGCTTTAATTTTTAATAAAACAGGCTTGCCCTTAGGTAAGTGTAGTTCTGTTGCTGTAAAGTCGTCAAATGAATTCTTATCCGTGAAGTCAATACCGATATTATTAGTTTCATCAATTAATTTATAATTGAAATTTCCTAATTGATTATCGTCATTACCTGCGTAGCGTACATACCAGCCAAATTGATGTCCTGTGATTTCAATAACAACTGCATCGCTTGGTGCTTGAGAAGTAATATCTCGCCAAGTTCTCCAGCCTGTAAATACAAGGATGGCCATGACAATAGCAGGGATAACCGTCCAAATCAATTCTAATTTGTGGTTAACTGGGTAGAAAGTCGCTTTTCTGTTTTTGTTATAACGGTATTTGAAAGCAAAGTATAATAATAAGGTATTGGAGACAAAAAACGCTAGCGTTACCACAGCCATTGATGTCCAAAACATTGAATCAGTCTTTAATCCGTGTTCTGAAGCAGCTATCGGTAAGAAATCTGGCTTCGCCACCATAAATGACCAAACACCTGCAATCGTTCCTAATGCCCAGAAGATGATCATTCCGTACGCATTGGCATTATTATTTGAATCTAGTGCGTCATCTGTATTTTCATCTGCAACTAAAGATTTATTCAACTTTATACTTTTGCTTATTACAGAAATAGCAAGAGCAAAGAAGATAATTGATAAAAGACCTATTAGGTAAAACATAATTGTTATTTTAATAGAAGTTCAAAAATTAAATATCGTGGTGTAAAGCTTCTGGCAAGAATGGGTGGTTTTTAGCCACTAAACTAGCCTTAGTTAATTCGTCTGAAATCACATAAATGAACACAGAGGCAAACACGGTAACCATTCCAAATTCGACTAAACCGTAACCGCCATGTTTACCTACAACACCTGGCATAATCATTTGGTAAAAATCAATATAGTGACCAGCAATAATTAAGAAAGCTGCGATTTTTAAGAAAATACGCGTTCTCTTCGCATCACGTGTCATTAAAACTAAGAAAGGCAACAAGAAGTTTAGAATTACCATTAATATTTCTGATGCCTTGTAGATTTTATTATGACCTTCCCAACGCTCTAAGAAATAAATGGTCTCTTCTGGTATGTTTGCATAGTAGATCAATAGGAATTGCTCGAACCAAACGTATGTCCAGAAGATAGAGAAGGCAAACATAAACTTACCTAAATCATGTAAATGATTTTCGTTTACATAACCCATTAAACCTTTGTCTTTTAAGTACAAAATAGCTAATACGATGACCGCATAAGTGGTCACGTGCCAGGAGGCAAACATATACCAACCGAACATCGTAGAGAACCAGTGCGTATCGATCGACATTACCCAGTCCCAGGCGAACATAGAGCTAGAGGCACCGAAGATGACGATGAATGCTGTTCCAATTTTAACTAATTGATGGAAGTATTCCGTTCCGCCATTTAAATCCTCTTCTAATGATTTTTTACGTAACATTTTCCAAAGAAGGATCCACAATCCGCCAAATACAACCAAACGAATTAAGAAGAAGTTTTTATTCAAATAACCCGACTTTCCTGCGATGATTTTATCATAGTTTTCATTTCCTACTTCTGTTACACCGTGGTGCATCCAGTGGAAAATCACATCCCCTTTAAATAAGAATACTAAAATCAAGATAGGCAACGAAATGTATAAGAACTTAGGGAAAGCCTCAGGAACACGTTTCATGACAGAAGACCAACCTGACTTTGTTAAGTATTGTAATGAAACAAAGAACATACCTACTACGGCGATACCCGTAAAGAAAACAGCATTTAACCAAACATTAGCCCAAATGCGATTAGTCCAATCGTAGTGCTCTTCCACTCCAGTTTGGTGAGATACCGCACCACCAGAAACATGTTCTGCCGCTGCTTCGTGTCCCGCTTTTACTGCCTCATGTCCTGCTGCCGCTACTTCATGACCACCTGCTTCTCCTTTAGACAAAAGATAAATACCGATAACTAAAGCAACAAGGCCTGCGATGAAAGCATAGAAAATTCTTTTTTTGCCTTCCTGATTGAAGTCAAAATGCTCTTCTACGTTTGCTGGGGAAAAATGTGAATGTCCCGCCATTTTATTCTCTATTTTAAATGAACTAATTTAAATCTTATTGTTTTTGTAACTCATGTACATAAAGTACGATTTTCCAACGGTTCTCTGAGGAAATCTGTGAGCCATGAGGCCACATACGTCCTTTACCATGTGTAATCACGTGGTAGATATGTCCGTCATTAACGTCTTTTAATGCATCACTGGAGTAAACTGGTACACCTTTATACGCTTTAGCTACTAAACCATCTCCTTTACCACCTTCACCATGGCAGTGTTGGCAGAAACGCTCGTATTGTTCTTTTCCCGCTTCGATATTTTCAGGTGTCGCCGCTAATGGATTATCTAATAAAGCCGCTGAATAAGAAAGGCTATCCGTAGGAACTGTTTTAGCTAATAATTCTTGCGCTAAAAAAGCTTGTTGAATGCTATCAGCACCCGTATAATGTTTACGAGATACCGTACCTGAAACGGGTAGACGCATGTTCATCCCTAAAGGGTTGATTTTATTGGTGTCACCTGCTAATTGCGTCAAAGGCTCGTAACCTACTGAATTATACATATTAGGCGCATACTCCGTACCTGTATCATTCGGATCCGTTCCGCAAGAGAATAGACCTGCTGTTAGGCCGGCTAGTAAAGTGAATTTATATATAGAATTGAACATATCTTCTTGAGAATTATTCGTTTAGTTTTTAACATTTATTTCAACTGCTCCTGAATCCTTCAAGGCTTTCTTGATGTCAGCTGCACTTACTTTATTTTTATCCACATTGATCGCCATCACAAATTTATCATCTGTCGTACGAACATCTAAAGGAAGCGTCTTATTACCCGGCCATAAATCATTGGAGATACAGAAGGTAGAAACTAGGCCAAAAGCCGTGAATAAAACCGTTCCCTCAAAGGCAATTGGAATCCAGTTAGGAAGAGCAAAGAAATCTTTACCCCCGATAATCATAGGCCAATCAAAAACCATCGTGTAGCTGATTAACCCAAAAGTACAGATCATCCCTAAGGTACCGAACATAAATGCCGCGATGGGTAAACGTGTACGCTCATGACCTACGGCTACGTCTAATCCGTGAATAGGAAATGGAGAATATACATCTTCTACTTTGATTCCTTTGGCTTTTACCGCACTTACTGCATGTAAAACCTCGTCCTCATCGTCGTATACTCCCAAAATGTAGTTAGTTGTCGAACTCATATTGTTTTAATTTCGAAATTGCTAAATAGAATTACTCTTCGGTTTTTTTTGTTGGCTTAATACGTTTAATCGTAAACTCTGTCGAAACGCCTTTCATTACCGCCTTCACTTCTGCCATGTTTACCACTGGTAAGAACTTAGCGAATAAGAAGAATAAGGTAAAGAATAAACCGAATGAGAAGATATAATCACCAATATCATACATCGTAGGAGAGAACATCGCCCAAGAGGATGGTAAATAATCACGGTGTAAAGACGTCACGATAATAACGAAACGCTCAAACCACATACCTACGTTTACAACAATAGATAAAATAAAGGATGCCATTAAGTTCGTACGAATCGCCTTCGACCAGAATAACTGGGGAGAGATAACGTTACACGTCATCATCATCCAATAAGCCCACCAATATGGACCAGTAGCCCGGTTAATGAAGGCATAACTTTCATATTCTACACCAGAATACCAAGCGATAAAGAATTCAGTTAAATAAGCGATACCTACTACTGAACCAGTTACCGTGATAACGATGTTCATCATTTCGATATGCTCGATCGTGATATAGTCTTCTAATTTGAAAACCACCCGTGTGATTAACAATAAGGTTTGTACCATCGCGAAACCAGAGAAAATCGCACCCGCCACGAAGTAGGGAGGGAAGATCGTCGTGTGCCATCCTGGGATAACAGACGTCGCAAAGTCCATCGATACAATCGTGTGAACCGAAAGTACAAGTGGCGTAGAGATACCTGCTAAGATTAAGGACATGTACTCATAACGCGCCCACGTCTTAGAAGAACCTGTCCAACCTAAGCTGAATAAGCCATACCAGAACTTACGTCCTGCTGTAGTCGCACGGTCACGAATCGTAGCCAAATCCGGCACAAGACCCATATACCAGAATAATAAAGAAACGGATAAATACGTCGAAATCGCAAATACGTCCCAAACCAACGGAGAGTTAAAGTTAACCCATAAGGAACCATAGGTATTGGGAAGTGGTAAAGCCCAGTGAGCTAACCAAGGACGGCCCATGTGGGCTAAGATAAACGAGGCAGCACAAAGTACAGCAAAGATCGTCATCGCCTCCGCTGAGCGGTTGATGGAAGTTCTCCATTTTTGACGGAATAATAGTAACACAGCTGAGATCAAGGTTCCCGCGTGACCGATACCCACCCACCAAACGAAGTTCGTGATATCCCAAGCCCAACCTACGGTTTTATTTAATCCCCAAACACCAATACCTTGCCACCAAGTGTAGAAAAGGCAATAAGCACCATAAATGAATACAAGACAAGAGATCCCGAATGCAATTTTCCATTCTTTCGTAGGCTCTCCTTCTACTTGCTTGCAAATATCGTGGGTAACATCTGAATAAGATTTTCCACCAGTAACTAGTTTCTCTCTTATGGGTGATACAACGTGCGACATATTTTTATTTACTGTTTTACGATTAAAAAATTATGCTTTTTTAGCATCCTTGTTACGAACTTTTTTCAAGTAGGAGACATTAGGCTTCACGTTAATCTCTTCGATTACGTGGAAAGCTCGACCCTCTTTTTCTACTATTAATAATTTAGAGATCTCAGATGCTGGATCGTTCATATCTCCAAAAGTAATGGCATTCGTAGGACAAGATTGAGCACAAGCTACTTGAATCTCTCCATCCACTGGACGACGCTTCTCTTTCTTCGCTTCTAACTTACCAGCTTGAATACGTTGAACGCACATCGAGCATTTTTCCATTACTCCACGAGAACGAACAGTCACGTCTGGGTTAATCACCATACGACCTAAATCGTTATTAAAGTGGAAATCGAAGTCATCTGTTTGGTAATAACGGAACCAGTTGAAACGGCGCACTTTGTATGGGCAGTTATTTGCGCAATAACGTGTACCGATACAACGGTTATACGTCATTTGATTCAAACCTTCCGTCGAGTGAGTCGTCGCTAATACGGGACAAACAGTCTCGCAAGGAGCATTATTACAGTGTTGGCATAACATCGGTTGGAAAACTACCTCTGGATTATCAGATGCAATTTCTAAACCTTTCAAATCTTCTACCTCAGCGTCAGATGAGTAGTACCGGTCGATACGCATCCAGTGCATCTCACGACGGTTGATTACCTCTTGACGGCCTACTACAGGAACGTTGTTTTCTGCTGAACAGGAAATCACACAGGCAGAACATCCGGTACAGGTATTTAAGTCGATCACCATACCCCACGCGTGGTTATTGTATTCGTGACCGTTCCAAAGCGTTAAATCAGTCGCATCCTTTTCTCCTTCAGACGTTTTCACGCGGGGAGTGAAGCTTCCTGCTTTTGCATTTTTCGCAAAGTCAGCTAACATCGTCTCTTGAACGACTGCTTGACGACCCATCACCGTTTGGTGCGTTTGCGTTTGAGCGATTTCTTTTGTTTCGCCAGTTGCTGTGATAGAAACACCTTGTGTGCAAGTTCCTACACAAGCTCCGTTTACTTCTGAGATGAATGGATAAGCGTTTACCCCCACACCGTCAGCAGACTTACCTGCTTTCGTGCGACCGTAACCGATGGCAATGGCAATCGTATCTTGAGCTTGGCCTGGTTGAACTAAAACTGGAAGAGATACTTTATATCCTTTCGCGCTTACTTCAACTACATCACCTTGCTTTAAATTTAATTTAGTAGCAGTGGGTTGCGAGATAGCTGCATAATTGTCCCAACATGCTTTAGACACTGGCTCAGGGAATTCTTGCAACCAAGGGTTGTTGGCTTGAGAACCTGTACCTAAACCTACTTTCTCATAAATAACGATTTCTAAACCAGTAGAAGAGGCTGTATACGTTTTGCCGATGGCAGCTGCCGCAGCGTTCACATCTACTGCTGGACTAGCAGAAGAAACCGTTGCTACATTCGGTTCGAATACACCATCATGCAAGGCATTGTTCCAAGCTACTTTACCACCTTTTAATATGTTTTGCTCCCAGTTGCTTTCTAAGTAAGCTTCAAAGTTAGCTGACAAACCTGCCCAAGTTAAGAAACTTGACTGCGCTTGACGTGTTTTGAAGATCGTAGAGATCGTAGGTTGAGTTAATGAATAGAAACCAGCTTTCGGCTCTGCATCATTCCAAGACTCTAAGAAGTGAGAATCTGGTGCGATGAATTGACATAATGACGCCGTCTCATCAGCACGATCGTTTGTTGCTAAGCTAAGACCTACCTTAGGAAGCGCTGCTGCAAGAGCCGCACCCATTGGGTGGTTATACACTGGGTTTGCATTATAGAAGATCACGGCGGCAACTGTACCAGCGCTAGCTTCTTTAATGAAATTAGCCATCGCCATGTCGTTACCTTGACGGTAATTTACAGCTAAGCCTGTATTGATAGTCGTGCCATAAGCGCCTACTAAAGCGTTGGTAGCAGCAACAATTTTTTGAACCTCTGGGTCATTCGAACCAGCTACGATGATCGAAGCTCCTTTAGAAGCTACTAAATCCTTCGCTGCTTTCTCTAAGTGATCTACTTTAACGGATGCACCAGCGATGCTAGCTGCTCCTGTTAATTTAGCTACTGCATTGTACAACGCAACGGCTATTAAACCCTCTTGAGATGGTTTGTAAGAGGCACGGTAATCTGCGTTAGCACCTGTGTTAGAAAGGATAGTCTCAAATTGGTAGTGACGAGACATATCTTTTTTACCCCCTTTTTCAGAACTAACACGGCGAGTGATCGCCCATTGTGCCGCAAACTCGGTAGGAGCAATCCATGAACCTAAGAAATCAGCACCTATAGAAACGATTGTCTTTGCTTGGCTGAAATCAATGTTAGGTAAAACGCCACCATGTGCTTGTGTTAAACCATAAGCTGGGTTTGCGTCATAGGTAATGTGTTGTGCTGTAGGGTATTTCGCCGCGAATTCATTGATTACTTTCTTCGTAGTAGGAGAAAGAATTGTATTAGAGACGATGCGGATTTGACCACCTTTGGCAGCCACCTCTGCTAATTTTGCTGTAAATGCTTTATCTAATTGATTCCAATCAGTTGCTTTTCCAGCAGCCTGAGGACCTTTTAATTTCTCGTTATCATATAGACTCAAAACAGAGGCATGCGCACGACCCGAAAGTACTCCCTTCGAAATAGACGACGCTTTGTTTCCTTCGATTTTGATCGGACGACCTTCGCGCGTCTTTACTAAGATAGATGCGTAGTCGCCTCCGTCTGTATAAGTAGAGGCGTACCAGTTTGCGATCGTAGGTTCTACATCTTCTGGCTTGTTTAAGTAGGGAATCGAATTCTTTACTGGAGACTCACAGGCTGCTAAAGAAACAGCGGCTACCCCAAAACCTAACGTTTTCAGAAAATCACGACGATGCGTGCTCGCACCATCTACTAAAGAATCCCCTTTCGCATCCGATTCAGATGGCATATTGCCAAACTCATTGTGGATATTTTTGACAAACGATGGCTCATTGGTTAACTCCTCAATCCCTTTCCAATACCTCTTGTTCGAATTTTCCATATAATCTTTCTTATTCAGACTAAAATTGAATCTATTTAATTTCTATTAATAGTGACACTTAGAGCACTCTAAGCCACCGATGTTTTGAACTTTCAAAGGAGTTTTGCTATCCTTATTGTGAACCTCCACTAATTTATCATAGTAAGCGTTGCCTTTTGCATTCACGTCCGTTTGACGGTGACAATCGATACACCAGCCCATAGTTAATGAAGAACGTTGCTCTACCACTTCCATTTTTTCGACTTCGCCGTGGCAGTTCGTACACTCTAAACCACCTACATTGGTGTGTTGTGAGTGGTTGAAGTAGGCCAAATCAGGTAAGTTATGAACACGCACCCATTGAATAGGCTCGTCCTTTTCTAAGGCCTTATAGATTTTTTGAATTTCTGGGGACTCACGCTTGATTGCGTTGTGGCAATTCATACAAATGTTTGCCGAAGGAATGTTCGCGCCTTTTCCAGCATAAACACCTGTGTGGCAATAATTACAGTTGATTTGGTATTGACCTGCGTGAAGTTTGTGAGAAAACTGAATGGGCTGCTCCGGCGCATATCCTTGGTGGATACCTATACCGTAAGCTGCATCGATCGTTGCTTTACCGCCTAATAATAGGGCCAAAACAAGTATACCCGTCTTTACTGCCGAATTAGCAGCTAACGATTTTGCGTTCTCTGCCACTCTTTCGAAAAATGGTTTGCCTCCTTCTTGCTCCGCTTTCGCTAACTTACTAAGTGAGTTAACGATCGATAATAAAGCGATTAATACGACTACCATGATAATTAATAATCCTACCAAAAGCACTTCCATCATCCCTCCAGAGGATTGAGCTGCCGGAGCTGCTGCACCTGCTGCTGGAGCCGCACCCGCTGCCGGAGCTGCATTAGAAGCATCGATATAAGCAACAATTCCTTTGATTTGAGCTTCTGAGAAGTTCGGATAAGGAGTCATTGCCGCCTTGTTGAACTTATTGTACAAGTCATTTGCATACTTGTCACCTGAAGCGATAACTGCTTGAGGATTGTGTACCCATTTAACGATCCATTCGATCGGACGACGTTCGCTAATTCCCTTTAGACCAGGACCTAACAATATTTCGTCAGTGGATGCGTGACAAGCCGCGCAATTGTTTTTAAATAATGTTTCACCTTCTGCTGCATCTTGTGCAAACATCGCTGTCGTAGTAGCCAGTAAGATTTGGAAGGAAAATAGAAACTTAACGAGAGTTAATTTTTTGCAACACATAAATATAGATTTTCTCATATTAATTCAGTGCGCAAAATTACAATTCGATTTTTTATGAAACAATTAAATGTCTATTCATTTTTTGTATTTTTTTAATTCAAATTATTATTTAGAATTTTTCAAAATAAGCCTTTGGAATAAAATAGAATAATTTTTAGATAAAATTGTATCAATGGTATGGACATAAAAAAACCTTCCAGTTTGGAAGGTTTTTGGAGGTTTCGAGCGGATTCGAACCGCTGTAGAAGGTTTTGCAGACCTCTGCCTAGCCACTCGGCCACGAAACCAATTAATAGGGATGCAAATTTAGCTTTTTTTTAGATAAAGGCAAATGCTATTTTCAAAATTGTGATGTTTTAGCTTTGCCTAAACCCAAATTGTGCTGTGCAATAATTTCTGGTTCAGGCAAACCTAAAATTAAACACAATTTCAAAAAAACGCGTTGCTCTTTACTCTACAAACTCTACTCTATTTAGTAGGTAGTCCGAAGGGAATGAGTCCGAAGTCCGGAGGAACATTTACCATTTACCATCTCTACTCTCTACTCTATTATCTCTAATCTTGTCAGTAGCCAGTAGTCAGTAGCCAGTAGTCAGTCCGGAGGGAAATAGTCCGGAGGATCATTCACCATTCACCACTTACCATTTACCATCTCTACTAGTCAGTCCGAAGGGAATGAGTCCGAAGTCCGGAGGAAAATTTACCATTTACCATTCACCATCTCTACTCTATACTTTCCTCTCTCTAATCTCCTTTATGCTTTGTGCTTTATTCTTTATGCTCTAAACTTAGGATAAAGTAAATATGGAGATTTCCGGCGGCATCCCCACCCTTCCCGGATACCCTAAATAGCCATAACCGCGATTCACATAAATTTGTTGATCGCCTTCTTTATATAATCCAGCCCATTGTTTGTAGACATATTGGGCAGGGGACCAGCGCATTTCGGCTATTTTAACGCCAAATTGTGCACCGTGCGTATGGCCCGCAAAGGCCACGTCGATGTCTTTGTATTTTTTAGTCACCTCGGCATTCCAGTGGGTTGGGTCGTGAGATAGCAAGAGTTTCGCAGATGCATCCTCTGTTCCTTTATGCGCCTTCTCGAGGTTACCATACCAAGGGAATCGACCTAATCCGATGTTTTGGACACCAATAATGGCTAATTTTTCTCCTGATTCTTCTAAGAAGCGATGTTCATCCATTAAAAGATCCCAGCCTAGTAATTCGTGCGCCTTCATTAAGTCTTTCAGATTTTGCTTTTTAGCAGCTGGGCTATTCCAGCGTACGTAATCCCCATAATCGTGATTACCTAAAGTGCTAAATACGCCTAAAGGAGCTTTGACCTTATTAAATACGTCGAAGTAATTTTGCACTTCTTTGGACTCATTATTAACTAAGTCCCCTGTGAAGAATACGACATCTGGTTTTTCCCGCATGAGCATTTCCACCCCACCTTTAACTGCCGTTTTATTGAAGAATGACCCGGTATGAATGTCGGAAATTTGCGCGATTTTCAGGCCTTTAAAGGCAGAAGGCAAAGCTTTGATATGTAAGGGAATATGTTCTACTGTGTAGTCGTGGGCCCCCGAGATAATGCCAAAGGCAAAGGTAGCCGCCGGAACTGCTCCCACCGCCAAAGCCGCTTGAGACAAGAATTCGTGGCGAGAAATGGCGCTAGGGTCTTTTTTGAGAATCTTTTTTGTGCCCCACCTAAAAAAGCGGGTGATGTCTTCTATCAACAAGAAGATAATAATAAACAGTTTAGTGATAACAGATATCATCACAATCGCCATAAAGGTGATCCTAATTTCATTTTTCCAAGCGTTCAGAGGTAATGCATTATAAGATAAGATTCCCAATAGAATGAATAGCGTAAATCCCCAGAAAATATATTTTGCTGTAGTTTGAATGTTATGTCGGGAGTTTCGAAATGCGGTTTTGACCGCCATCCACACATAATAGTCAAGTGCAAATATGACAATACTTATAAAAGGCACAAAAAACATTTTATTCATAGGTCTCTAACTATCTTTGCGATTCAATTGTTCCAAAGGTGCAAAATTATATGAAAAAGACGATAAGTATTTACGGGGGCGGTTGGGTAGGCGCACCATTGGCATTTAAATTAGCTTTAGCGGACATGGATGTGCGTGTTTCGGCATCGAGTGTCCATCCACAAGCAGCTCACCCGAAAATCAGTGTGATAGAATTCAGAGCCGAGCCAGAAATGTCGACTGAGAATTGGTCATCGATGAATGGTGCGGAAGTCCAAATTTGGGCGATTCCACCTCGTCGCAAGAAAAATTCAGAAGAAACTTATTTAGCTATTTTACAGGAATGGGTAGATAATTTATCTGCTTCCTCTGCTAAAAAGCTTATTTTTCTTTCATCTACTTCAGTATATTCGAACGTGTCGGATACCGTTGATGAGAATTCTGGTATTAATGACGATTCGTTGATGGCTAAAGCCGAAGCAATCGTCACCTCTTCCAAAATCCCCACTGTCATCTTACGATTGGCGGGTTTAATGGGCGGCGATCGTTATGTGGCAAAGTATTTTTCTGGCAAACGAAATGACGGTGCAAATTGCCCGATCAACTATGTGCACAAAGATGATGTAGTAGCACTCATCGCTTTAGCTGCCGAAAAAATCGACTCTGGCATTTATAATATTGTAGCTCCTATTCATCCCTCAAAAGGAGATGTAGGCGAAAACGATATCGAACGTCGCGGTATGCCCGTAGGATATTGGGATTATTCTGTTACTTGTTTAGGCGGAAAAGTTGTTTCGGGAGATAAGATCTGCCACGAATTGAAATACGAATTCAGATGGCCGGATCCGCTTCAATTTCCTATTTAATTTTTGAGGCCGAGTTTCGGCCCTAAAATTTTAAAGAATAAAGCATAAAGCACAAAGAATAAACGAGATAAGAGAGTATAGATAATTAACTAAATCCATCTCCGTAGGAGATTCAAACTTTATTCTTTATGCTTTGTGCTCTATGCTTTAAAGGAGTCTAAGCAAAATGTTAAGCTTCCAATTCTTTCACTGCTAACCATGCCATTAAACCCGGTCCAATTTCCAGCGCTTTTTCATCAATATCAAAACTCGGCGTGTGCACTCCGCTCGTAATTCCTCGCTCTTCATTGCGAATTCCTAAACGGTAGAAACAGGCATCCACGTGGTGAGTATAGAAAGCGAAGTCTTCGCCAGCCATCCAAAGATCAAGGTCGACTACGTTTTCGGCACCTATATATTCGATGGCAGCGGCTTTAGAACGTCGAGTCAGTTCTGGATTATTTTGTAAGAAAGGATATCCTTTTACAACTTCGAATTCCACCCGGCCGCCCATCGCGTCTGCGATGCCTTCGGCGAGTTTTTTCATTTTCTCTAGACCTTCAGCTCGCCAAATTTCGTCCATAGCGCGGAAGGTACCGGCTATGTTTACTTCGTTTGGAATGACATTTGTGGCTCCCATGCCTTCGATTTTGCCAAAACTTAAGACGGATGGAAGTTTCGGATTCTTATTTCGGGAGATAATTTGTTGCATCGCCACAATGATATGGGAGGCGATCAGAATCGGATCGATACAGGCATCGGGCATAGCGCCGTGCCCTCCTTTGCCGATTACTTTAATGTAGATTTCATCCGTGCTAGCCATGTACATTCCCTCGCGGAAACCGATTTTGCCTACGGGAACATTGGTGGCGACGTGTTGGCCATAGATGCTTGCGGGAATCGGATTTTGTAAAGCACCTTCTTTGATCATAATACTTGCTCCGCCTGGCGCTTTTTCTTCTGCCGGTTGGAAAAGTAATTTGATGGTGCCTTCGAATTCGCCGCGGACCTGCTGTAAAATGTGGGCTGTTCCTAAAAGGGACGCGGTGTGGACATCGTGTCCGCAGGCGTGCATTACACCTGGATTTTTTGATTTATAGGGAACGTCGTTTGTTTCTAGAATGGGTAAGGCATCCATGTCAGCGCGAAGTGCGACGACTTTTTTGTCTGGATTTTTGCCTTTGATTTCGGCGATGAGGCCGGTGTTTGCGATTTTTTTAGCCTGAATCCCCATCTGCTCTAATTGTTTTAAAACATACGCTTGCGTCTGAAATTCCTGATAAGACAATTCCGGATTCGCGTGAATGTGGTGGCGATTTGCTAGGCTGTCTGGGGTGATTTCAGATGAAAGCTGTTTGATTTTTTCCAATAAAGAGGACATGGCAATTGTTTATTTTATGCAAATCTACAAAATAGGACCTAATTCCTTGAATTCTTAACAAAAAAGCAATGCTAAACCCTTCCAATTCAGCTGATTATTTTTTAAATTGTAGAGCAAATTAAAACGGTTTGTCTATGGCTCAGAAAGTGTTAGTTTTAAATCAGGATTACAGCGCGCTTACGATTTGTTCCATGCCTAAGGCCTTTCTTTTGGTCTACTTAAATAAGGCAGAATTAGTCGCGGAATCAAAAACTGAAAAATTACACTCTGTTTCGAAAACTTTCCCCTATCCTTCGGTCATTCGCTTGAAGCGTTATGTCTATTTCCCCTTCAAAGGGGTGATGTTGAATCGCCAAAACATCTTAAAACGAGATAATTTTACCTGCCAATATTGTGGTTCGAAAGATTATTTGACGATGGATCATGTGTTGCCTAAATCACGTCAGGGGCGCACCTCGTGGGATAATTTGATTACTGCCTGCAAGTATTGTAATTCTAAGAAGGGGCATATGACTCCAGAAGAGGCGGGGATGGTTTTGACGCGCCAGCCATTTAGACCTTCATTTGTTATGTTTTTGCGAAATTTTTCAGGAATTTTGGATGAACAATGGGCACCATTTGTGGGTGCTAAACTGGAGACCACCACATGAGTTTTAAAATATCGTTTATCGGAGCCGGCAATGTCACCTGGCACATCGCAAAGGCCCTAGAAAATGCCGGAAATTCTGTTCAAGAAGTTTTTAGTCGAGAGCCCTCGAAGGCAAAAGACTTGGTTTCCTATCTATATAATGCGAAAGTGCAAGAAGATTTAGATTTCTCTGAATCAGCCGCTACCGTTTTTTTCTTGTGCGTACCAGAAACGGCCTATTCGGAAGTGTTGAAAGAATTATTATTGCCCAAATATGCCACTCTCGTTCTCGTAACAGGCACATTTTCCTTAGCGGAGGCAAATTTATTATACGATCCAGCTCGAGAGAGCACGAACCAGATGGGGGTCTTTTTCCCCGTTCAACACCTCGAATCAGGTCGTAGAATCAAGTTAGATAACATGCCGATTTGCCTGGAGGTTTTAGTAGAGGAAACTCAAAATACCTTGGTCGCTTTGGCAAAAGACATCACAGATGCGATGTATTTAGTTAGTGGTGATGAGCGCAAAAAGATTCATAAGGCGATGCTTTTGGCAGGAGTTTTAACCCAAAACCTGTGGTCACATGCCCAAGAATTGCTCCAATCCATTGAATTAGAGCCGAGTTTATTGCACGGGCTTGTTCAACAGCATGTTCAGGCATTTTTTACAGGCAAGCCGCTTTCGAAGGAAATTTCAGACCCGCATTTACGGGAAGTCAATTTCCAGATCAATCAAATCCTCGAACGGAACCTTATTTAATCAAAGGTTTATCCATATTTTGGACCACGACATTCTTAGCGAATCCTAAAACGGTAATTTTCCCTGCTTCGGAAGTATAGAAATAGTATAGGCTATCGCCAGCGGTATTTTTTTGGATAGAGGGCGGGATGTCTTGTTTTTGGCCTATCGAATAATCTAGCGCATCCATAATCTCCACCATCTTGGCATCTTGAAAAGTTAATTTCAAATTAGCTGGAGCTCCTACTCGAACAGAAATAGACAATGCTTTCGTCGCACTATCCAGTTTTGTGGCACCTTTAGATTGAATTTCTTGTCCCCACGTGTCCACTTGATTGACGATGTCTTGAGGTAAAACGCGCTTCACTTGTCTTGATTTCATCTCCTTCACGGCAGCCGCCGTATCAATACGTTGTGAAAAATCGCAGGCTTGTAAAGCGATTAAAGCGAAAAGGAGGGAAGCTGTTTTCATGGTTTTGGGAATTATATACAAAGGTATTCTAAACGAGCACAAAGGGCAATGGATTTAATTACTATCTTTGCAACGTTTTTTAAAACCAAAATGTTATGCTGGAGCAGCTGGAGGCCATCCGAGAAAGATTTTTAGAAGTAGAGCAACAAATTGCGATGCCAGAGGTGGTATCGGACTTGAAGAGATTCAAGACCTTAAGTAAGGAATACAAGGATTTGCAAAAGATCGTCGAGCAGTATTTGCTTTACCAAAACTTGCTAGGCTCCATCGAGGAGGCGAAACAGGTGATCGCTACGGAAAAAGATGAGGATTTTCGCGATATGGCCAAAGCGGAATTAGAAGAATTAGTGCCAGCGGAAAAAGAAATGCAAGAGGTTTTAAAGGAGATGTTAATTCCCCGCGATCCGAACGATTCGAAGGACTGTATCCTCGAAGTTCGTGCTGGTGCCGGTGGCGATGAAGCGTCGATTTTTGCCGGAGACATCTTTCGCATGTACCAGCGTTATGCAGAAAAAATGGGCTGGACTTTCCAAATCATGGACTTCACCGACGGCACAGCCGGCGGTTACAAAGAAATTATCGCGTCTGTTCAAGGCGAGGATGTATATGCCAAAATGAAATTTGAATCCGGCGTTCACCGCGTTCAACGTGTTCCCGCAACAGAATCTGCCGGCCGAATTCACACGTCCGCCGCTACGGTTGCCGTGATGCCTGAAGCAGATGAGGTAGACGTCCAAATCAATATGAATGATATTCGGAAAGATACTTTCTGTTCTTCTGGAGCAGGTGGTCAGTCCGTAAATACCACTTATTCCGCGGTTCGTGTAACCCACATTCCGTCTGGTTTAGTCGTGCAATGTCAGGATGAGCGCTCCCAGATCAAAAACTTTGACCGAGCGATGACCGTTTTACGTTCTCGTTTATATGAAATAGAATTAGCCAAACGCAACGCCGAAATTGCTGGCAATCGTAAGTTAATGGTAGGCACAGGTGATCGTTCGGACAAAATCAGAACATATAATTATCCTCAAGGCCGCGTCACCGATCACCGCATTGGCTTAACCGTATATAACCTACCTGTCGTAATGGACGGGGAAATTGCTGATTTTATCGAGCAGTTGAGGATTGCGGAGAATGCGGAGAGGTTGACTGAAGGGGCGGTTTAAAAGGACTTTTTGCAAAATTGGCCTGCGTCATAATTTTCGCAAAAAGTCCTTTTAAACCTCTGAAAAAATGTGGCTAAAAATGGCCTACGTCATATTTTATAGCCACAATAAAAAATTTAAACTCTTGGTAAAAAATGCAAAATTGGCCTGCGTCATAATTTTCGCAAAAAGTCCTTTTAAACCTTACGAAAGAGCTAGGAATTTATTGAGTATTTCTTTATTCCACATCTATACTCTATAATCTCCTATCTCTACTCTTTATCCTTCTTCCTGAATTCATACAAAAAGGGACGTTTTTCGTCCCTTTTTGTATTCCAACTCTGTGCTTTTTGCTTTATTCTTTGTGCTTTGAGATATAAAAAGGCTAATGCCTTTTTATATCGCTTTCTCCAGCTTAAAGCTAAAACTCGTTCCCTTATCTAATTTCGATTCTACTTGGATTTTACTACCATGGGCTTGAACGATGTGCTTTACGATGGAAAGTCCTAGGCCGGTTCCTCCGCTAAGTTTAGTGCGGCTTTTGTCTACGCGGTAGAAGCGCTCAAAAAGGCGAGGAAGGTGTTTTTCGGAAATGCCTGGCCCATTGTCTTTGACCGAAATCAAATAAGATTTTTTACGGTCTTCGATTAAGACGGTTACTTTGCCATCTTGGTTGCCATATTTGATGCCGTTGTCCACGAGATTAACTAAAACTTGTTCAATCTTTTGCGCGTCGGCTTTTACATCAATTGCTTCATCTGTGCAATTTAAAGATAATTTTACGCCGCGTTTTTTGGCCTTGCCCTCTAACTGTTCAAAAATTTCTTCAATCATGGGACGCAAATTAATGCGTTTCTTTTCGATCTTGATGGCTCCGGTTTCGATTTGAGATACGGTCAAAAGATCTTTCACTAAGATATCTAAGCCATCTAAACTTTTAGCAGCTTTTTCGAGGAATTTTTGGCGTATTTCTGGGCTTTCATTTGGGTTATCTAATAGCGTATGAACGAAGCCTTGAGCGGCAAAAATGGGTGTTTTGAGTTCGTGGGAGACGTCTGCTAGAAATTCTTGGCGATAGACGGCTGCTTTTTTTAACTCCTTTACTTCATCTTCTGTGGTGGAAACGTAGTAGGTTAATTCACTTTTTAAGAGCTCGATGGGATTCTCTTTTTGGATTAATTGCTTGCGTGAAATCAAGGGGAAGCTCTTTTTCTTGATTTGCTTGATTTGGTCATATAATTCGTTTACTTCCTTGAAAACGAGGTTATCTAGGGCGAAGTAAATGAGTATCGAGCCAAATATCAGTACACTGATAAATCCGACAAAAAGAGTGGCGGAATCCGAATTTGGCAAAAACGAAATGAAGGCCGTCGCTACACCAGCGATGACGAAGGCCAATAGGATTGAAAGGTAGCGTGGACTTAGCATGCTTGAAATTACGGATAATTTTTAAATTGTTGTACCTTTGTGCTTTGATAAGATAGCATGGAATTAAATTTATTGACTGCCATATCACCTGTTGATGGTCGCTACCGTAAACAAACCGCCGCACTGGCTCCTTATTTTTCTGAATTTGGACTGATTCAATACCGTGTGCGCGTTGAAATCGAATACTTTATTGCTTTGTGTGAGATTCCTTTGGCCCCCTTAAAAGGCTTCCCTAAGGAAAATTATGCTGCCTTGCGTTCGATGTATACGAATTTTTCGGAAGCGGACGCAACCTGGATTAAGGATACGGAGAAGGTAACTAACCACGATGTGAAGGCGGTCGAGTATTTTATCAAAGACCGAATGTTAGCCCTTCCTGGCGATATGAGCCCATTTGTGGAGTTTATTCACTTTGGCTTAACGTCTCAGGATATTAATAATACGGCGATTCCACTTTCTTTAGCAGAGGCGCATCGTGATGTAATTTTGCCTGCTTATCAGGCGGTTGTAGCCACTTTAGAGGCTTACGCAACAGAGTGGAAAGAGATTCCTTTGTTAGCACATACACATGGACAGCCAGCTTCGCCTACGCGTTTGGGTAAGGAAATTAAGGTATTCGCAGAGCGTTTAAATCGTCAATTGGACTTGTTAGCACAAGTTCCCTTTACGGGTAAATTCGGTGGCGCGACGGGTAACTTCAATGCGCATCAGGTTGCGTTTCCTGACATTAATTGGCCACAATTTGCGGCAAAATTACATGCAGATTTAGGTATCAAACGTAGTCAATACACCACTCAAATAGAGCATTACGATAATTTAGCAGCCTATTTTGATGGCCTGAAGCGCTTGGATACGATCTTGATTGACTTATCGCGGGATATTTGGCAATATGTTTCGATGGGTTATTTCAAACAGAAGATCAAAGCAGGAGAAATTGGTTCGTCGGCGATGCCACATAAAGTGAACCCGATCGATTTTGAAAATGCGGAGGGGAATTTAGCGATGGCGAATGCGTTCTTCGAATTCTTGTCAGCGAAGCTTCCGATCTCTCGTTTGCAACGCGATTTGACGGATTCGACGGTATTACGTAATGTAGGAACGCCATTGGCTCATGTAATGATATCCCTAAATTCCTTACAAAGAGGTTTAGGCAAATTAGAATTGAACAATAGCAAAATCCAGCAGGATTTAGAAGATAATTGGGTGGTGATAGCTGAGGCAATTCAGACGGTATTACGTAGAGAAGCTTTCCCTAAACCTTACGAGGCATTGAAAGACTTAACACGTCACCACGGAAAAATTGACCAAGCTGTTTTTCACGCATTCATAGATGGATTAGCTGTTTCAGATGCGATTAAGGCCGAATTGAAGTTAATCTCACCGTTTAACTTCGTAGGCCGCGACGAAAACTAATAACTAAAATCCTCCGGACTAACTACTGGTTACTGACAAGATTAGAGATAATAGAGTATAGAGTAGAGATGGTGAATGGTAAGTGGTGAATGATCCTCCGGACTTCGGACTCTTTCCCTTCGGACTACCGACTACCGACTACTGGTTACTGACTACCGACTACTGATTACCGACTACTAGATACTGTTTTATGACCCACCTCATGCACATCGCCCTCGTGGTAGCCGATTATGACGAAGCCATCGCTTGGTATACCCAAAAGCTCGGTTTCAAACTAATCGAAGATACGGTCCTAAGTGACGTGAAGCGTTGGGTCTTGGTGCAGCCGTCTGGTGAAGGTTCTTGTCAATTGCTATTAGCGAAAGCGGCGACTGACGAACAAAAATCAAGAGTAGGCAATCAAACGGGAGGACGCGTTTTTCTGTTCTTGCACACGGATGATTTCGAGAAAGATCATGCGAATTTGATCGCTCAGGGCATTACGATTGTGCGTGGTCCGAGCGAAGAAGAATATGGTAAAGTGCTCGTATTCGAGGATTTATATGGAAATTTATGGGATTTGATCGGTTAAAATTTTGATTTTACGGATTTCACTCTACATTTGTATCAAATAACAACACAATGACAAAAGCAACATACAACAAAAACTGGTGGCAAGGATAATAATCCCTGAACAGTTTCGCTGTGTGTACATGATATGTTTACTAAAGGCTTGCTGTTCGACAGTAAGCCTTTTTTTATTAATTTTGCCCTTTGAAACATGTCTAGCATAAAAATAAGAACTTCACGGAAAACACTTTTGGCCGATACATTGACGCCGATTGGAATCTTTTTGAAGATTCGAAAAAACTATAAGAATTCGGTTATCCTGGAATCGGCGGATTACCATGGGAAGGAACATGGTTTTTCTCATATCGCCTTTGATCCGATCGCTCGTTTTGAACTAACGGATTCGAAAGTCACCCAAACGTTTCCTGACGGAACGCAGGAAAATTTCACACTTGAGAATCGCCACGATGCAGTCGCAGCCTTAAAGAGTTTCGCCGATCGCTTTGATTTTAAGAAAGAAAAAGGGGATTCACCGATGGCGAACGGGCTTTTTGGCCATATATCCTATGATGCGGTCACCTATTTCGAGGATATCGATATTCAAGCGAAAAATCCCGAATCAGCAATTCCTTCCATTCGTTATTATGTATACCGTTACGTGGTGGCGGTGAATCATTTTAATAACCAAATGAGCCTCTACGCGCATAGCTATGATGGTTCTGAGCCCTCCTTTGACACGATTACCTACTTGTTAGATATGCCGCATTATGCGACAGCGTCTTTCGCACGTCAAGGGGAAGAGGTAAGTAATTTAACGGAAGAGCAAACGCGTGAAATCGTCAATACCTGTATTAAACACTGTTTACGCGGGGACGTTTTCCAAATAGTTCCTTCCAGACGTTTTGCCCAAAAATTCCAGGGCGATGATTTTCAAGTCTACCGCGCACTTCGCTCGGTAAATCCATCGCCTTATTTGTTCTATTTTGATTATGAGGAATACCGAATTTTTGGGGCATCGCCTGAAAAACAAATCAAGATTCAGGGTTCTGTCGCAGAGATTCATCCGATTGCGGGAACGTTTAGACGTTCTGGCGATGATGCCCGCGATGCGGAATTAGCGCAGGCTTTAATTGCGGATCCGAAAGAATCGGCGGAACACGTCATGTTAGTGGATTTAGCGCGTAACGATTTAAGTCGTTCGGCAGATAATGTCAAAGTGGAGACGTTTAAAGAAGTACAATTCTTCTCGCACGTGATTCACTTGGTTTCTAAAGTGACTGGGCACTTGCAAAAGGGAGTGAATCCTCTCCAAATGGTAGCGGATACGTTTCCAGCCGGGACTTTAAGCGGCGCGCCGAAGCATAACGCCATGACCATCATCAACCGTTTAGAGCCTACGAATCGGGCTATTTACGGTGGGGCGATTGGATTTATGGATTTCGAAGGCAATTTCAATCACGCCATCGCGATTCGTACGTTTTTAAGTAAAGGAGACACCTTGTTTTTCCAAGCGGGCATGGGCGTAGTCGCTAAGTCCGTCGTGGAAAGTGAGATGCAGGAAATTCACAGTAAACTAGCCGCCTTGCGTAAAGCATTAGAGGTGGCAGAAAATTTAGCTTAAGGATATGAAAGTACTAGTAATAGATAATTACGATTCCTTTGTTTATAATCTGGTCTACCTGTTGAAGGAATTAGGCGCAGAGGTGGACGTGTTTCGCAATGATAAAATTTCTCTCGAGGAAGTGGGTAAATACGATCAAATCTTGTTGTCGCCGGGTCCTGGGATTCCGTCGGAAGCAGGAATTATGATGGATTTATTGAAAGAATATAAGTCGACCAAAAAAATCCTCGGTGTCTGCCTAGGGCATCAGGCGATTGCGGAGGCTTTTGGCTCTCAATTAAATAATATGGGCGAGGTTTTGCACGGGGTAACCACCGAATGTGTGGTGACAGATCCGAGCGAACGCTTGTTCTTAGATATTCCATCGCGCTTCGAAGTATGCCGTTACCATTCATGGACGGTGGTTCCTTCGAGCATGCCAAGCGATTTAAAGATTACGGCCGAAGATGATAAAGGCTTTGTTTTAGCGGAGGCGCATTCGAAATACGATGTGCGCGGGGTGCAATTCCACCCGGAGGCGTTTTTAACGCAACATGGATTGCAAATGATTAAAAATTGGATGAAATAAGAATGAAAAATATATTAAATAGACGGGCTGCAGGAGAAACACTACCAGAACACGAAGCAAGAGAGATTTTGCTGCGCATTGGGCAAGGAGAAATAAATCCGAGTCAAATCGCCGCATTTTTATCTTCGTATTGGTTCAACCCGATTCAAGTGGATGAGCTGAAAGGATTCGTTTCAGCGATGATGGAATTAGCCGTTGCGGTGGATCTATCGGAGTTCGACGCCATGGATGTGTGTGGAACGGGTGGCGATGGAAAAGATACTTTTAATATTTCAACAACCTCGTCCTTCATTATCGTAGGCGCAGGCCAAAAAATCGCCAAACACGGTAATCACGGCGTTTCCTCTTCAGTAGGGTCGTCGACGGTTTTGGAGTTTTTGGGATTGAAATTTAATAATGATCCGAAGATCTTGAAACGCAAGATGGAAACGTCGGGCATGTGCTTCTTGCACGCACCTCTTTTCCATCCAGCCATGCGCTTCGTGGGGCCTATCCGCAAGGAATTAGGGATGAAGACCTTCTTTAATTTACTAGGGCCTTTGTTAAATCCGGCCAAAATAACAAAGCAAATTTCTGGTGTTTATTCACTTGAAGCCTTTCAATTATATGAAGGATTTTTCGCGGGCTCTGGCAAACAATATGGAATCGTATATGCCGAAGACGGTTATGACGAAATTTCCTTAACCTCTGCCTTTCGTTTAACTACCCCAGCTGGGGCATCTATCTACAATCCAGGAGATATTGGCTGCGAAGTGGTAGCACAATCTGAACTGTTCGGAGGTTCTACTGCGGAGGCATCAGCGAACATGTTATATAAGATTTTACAGCGCGAAGGCACCCCTGCTCAAACGCAAGCCGTTTTAGCGAATGCCGGGGCTGGATTGTATGTCGCAGGTAAGGCGGGGAGCTTAGTAGAAGGTTATGCCTTAGCGAAGGAATCCTTAGAAAGTGGTCGTGCTTTCCAGGCCTTCAAGAAATTTATAATGGATTAAGATGAACATATTAGACCAAATCATATCCACCAAAAGACAGGAAGTTGCCGCTTGTAAAGCACGCACCACGACTGCGCAGCTCGAAAAACAAGGATTTTTTGCGCGCGCTTGTCATTCTTTGTCTATGTCTTTAGTTCAGCCAGCTTCTACGGGAGTCATTGCTGAATTTAAGCGGCAATCACCCTCGAAAGGCATAATAAATGATCGTATAGGGGTGGATGTAGTTACACGAGGATATGTGGAGGCGGGAGCGGTTTGTTTATCGGTGTTGACGGATGAATCCTATTTTGGCGGAACCTATGCTGATTTTGAATTAGCGCGTCGTACGAATCCGAATACGCCCATTTTGCGCAAGGATTTCATGATTGATGAATACCAAATCATCGAAGCAAAATCCATGGGAGCTGATGTTATTTTATTAATTGCAGCAGCTTTAAGTCCATCCGAAATCAAAACATTAGGAACGCTAGCGTGTTCATTAGGTATGGAAACTCTACTCGAGGTGCACGATCAAGAAGAATTGGATCGTTCCCTAGGAGATTATATTTCCGTGGTAGGTGTGAATAACCGAAACCTGAAGAATTTCTCCGAGCAAAACGTGGAGGCTTCAAAGGTTTTGGCAGATAAAATACCAGCGCAATTCGTCAAAGTTTCCGAGAGTTGCATTTCTGGACCTGAGATTATTACTGAATTGAAAAACTATGGTTACCGCGGATTTTTGATAGGCGAAAGCTTCATGAAGACTGATAATCCGGGGAAAGCCTTAAGCGAATTTATACGATAGGAATGATGCGCTGGAAAGTATGTGGCATGCGGGAACCCAACAATATCCAAGAAGTAGCGGCTTTAGGGCCGGACTTTATGGGCTTTATTTGGGCAGCTAAATCGCCACGTTATGTAGGTGCAGATTTTGTGATTCCAGCATTGCCTGAAAAAACGAAGGCGGTAGGGGTGTTTGTGAATGAATCCACAGATACCATTATTACTCTTTCGAAAAAAGCTGGATTTTCTTACGTGCAATTGCATGGCGAAGAAGGTCAAAAAGAAATAGACGCCTTACACACTGCCGGATTATACGTAATCAAGGCGATTAGTGTGGGTGAGGCAGCCGATTTAGATCTGACAGATACGCCGGATTTCTATCTATTTGATACGAAAAAAGGAGCGCAAGTAGGAGGAACGGGAGAACATTTTGATTGGTCTCTTTTAGCTCATTATACCCTGGATATTCCCTATTTTTTAGCGGGAGGATTGCAAACAGAAGATGTGCAGAAGGTGAAGAATTTTCCAGGCTTGTATGCTTTGGACTTTAATAGTAAACTCGAAGTGAGTCCTGGATTAAAGGATGTCGAGAAGGTAAAAGAACTAGTAAAACAACAATAGATATGTCATTTCAAGTAGATGAGCAGGGGTATTACGGAAATTTTGGTGGAGCTTTTATCCCCGAAATGTTGTACCCAAATGTGGAAGAATTACGTTCCCGTTATTTAGATATCATAGCCGATCCTGTGTTTCAGGCAGAGTACGATGCTTTGTTAAAAGATTTTGTGGGTCGACCTACGCCTTTATTTAAGGCGGAGCGTTTGTCAGCTAAATACAACACGAACATTTATTTAAAACGCGAAGATTTGTGTCACACAGGGGCGCATAAAGTGAATAATACGGTAGGCCAAATTCTGGTAGCCAAGCGTCTAGGTAAAAATAAGATCGTTGCAGAAACGGGTGCCGGTCAACACGGCGTGGCGACAGCTACGGTTTGTGCCTTAATGGGCATGGAATGTATTGTATACATGGGTGCCATCGATATCGAAAGACAAGCCCCGAACGTGGCGCGTATGCGGATGTTAGGCGCTCAAGTGGTGGCCGCAAAATCGGGTTCACAAACCTTAAAGGATGCAACAAATGAGGCGATGAGACACTGGATTAATCATCCGGTTGATACGCATTATATCATCGGTTCTGTAGTGGGGCCACACCCTTATCCAGACATGGTGGCACGTTTTCAATCCATCATTTCAGCCGAAATACGTACACAACTACAAGAAAAAGAAGGCAGAGATTACCCCGATTACGTGATTGCTTGCGTAGGCGGTGGGTCGAATGCTGCAGGTGCTTTTTACCATTTTTTAGATGAACCCCGCACCGCATTAATTGCCGCGGAGGCAGCAGGCAAAGGAGTGAATTCGGGTCATTCTGCCGCTACGACTTTCTTAGGAAAATCGGGCGTATTACACGGCAGTAAGAGTTTGTTAATGCAGACGGAAGATGGTCAGGTGATCGAACCCTATTCGATTTCAGCGGGATTAGATTACCCAGGAATTGGGCCTATGCATGCGCATTTATTCGAATCGGGTCGTGGAAAATATTATGGTGTAACGGACGAGGAGGCTTTAGTCGCAGCCGTGGAATGCTCTCAGCTAGAGGGTATTATTCCGGCTTTGGAGACGGCGCATGCTTTGGCCGTATTCGAAAAATTACAAGCAAAACCGAATGAAATCGTAGTGGTAAACCTTTCAGGTAGAGGAGATAAGGATTTAGCTACCTACCAAAAACATTTAAATTTGAATGACTAAAATGAACCGAATTTCTGCCCTATTCTCCAAGGCTACCGAGCCTATTTTGAATGTCTATACCACGGCGGGATATCCACATTTCGAAGATACGATGACGATTTTAACCGCTCTGCAAGAAGGGGGAGTAGATATCATCGAAATTGGAATGCCCTATTCTGATCCAGTTGCAGATGGGGAAACCATTCAGCAATCAAATCAAGCGTCACTAGATCAAGGGATGAGTGTAGCGCATTTGTTTACGCAATTAAAAGATTTGCGTCAAACGATCACCGTTCCTGTACTTTTAATGGGCTATATCAATCCGGTTTTACAATATGGGGTGGAGGCATTTTGTGCCAAATGTGCCGCGATAGGCATCGATGGATTAATTCTTCCGGATTTGCCGATGGCAGAATACGAGCGTGAATACAAGGCAATTTTTGAAGCGCATGGCCTATTTAATATCTTTTTAATCACGCCTCAAACGACCGATGAGCGTATTCGTCACATCGATTCCGTATCCAATGGATTCATCTACATGGTTTCCTCCGCGAGTACAACGGGAGCGAAAACAGGTATTTCATCCGATCAAGAGACTTATTTCGAACGTATTGCGTCAATGAACTTACAAAACCCTCGCTTAATTGGCTTTGGTATTTCTGATCATTCGAGTTTTATGAAAGCATCTAAAAATGCGTCTGGAGCCATCATTGGTAGCGCTTTCGTGAAGTTAATTGGGCAAGCGACTCACTTTCGGGCTGAAATCGTTGATTTTGTTCAGTCAATTAAAGGTAAAAAGTAGGCAATTGTTTTTGGAAAGAAATATTTTTCCTATCTTTGCAACCCGAATCAGACGATCTTATGCACAAGTGGGCCGCTAAGCGCTGATAATCATCCAAAATACATAGTTCAGATGAGTGAATTAATTAAATTCGTAGAGCAAGAAAACGCAGCACGTAGAGGAGAGCATCCAGAATTCGCTGCTGGTGACACGGTTAACGTACACGTAAAAATTCGTGAAGGTAACAAAGAACGTGTTCAGGTTTTCCAAGGTTTAGTAATCCAACGTAAAAATTCTGGTGCTGGTGAATCATTCACGGTACGTAAGATTTCTAACGGTATCGGTGTTGAGCGTATTTTCCCAATCTTGTCACCAAACGTGGACAAAATTGAAGTATTACGTCGTGGTAAAGTACGTCGTGCACGTTTATACTACATGCGTGGTAAGCAAGGAAAAGCGGCACGTGTTAAAGAGAAGAAAAAATAGGAGAAGAAAAAATAGGTTTGAAATTTTTTATATAATAAGAAAGCTGTTCAGAAATGAGCAGCTTTTTTTATGTCCACATATCAGTAATATCGGCTAGAATTTTACTTTTGTAGATAAATAAACTTATTTAAATGAAATCTACCGCTTCGAATCGCCGAGAATTCTTGCACAATGCGAGTATGTTAGGCGGAATGGCCTTTTTGCCTAGTTCTTTTAAAGATGTCACGAAAACATTTGCTCCAGAAATGCCGGAACGTATCATCGCTCCACGGATTAAGTTTGGGGTAATTGGCATTAACCATGCCCACATCTTTAGTATGGCAAACTCTATTATCAAAGGTGGAGGGGAAATGGTTTCTTTTTATGCGAAGGAAGCGGATTTAGCCAAAGACTTTGCCACTAGATTCCCAGGCGTAAAGCAAGCAGCATCTGAAAACGAGATTTTAGAGGATTCCTCTATTCAATTGATATTAAGTTCGATTACTCCAGTAGAGCGCGCGCCCTTAGGCATTCGCGCCATGCAACATGGAAAGGATTATATGGTAGATAAGCCAGGCATTACGAGTTTAGCACAATTAGCGGAGGTTCGTAAAGTCCAAAAAGCCACCAAACGCATCTATTCCATCTCGTATAGCGAACGTTTTGAGAATAAAGCGACAGAGAAAGCCAGCGAATTAGTGGCTACAGGAATGATCGGTAAAGTAATTCAAACCATCGGAACCGGCCCTCACCGCATCAGTTTGAATGCGCGTCCAGCTTGGTTCTTTGATAAGCAATATTATGGTGGTATCATCTGCGATATCGGATCTCACCAAGTAGACCAGTTCTTACATTTTACGGGATCTAAAGACGCGAAGGTTGTTGCTTCTCAAGTCGCGAATTATACGTATCCGCAATACCCGCAATTCGAGGATTTTGGAGATTTGATGCTGCAAGGAAATGGCGGCTCTGGTTATATCCGGGTCGACTGGTTTACCCCCAATGGATTGAATACATGGGGAGATGGACGTTTGACGATTTTAGGAACGGAAGGTTTTATGGAAATTCGGAAGAACACCGATATTGCCTCTCCTCATGGATTAGGAAGTCATTTATATGTGGTGAATAATAAGGAAACGCTGTATGTAGATTGCAAGAATGTGGAATTAAACCATGGACAAAAAGTCGTGGATGATGTGGTGAATCGTACCGATACGGCGATGACTCAGGAGCATTGTTTTTTAGCAACAGAACTAGCATTGAAAGCACAGGCGCAAGCCACTAAAATAACCTTGAAATAATGAAAAGAAGGAAATTTGTTCAAAATTTCGCCTTGGGCGCAGTGGGTACTTGGGGTTTCCCTACCATTGTTCCAGCGAACGTATTGGGTGGCAAAGATGCCCCGAGTAACAAGATTAATATTGCACAAATCGGCTGCGGTAGAATCGCCCGTACGCATGATTTGCCAAGTACCTGGAAATTTGAAAAAGCTAGAATAATGGCGGTTTGTGATTTAGATCGCCACCGTACCGAAGAGACCAAGCAATTAGTGGAAGAATATTACACGAAGAAAACAGGTCAGGCAAATTACATCGATGTGAAAATGTACGATGATTACCGAGAGATGCTTTTGAATAAAGACATTGATGCGGTGATGATCAGTACACCTGATTTTTGGCATGCACAACCAGCGATGGAAGCGGCTTTAGCAGGCAAAGATATATACCTCCAAAAACCCACCTCTCTTACCATTCACGAGGGTCGTCAATTAGCGGAAATCATTCAGAAAACTGGGCGCATTTTACAAGTGGGTACCCAGCAGCGCTCCTCTTCTCAGTTCCGCAAGGCAGCTGAATTAGTGCGTAATGGACGGATTGGAAAATTGCATACGGTGAAGATCGGTTTACCTGGTGATCCATCAGGACCACCAGCTCCAGCCATGCCTATTCCGAAAGGATTTAATTACGATATGTGGTTGGGTTCTACACCTGAAATGCCTTATACGGAGATTGGAGTCCATCCTCAAGTTGGGTATGACCGACCGGGTTGGTTACGCATGGAGCAATTTGGTGCCGGGATGATTACGGGATGGGGTCAGCATCACTATGATTCTGCCGCTTGGGGAATGGATACAGAATACACGGGTCCTATCTCCGTGGAATCAGTGGCTGAATTCCCTAAATCAGGATTATGGAATGTGCATGGGGACTTTATGTCCAAAGCAGAATATGCAAATGGCATCACCATGTATACCTCTGGCGGATATCAAAACGGAATTAGGTACGAAGGAACTGAGGGATGGATTTTTGTTTCTCGGGGAGATTACGCTGCTACGCCTTCTGACCCTACTTCTAAAGTGAGAGCGAAAGCGATAGATGCCTCTGATCCGAAAATTTTAGAATCAGTGATCGGCGAAAAGGAGATTCATCTGTACAACTCTGCAGACCAACACGGTAACTGGCTAGATTGTATCGAATCACGCAAAGAACCAATATCTCCTATCGAGATTGGGCACCGCGCTTGTTCGGTATGTTTAATCACGCACGTTTCGATGAAGATACCTCGCAAATTGCAATGGGATCCGAAAAAGGAACACTTCGTTAATGACGCGGAGGCAAACACGTGGTTAAGAAGAGCGCAACGAGCTCCTCACGGAACAGATCGAATTAAGATTTAGATTTTTTCTATCTTTCTGACGTTGTGGTTAATCGTGTCAGATTCAACGACACCATCACGCAAACGAATGATACGGTGGGCATATTGGGCAATATCATCTTCGTGGGTAACCATGACGATGGTGTTGCCTTTTTTATGCAATTGATCGAAGAGATCCATAATTTCATAGGATGTCTTTGTGTCCAGATTACCCGTAGGCTCATCGGCTAACAAGATCGATGGATCATTGACTAGGGCGCGCGCCACGGCTACACGCTGTCTTTGGCCCCCTGACAGCTCGTTCGGCTTATGCAAGGCGCGGTTATCTAACCCAACCCCTTTTAAAGTATTCATCGCGATTTCTGTGCGTTCTTTTTTAGAGTAACCCGCATAGATGAGTGGTAAGGCTACGTTTTCTAAAGCTGATTGGCGGGGAAGTAGGTTAAAGGTTTGGAAAACAAAACCAATTTCCTTGTTTCTAACGGAGGCTAATTCATTTTCTGACATCTCAGATACATCTTGTCCATTCAGGATGTATTTACCTGTGCTAGGCGTATCTAAGCAACCTACAATGTTCATTAGGGTTGATTTGCCAGAACCAGAGGGACCCATGAAAGCTACATATTCTCCCTTATTTACAGAGATGGTTACGTCTTTTAATGCGTCGATCACTTCTTCGCCCATTACGTAACGTTTGGAAATAGCGTGGGTCTCAATAATTTTAGTCATAGCAATCAATTTAGGATTCAAAAATACATCCATTCTAGGAAACAATTCTGCTTTTTAGACAAAAGATAGTGAGCAAGGATGAATTGAGTGTGGGGCGGATGAGAGGTTTTGGCATAAAAAAAGCCCGAACAAATCGCTCGGGCTTTTCTATATCTGCAAAGAATCTTATAATCCTTTTGCTTTCTTAACTACTTCTTCAGCTAGACTTTGTGGAACAAATTCGTAGTGAGAGAACGTTAATGATGCAGTTGCACGTCCTGAAGACATGGTACGTAAATCTGTTACGTAACCGAATAATTCAGAAAGAGGCACATCTGCCTTTAAGATTACAGCGCCTTGACGAGAATCCATACCTTTCATGATACCACGACGACGGTTTAAGTCACCTGTGATAGGTCCAGTATATTCGTCCGGAGTAACAACGTCTACAGCCATGATAGGCTCCATTAACTTTGCACCCGCTTGTTTCGCTGATTCTTTATAACCCATACGGGCTGCTAATTCAAATGATAGAGAATCTGAATCGACATCGTGGAAAGATCCGTGGAATAAACGAACTTTCATTGAATCCATTGGGTATCCAGCTAAAGCACCATTTTTCATTGCTTCTTCGAAACCTTTTTGAACTGCAGGGATAAATTCACGAGGAATTACACCACCCACGATATTGTTAACGAACTCTAAACCTGGTTTGTCATCTTCTCTTGGTCCGATTTCAAATACGATATCAGCAAACTTACCGCGACCACCTGATTGTTTCTTGTAAACCTCGCGGTGTTCCGTTGTCTTCGTTAAAGACTCTTTGTAAGCTACTTGAGGAGCACCTTGATTCACTTCTACCTTGAACTCACGACGCATACGGTCGATGATGATCTCTAAGTGAAGCTCACCCATACCCTTGATGATCGTTTGACCAGTCTCTTCGTTCGATTCTACTTGAAGAGTTGGATCTTCTTCGATCAATTTAGTGATCGCTTTCGAGAAGTTATCTGCATCAGCCGCTTTCTTAGGCTCAATAGCATAACCGATAACTGGCTCTGGGAAATCCATTGCTTCTAAAATGATTGGGTGTTTCTCATCTGAAAGAGTATCCCCTGTCTTGATGTCTTTGAAACCTACTACTGCACCAATATCACCAGCACCTAAACGGTCGATGGCGTTTTGCTTGTTCGCGTGCATTTGGAAGATACGAGAGATACGCTCCTTATTTCCTGAACGATTGTTCAACACATAAGAACCAGAATCTAATTTACCTGAATACGCACGAATGAAACATAAACGACCTACGTAAGGATCCGTAGCAATTTTAAATGCCAAAGCCGCAAATGGCTCATCTTCACTTGGCTTACGCATGACCTCAGCACCCGTATCTGGGTGAATTCCTTTAACGCCTTCTTTATCCATTGGAGATGGTAGGATAGCCATTACGTAATCTAACATCGTTTGAACACCTTTGTTTTTGAAAGATGAACCACAAAGCATGGGAACGATTTTCATCGAGATCGTAGCTGCACGTAAAGCGGCTAAAATTTCGTCTTCTGTAATAGAAGCAGGATCATCGAAGTATTTCTCCATTAATGTCTCATCGAACTCAGCTACCGCTTCTAATAATTTCTCGCGGTATTCTGTCGCCTCTTCTAACATATCATCTGGGATAGGTACCTCAGTGAATGTCATTCCTTTATCTGCTTCGTTCCAAATGATTCCACGGAAGTTAACTAAGTCAACTACACCTTCGAATCCTTCTTCAGCACCAATAGGTAATTGAAGTGGTACTGCGTAGCTACCTAACATTTCTTTCACTTGCTTACACACGTTTAAGAAGTCAGCACCTGAACGGTCCATTTTGTTAACGAAACCAATACGTGCTACGTTGTAGTTATCTGCTAAGCGCCAGTTCGTTTCCGATTGAGGCTCTACACCATCCACGGCAGAGAATAAAAATACTAGACCATCTAATACACGTAAAGAACGGTTTACCTCTACTGTAAAGTCAACGTGACCCGGAGTATCGATAATGTTGATGTGGTAATCTTGATCGCGGTATTTCCAATCTACTGTAGTTGCAGCAGACGTGATCGTGATACCACGCTCTTGCTCTTGCTCCATCCAGTCCATTGTTGCCGCACCATCGTGTACCTCACCGATTTTGTGGGACACCCCTGCATAATACAGGATACGTTCCGTAGTGGTGGTTTTACCCGCATCAATGTGCGCAGCAATACCGATGTTTCTAGTGAATTTTAAATCGCGTGCCATTTTAAAAGGTTAATTATGAACTATTTTTTTAGACTCTTTTTAATTACCAAGAACTTGGACAACATCTTTCGATGATTTCGTTTTAGGTTCTCTTTTAGGGGTGCAAAATTACTGAAACTTAATTAAATACAAAAGTTTTTTCAAGATGATTACTAGCTTTTTACAATTACTTTATCCCAAATGTTGTTTAGCCTGCGATCAGGTACTTATTCGCTCAGAAAACTGGCTATGTACGGTTTGTCGATTCGAGCTTCCGAAGCCCGGTTTATTCCTAGAACAGCCTAATTGGATATCTCATAAACTGGACGGCTTGATAGAATATGATCGAGTGCACGCCTATTTTCTTTTTGCGGAAGGGGGAAAGGTCCAGCATTTATTACATCAAATAAAATACAAGGGTCAGGAGAAACTAGGGGAATACCTGGGCACTTGCGTGGGAAGATCCTTTTCTCCAGATGATTACGATATTATTTTGCCCATGCCGCTACATCCGTCTAGAATGAAAGAGCGAGGCTATAATCAGGCAGCCTGTATTGCGAGAGGGATCTCACACGAGTCTGGAATGCCATTATCTGTCGCTCATTTATTGCGAACGAAACAAGTGGCTTCGCTAATAGGATTGAATCGAGCTGAGCGCTACCAGACCTTAGAGGAAGTTTTTGAGGTAATGCGTCCAGACGAACTAGACGGCTTACGCATTTTGCTCATCGATGATACGATGACCACCGGAGCGACTTTTTTAGCTGCAGGGGCTAAAATAAAAGCAGCCAGTACGGGGAAATTGTCTTTCCTAGCACTGGCTGCTTTAAAATGAGATTTATTTTATCGTTTTGTTGGTTTGCCTGGTGCGAACATCGCGCAACGGAAACCAATCGTAGAAGAGGCGTCACCCTTGTCTAAATAACGACGTGTACCTGGGGATAACCAATAAGGTCCATCGGCCCATGATCCACCTTTGTAGACTTTGGCATTATCGTTAATTAGGGAATTTCCTTTATCATATAATTTAGCCAGATCTTGTGCTTCAGAACGACGCGCTGGGTTTAAATCACTCGCATCGTCTAAGGTTAATGGGCGGTAGGTATCCATCGTCCACTCATTCACGTTTCCCGCCATGTTATATAAACCAAAATCATTCGCCGGATAAGCATAAACCTCCGCTGTGATCATCGCTCCATCGTTTGAACGACCAGCTAAACCAGAATAATCTCCACGTCCACGCTTATAATTAGCCAGCATTTGGCCACGTGTTCTTCCAAAAGGCTGGCGCATCGAAGGTCCATCCCAAGGATAAATACGTTGATTCTCTTGATTTTCATCCTCTTGCTGCGTTCCGATCATCGCTTTCGCTGCATATTCCCATTCAGCTTCAGTAGGCAAACGGTATTCAGGTAGAATTAAACCTGATTCCATATTCGCTATTGGATTCTTACGATTTCTTGGTTTTCCTTTCGGGAAAGCCACATTTTTATTCACCACCGCTGTTCTCCAAGCCGAATAGTCATTTGCTTGCTTCCAAGTCACACCTACTATTGGGTACATGCGGAAACCAGGATGACGGAAATAATGCGTCACATAAGGATCGTTAAAAGCTAATTCATCTAACCAAACCGTAGTATCAGGTAAGGCTGCCGTGTAAGCATTCAGCGTAGAATCACGCTTAATGGCATCTAAGTATTCTAAGTAATGTAAGTTAGAGATTTCTGTTTCATCCATATAAAAGGATTGAACAGTCACGGTGCGCTGACGGTTGTCATTACGCTTCATCACATCCTCTTCGCCTCCACCTAACGTGACGCGTCCACCTTCAATAAAGACCAAATTAGGTCCTACGATAGGTCCTTTATAGGATTTATTGACTTGGAATCCACCTTTTTTGCTATTGTAAGCTAGGCCTGTAACGGCGGATTTTTTTCCCACTTTTAGGCTGTTCGGATTGCTATTTTTTAGTCCGCTAGGGCAGGATGTGAGTAAAAACACACAGCTAATCACGCCTAGGATTAATCTTAATTTCGTACTCATTTATTTTCCTTTAATAATCCTTTTATAAAACAGAATCAAGTAGCAAAGGTATTAATTACCCTAAAATATCCACTAAAATAGTATTTAATTCTTTAATACTACTCACCTTATCGATTTGTAAGATCATTTTTCCTCCTTTTTCTCTCAATTGGCACAATCCCTTTTTAGTGTTCACGAAGGAAATGACTTTTACGACGAGGTTTTGGTCGAGTGGTCGAGCAGACTCCGATGAAACGAAATAGAACTTTAAATTATTGTTTTTCAACTGGATTTTTTCGATTCCCAAAACCTGAGCCTTCCAGCGACACTTCATTAATTCGATCATATCGTGGACCTCGTTTGGCATATCCCCAAAACGGTCTTTGATCTCTTTAATAAATACAGCCAATGTTTCTTCGTCCTCAATTTCGTCCAAACGTGTGTAGAGGGCGAGACGCTCGGAGATGCTTTGGACATATTCTTCTGGAATCAACACGCGAAGATCGGTCTCTATCGTACAATCCACTTTCAAGCTTTCTGCTACCTGCTCTAAATCGACTTCGAAAAGTTTTCTAAACTCGTTTTCTTTCAATTCTTGTACGGCCTCATCTAAAATTTTATGGTACATATCATAGCCCAAATCATTGATAAAGCCACTTTGCTCCGCCCCTAGCAGGTTTCCGGCACCCCGAATATCCAAATCGCGCATCGCCACTTTAATTCCATCCCCTAAATCAGAGAATTCCTCTAAGGCACTCAGACGCTTGCGCGCATCACTCGTCAAATTCGCCAAAGAGGGCGTCGCTAAAAAGCAATACGCTTTCTTGTTCGAACGGCCTACGCGACCCCGCATTTGGTGTAGATCTGAAAGCCCGAAATTATTAGCGTTCAGAATGAATATGGTATTCGCATTCGGAATATCGAGTCCAGATTCGATGATATTGGTTGCCACCAGCACATCATAATGACCTTCAATAAAGCCCATCATAATTTTTTCGAGCTGGTCGCCGTCCATTTGACCGTGAGCGACGGCGATTTTAGCATCGGGAACTAAACGTAAAATTCGATTCGCAATGCTTTCTAATTCGCTGATTCGGTTATAAACGACAAAAACCTGTCCACCGCGACTTATTTCTTCCCGAACGCCATCGCGCAAAACTTCATCCGTTAAGACAATCAATTTCGTGTCCACTGGCTGGCGGTTAGGCGGAGGCGTCGCTATAATACTTAAATCCCGTGCTCCCATTAAAGAGAAATGAAGCGTTCTGGGGATCGGCGTTGCCGTTAGCGTCAGCACATCCACATCTACGCGCATCTCTTTTAGACGGTCTTTTACTTTCACACCGAACTTTTGTTCTTCGTCGATAATCATCAGTCCCAAACTCTTGAAATGTACATCCTTGTTCACTAGACGGTGTGTTCCGATCAGAATATCGGTTTGTCCGCTCGCGACGCGGGCTAAGGTTTCGTTGATTTGTTTAGTCGACTTGAAGCGATTGATGTATTCTACTTTGCAGGGGAATGCGGCTAAACGATCGTGGAAGGTCCGGTAATGTTGCATCGCTAACACGGTCGTAGGAACGAGAACAGCTACTTGTTTCGAATCTGCCACGGCCTTAAAGGCGGCACGTATCGCAATTTCTGTCTTGCCAAAACCCACATCACCACAAACCAAACGATCCATCGGGTGCGGTTTTTCCATATCTGCCTTCACATCCATCGTGGCTTTTGCTTGATCAGGCGTATCCTCATAGATGAATGACGATTCTAGTTCCGCTTGAAGATAGGTATCTAAAGAGAAAGAGAAGCCAGGGGCATTTTTGCGTTTGGCGTAGAGGGATATGAGCTCTTTGGCAATATCCTTTACCTGTTTCTTTACCCTTGATTTCTTGTTATCCCAGTCTGGCGAGCCCAGTTTCGACATAGTCGGGGCCGTGCCTTCCTTTCCAGAATATTTCGAAATTTTATGCAAGGAATGGATCGAAACCGATAAGACATCGTCATCGCGGTAGATCAATCGTATTACTTCCTGCTCTCCATTCGAAGTTTCGATCAGATTTAATCCGGCAAAACGCCCTATTCCATAATCAATATGAGTCATAAAGTCGCCCACTTGTAAAGAGCGAAGTTCTTTTAAAGTCAGCGCCTTATTCTTAGAGAATTTATTCTTTTCCTTGTAGCGGTGGTAGCGCTCAAAAAGCTGGTGATCCGGGTAAAAAGCCACCTTCGTTTGCTCGTCCACGAAACCTTCTCTTAATGAAATTTGAAGGGGTTTGAACTGAATACTCGTATTTATTTCGTTAAAAATCACCTCGAGGCGTTCTAATTGCCGCGGGGATTCAGAACTGATAATATTGTGGAAACCGTGGGTTTGGTTGTCGAGTAAAGTCGTGGCGAGTCGCTCAAAATCCTTTTGAAAGGCTCCTGGATTCTTCGAAGGAAACACGATGGTTTTCGAGTTTTTCAGGTGGGCTCTTTTGCCAAATTCGATGCATACAAATCCCTGCAATGATTTTTTGATCGTTTTCGCCGTTTCCCAGCGCTCTTCGGGTTTGTTTAATAAGTTGATGTCGGAGGTGGAATTCACCTGATATACCATCGTGCCTTTTTCGAAATTCTCCGTCAGAACATCGCTTAAGATAGTCAGATCTTTGATCCAGATCCGCGTGTTTTCAGGTAGAAAGGTGAAAAAGGATTCCCGCGTTTCTTGTATCAGTTTCGTTTGCACATCGGGGATGAGGTGCATCGCAGAAACGGATTGGATGGAAAGCTGGGTTTCGGGGTGGAAGGTTCGAATGCTGTCGACCTCATCCCCGAAGAAATCTAATCGGTAGGGATATTCAGCGGCGTAAGAGAATACATCTAAAATTCCTCCGCGCACCGAATATTGGCCCGCTTCATAGACGAAATCTGTTCGTTCGAAATCGTATTCGTTCAGCGTTTCTGCGACAAAATTGCGATCTATTTTATCTCCTACCCGGATGGATAGGGTGTTTTTGACCAAAGACTTTCGGTTAATTACTTTCTCGGTCATCGCGGCAGGATAGCTGACGATGGCGAGACTTTGGCCTGCATAATTACTTAGCATATTGAGCACTTCAGCTCGTAGCAACACATTCGCGTTGTCCACTTCCTCCCATTCATAAGGTTTCTTATGGGACATCGGAAATAAGATCACGGACGTGTCGCCTACTAAGGCCTGCAGATCGTTGTAGATGTATTGCGCCTCCTCCTTTTCTTCACAAATAATCAAAAATGGTTCCTGCTCTTTCAAAAGAGCCGACATCAAAACGGTGTCGAGGGAGCCACAAAGGCCCTTTAGGTGGAGGGATTCGCCCGGTTTGGACGTAGTTATCTTGTCAGAAATGCTTTGGACAATTCCGTCGCTTTGATAAATACTTAGAAATTCTTTGACGATCATACGTACAAAAATTCCCCACAAAATTTACATAGGGCTTGCAAAGGTAGGAAATTTTGTATCTTTGTGTATCTACAAAAAGGGGTGCCTCTAAAAAAGGCTGAGATTATACCCATTGAACCTGATGCGGGTAGTGCCGTCGAAGGGATTTTGTCGAGTTTTTTCACTAAAAACTCAGAAAAAATCATCAATGTAAGGGTTAAAAGTTAAATCATAACAGGATTTGGCTCCTTTACCTGTTGCTAAATTTCAACTAAATGAAAAACGCAACAACGCTTATTTTTACGCTTATTTTATGCGTGCAAAGTCTATTTGCACAAAAAGTACAAGGAACCGTTTTCGATCTGGAAACCAAAGCGCCTCTATGGGGCGCCTCTGTTTCTGTGAAAGGAAGTCCGAAAGGGAATGTGACGGATGCGAAAGGACAATTTAAACTTTCCGCTTTTTCCGGGTCCATCCTCGTGGTGCGATTTGTGGGTTATGAGCCAGCGGAAATAGCCGCAGCTCAGGCGAGTCAAATCGCGCTGAAAAAATCTAATTTCTTACAAGATGAAGTCGTGGTTCGAGCCACTCGGGCAGATGAAAACTCGGCTATGGCCTATTCGAATGTTTCGGCGGCGGAACTAGGGAAAAGTAATGTAGGGCAAGATATGCCTATGTTATTGAATTTTACTCCTTCGATCGTTACCACTTCGGATGCTGGAGCGGGTATAGGTTATACGGGAATCCGAATCAGGGGATCTGATGCGACGCGCGTGAACGTAACCATTAATGGTATTCCGGTGAATGATTCGGAGTCGCAGGGCACCTATTGGGTGAATATGCCGGACTTTGCGAGTTCCGTGAATTCCGTCCAAATTCAGCGCGGCGTGGGAACGTCTACAAATGGAGCTGGGGCTTTTGGGGGTTCGGTGAATATGCAGACGAATAGCTATGAGCCTAAGGCCTATGGCGAAGTAAATGTATCAGGGGGTTCTTTTGGAACACTGAAAACAACGGTCAAGGGAGGGTCCGGTTTATTAGGGGGTAAATTTACTCTAGATGGGCGTTTGTCTCGTATTGCTTCTGATGGCTTTATCGATCGTTCGTCATCTAATTTACTCTCAGCGTATTTTTCTGCGGGTTATTTTGGGGCCAAAAGCTTTGCTCGTTTTAACTATTTCACCGGAAATGAAAAGACCTACCAATCCTGGTACGGAACGCCGGAAAGTCGTATCAATGGCTCGAAGACGGCAATGCAAGAGTATATCGATCGCAATTATTTGACCGCTGCGGAGGCAGACAATTTATTGAAAAGTGGTCGTACCTATAACTATTATACCTATGATAATCAGACGGATAATTATGCCCAAGATCATGTGCAATTAATTACGAATCACCGGTTGTCGGAGGCTTGGAACCTGGATCTAAATGCCCATTATACGTATGGTCGCGGGTATTTCGAAGAGTTTAAACCATCTGCTGACCTGAATAATTATGTCATTGCAAGTTCGCTTAGAAGCGTGGATGTTATCCGCCGCAAATGGTTAGATAACGATTTTTATGGATCTACTTTTGCCTTGAATTATACCGGATCGCAAAACATTAAGTTCACTTTCGGTGGTGCATGGAATCGATACGTTGGTCGCCATTTTGGGGTATTACAGGATCCATTCCCAGGGAGAGAGTGGTACCGGAGCCGATCTCAAAAAACCGATTTAAACTTGTATGCGAAGGGGAATATTAATTTTTCGGCTGTATGGAATGCGTATGTCGATGTACAATTCCGCACGGTTGGATACCGCATGTTAGGAACTGCGGATAAGTTTTTGCCTTTGGATTCCGATAATACCTATTCATTTTTTAACCCCAAATTTGGCCTAACCCATCTAATTTCAGATCAATCGAAAGTATATGCCTCGGTTTCTGCTGGATCTAAAGAGCCAAGCCGCCAAGATTTTGTCGATAATGCGTCTGCCGCACCTCGTCCGGAGTACTTACAGGATTATGAGATTGGGTATGAGCGCTCAGGCTTAAAATACGGATTTCAGTTAAATGGTTATTTTATGAATTACCAGGATCAGCTAGTCTTGACCGGAGCTGTTAATTCGACGGGGGATGCCATAAGGACAAATGTGGAATCGAGTTATCGTTTAGGAGTAGAAGCTTCGCTAAATCACCAGATTTCGAAGCGCTTTCTTTGGAATGGGAATGTGACTTTAAGCCAAAACCGTATCCGTCAATTCAAGGAGGAAATTATTGATTATGACACCTATGATATAGCCTTCGTGAATCATCAAAACACGGATATTGCTTTTTCCCCAGCACTTATCGCAGGAAATAACTTGACTTATACGATGGGTTCTTTCGAGGCGAGTTTATTAAGCAAGTATGTAGGGAAACAATACTTGGACAACACGTCGAATGAAGCACGTTCCATCAAGGCATACACTACTCAAGATATTCGTTTGAAATATGCTTTGAAAAAAGGTCCAGCTTTTACTTTATTGCTTAATAACGTATTGAATGAAATGTATTCGTCGAATGGTTATACTTATTCCTATCGTTATGCGGGAGCGACGACGACAGAGAACTTCTATTATCCACAGGCCGGCTTCAACTTCTTGCTGGGAGCGAGTATTCGCTTCTAAAACAAAAGCCTCAGATTTTACGGTCTGAGGATTTTTTTAGTTCATTAAATCCCATTTCCATCCCCACTTCGCGAGGCGGTAACGGACTGAATACCATAAAACGCCCAGCCCATAGATGGAACTGCGTTGGAAATTGATCGAAGAGGCCTCGTCAAAATACTTCGTCGGGCAAGTTACCTCGCCCACTTCGAAACCTTTCCAGAATAATTGCAAGACCATTTGGTTATCGAAAATGAAATCATCGTCGCATTTCGTGAAATTCACCGCTTCTAAAGCTTCGCGAGAAAACGCCCGGTAACCGGTATGGTATTCGGAAAGCTTTTGGTCTATTAAGATATTTTGAAACAAGGTCAACAAACGATTCGCGATGTATTTGTACATCGGCATGCCGCCTTTTAATGCCCCTTTCCCTAAAATACGGGAGGCAAATACGACCGGATACAAACCATTCCCGATGATCGAAATCATTGCTTTTAATAACATCGGCGTATACTGGTAATCCGGGTGCAACATGATAACGATGTCACCACCCAGCTCTAAAGCCTTCGTATAACAGGTCTTCTGATTTCCCCCATAACCCAGGTTTTTATCATGACGAATCACGTGTTTTATCCCTACCGCTTTCGCCACTTCCACGGTATTATCCGGGCTATGATCATCGACCAAAATCACCTCGTCCACCCAATCATGTGGGATTTCGTGGTATGTTTTTTCCAGGGTTAGCGCTGCCTTGTAAGCGGGCATAACGACGATGACCTTTTTACCTTCGTACATATTATTTGTGAGCTATTTTTGCGACCTTTGTGCCGCGAAGGCGTAAAATTAATTATTTATGAGCGAAACTCTATTTTTTCTTCTTTTTTCGGTAGGTGTGATGGCGGTCATGTTGATTGACCTAGGTGTATTTAAGAAGGATACGGCCGCAGAAGTGACTTTTAAAGAAGCGGGTTTCTGGACGGGAATGTGGGTTTTATTAGCGATTTCTTTCTATATTTTCTTGGGATATAACGGCGCGATGGTGCACGGGATTTCCGATATGGCCAGCCTGAAGGCGGTGCAGCAGGCCTATGCTTCCCATATTGACTTAGGGACCGGATCCTACCAAGAGGCCTTAGCTATTTTTCAGAATAACCTCTCCTTGGAGTTTATCACCGGCTATTTAGTGGAGTATTCCTTATCGGCTGATAATGTTTTCGTGTTCATTTTGATTTTTAACTCGTTTGGGGTTCAAAAAAGATACTATAAGAAGATACTTGTTTGGGGGATATTAGGCGCTATCATTTTACGCCTGATTTTCATCTTCTTAGGGGCAGCCTTGTTGCAGAAATTCGATTGGATTATCTATGTTTTTGGCGCATTCTTAGTGTATACAGGAGTGAAGATTTTATTTTCGAAATACGAGGAGGAGGAAATCAATACCGCCGAACACCCGATAGTGAAATTGCTTTCGAAGTATTTCAATGTCTATAAACGAAATGTAATCGGTCACTTTTTTGTTCGCATGAAGAACACAGGTAAGCTATTTATTACCCCTATTTTTGTCATCGTCGTGGTGATCGCCTTTACCGATATTCTATTCGCAGTGGATTCTATTCCGGCGATTTTCTCGATCTCGAAGGATCCTTATATCGTCTTCTTCTCGAACGTGTTTGCCGTGATGGGACTCCGTTCGCTCTTCTTTTTCCTATCTAGTTTGATGGGCTTGTTCCGCTTCTTACCCATGGGCTTGGGCGTGTTATTGAGTTTCGTGGGAATGAAAATGCTGGCACATTCGAAGTTAGAGGAATGGGGTTTTGGGACGCTTTCTTCTTTAGGCGTCATCATCGGAATCTTGACGATCAGTATTCTTTTAAGCGTGTTATTTCCAGAAAAGAAAAAGGCTTAGTGCCATTCATTCACCAGCTTACGGTATTGTAAGGGAGGAGTTTTCATCCAGGCTTTGAACTGCTTATTGAAGTGGGATATATTGCCAAAACCGCTCTCAAAGCATACCTCTATCATCGGTTTATTCGTCGTCCGCAATAGGGTGCAGGCGTGTTTCACTCGGAATTCAGTGACTAATTCCACAAAAGTTTTATTCGTTACTTTCTTGAAATAACGGCAGAAAGCCGTCTCCGTCATATTCGCTAAATGAGCCACCTCATCTAAGTGAACCTCTTGTGTGTAGTTAGCGATAACATAGGCATACACACGATTAATTCGTTCTAAATCCCCTTCGGCGATGGAATAATTTCCTTCCGCTGTATCGATGGCCTGTACATCTGCTGTGGAAATACCGATTGTATGTAGGATCTGCAAGAAGGCAAGCAAGCGTGGAAACGGCGCCATCTCATTTAGCGCTAACATTTCGCGTGCGATTTTGTCTTGGGTAGGACCCACGATGGAAAATCCTGTTTTTGCTTTCTCAAAAAGATTTTTTAATCCAGCACAAGCCTCGTTCGAAAGGAAATCTTCTCCCAGAAAATCGCGTCTAAAATGAATGACAAAAGCCTGCGCTCCTTCTTTATTTACGTCTTCTGCAAGCCAGTCTTTGCGGTGGTTTTGCCAGCAATGCGGTAGATTTTCCCCCAGTAAAACAAGATCCCCTGGTCTGAAATCACTGATCTGATTCCCTATAAATCGCTTCCCTTCACCCGCGATAATTAGGGTCAATTCAAGCTCTGGATGGAAATGATAAGGTGCGTCAAACCGCGCCTGTTTCACATGCTTTATTTGAAATCCGGAATGGAGATGTTCGCGCTGCGCTTTCATTTATATTAGCACTTTAAAGAAAAAGAATTCTATAAGGGGTAAAATTGCATCTTTTTTGGCCAAAATAAAGGTAGACTGACGAAATAATTTTAGAAATCTTTGCAATAAAAAAAGATGCTTTCACAGAATTTCTCCGTTTCACCAGCCGATAAAGCCTATTTCGCAGAAAATGGTCATGCCTATATTCCTGGGCTAATCTCTGCGCAGGAATTACAACCTTATCGCCAGGCCATTCTAGACTGGGCAGATGACTTTCGCGCACAGCAAAAACCGATGGAAGAGCGTGACACCTATGGTAAGGCCTTTTTGCAAATGATGAATTTATGGGAAAGCTCAGAAACAGTGAAAGAGTTTACGCTTGCTAATCGCTTTGCCTCTGTCGCGGCGCAATTACTAGGAGTCAAAAATGTCCGCTTATACCATGACCAAGCTCTATTTAAAGAGCCGGGTGGCGGCCATACCCCCTGGCACCAGGATCAATATTATTGGCCGCTGGATACGCTTAAAACGGTGACGATGTGGATGCCGCTGGTGGACATTGAAGAGGGAATGGGGATGCTTACATTTGCCTCCAAATCATCCGAGGCGGATTTGCCTAAATTGGAGATTTCTGATGCCTCCGAAGCATTGATAGGGGACTATGTGGCTGAACAAGGCTTCGAGATCGTCGCTCAAAAATCAATGAAAGCGGGTGATGCCACGTTTCATTTAGGCTGGACTTTGCATAATGCCCCTGGGAATGAATCAACAAAAATGCGGGAAGTGATGACGATTATCTATATGGATGCGGAGGCTCGAGTTATCGAACCACTAAATCCAAACCAGGAGGCCGATCGCCAGCGCTGGTTGCAGGGATTAGCCCCAGGTTCGCCAGCCGCATCTGCCCTAAACCCCCTTATCGGAGGTTAGGACAGTCGCAGTCATTTTTCTTGAATAGGCTCCATTTTTTCTTATAAAGTTTAGGCTGGTTGCGATTGCTCGCGCAGGATCCAGCTAAAAACAGAACACAGATAAGAAGTAGGATGGTTCGCATTATTTTAATCTAGCTTTGAAGTAATTAATAGCTAATCCCCAGGCTTCTTCTGTGGCGGCTTTGTCATAAGCTGGGTTAGATGGATTCGCAAAAGCGTGTTGAGCATCGAAGATTTTTGTTTGTATTCCTTTGCCTGCCGTCTTCATATTGGCTTCAAATTCCTTCACTACCGTCGGGGTAATAAATTGCTCTTTACCTGCAAAAAGACCCAAAACATCCGTTTGCAATAACTTTAATTGCTCCACTTCTTTCACCGGCATACCATAATACATCACGCAGGCAGCTGCTTGCTTCCCAGCTAAAATGGATGCTTTTAAAGATAATGATCCGCCAAAACACCAACCTACCGTAGCGATCTTCGCTTTCGGTCCAGCAAAGGCAATGGCCCCTTTAATGATGGCCTCTAATCGAGCAGGATTCGCTCCCCCCATATATTTTGCAGCGTCTTCCCGCGTCGTTGCCACTTTCCCGTCGTACATATCAACGGCTAAAACGTTCACGTTACCTAACGTGCTGTAGAAATGTTCGGCCTCTCTTTTGATGTGATCATTTAGTCCCCACCATTCTTGGAAAACAAGGAGGATATATTCAGTGGGCTTGTCAGCTGGAATATAAAAACCTTTCGCCATCTGATCATCCGGCGTTTTAAACTCGACCATTACTCCACCTGCTTTACTAATATGGTGATAAGGTTTAGGAAGTGCATGGGATTTTATGAATGTTTTATTGGATGCCAAAAGCTGCATTCCGTCTTTCTTAACAAAACAACAAGAGGCCTGTGAAAAGGCAAAAAAAGAACTTACAAGGAGTGATAAGGCGAGGATATATTTTTTCATAGCTTACTTTGATAATTTTTTTCTTAAAAGTAGCCGAAAATTTCTGATTTGCCCTAACTTTGTCTTAAACCTATTTATTTTAAACATGAAAAATTCCTCGTTCGGAATACTCCGAATCACCCTCATTTTTGCCTTATTGGTTTCGACGCTTGCTGCATTTGCGCAGACAGCTAATCCTTTAGCCGGCAAGAAAATTTTAGTTTTTTCTTTGACCAAAGGCTTCCGCCATTCGTCCATTAAACCAGGTCAAGTTGCCCTATTTAAAATGGCCAAAGAAAAAGGCTTTTCTGTTGATACGACTGAGAATGCAGCCATGTTTACCGAGAAAAATCTGAAACAATACCGTGTTGTCGTGTTTTTAAATACAACATCGAACGTATTGAATGAGGTACAACAAATCGCATTTGAGCGCTATATTCAAGCTGGTGGGGCTTATTTTGGTATTCACGCAGCGACAGATACAGAATACGATTGGGCTTGGTATACTAAATTAGCCGGTGGTCAATTCGCCTCTCACCCAGGTCGACCTAACGTACAAAAAGGAACCTTCACCGCGGTAGATCGTACGCATATTTCGACGGCACACATGCCTGAAACATTCGATCGCACGGATGAATTTTACGATACAAAGAACTTCAATAAAGACGTTCACGTATTAATTACGTTAGATGAGAAATCATACAAGGATGGTAAAATGGGCGATTTTCACCCAATGGCTTGGTACCACGAATACGATGGTGGCCGTTCTTTCTATACCAACTGGGGACATACACACGAGTCATTCGAAGAGCCGATTGTGGTGCAACACCTTTGGGGTGCTTTGCAATGGTTAGCATCAGGTCGTCCACAAGATTACACGAAAAAATTACGTTCTGAATTACCTCCGGAGGAGAATCGCTTCACTAAGACGATCCTTGATCGCAACTTAGATGAGCCGACGGAATTAGCGGTAACGGATGGAGGAAAAATCTTTTTTGGAGAACGCAAAGGAAAATTGAAGATGTATGATCCGAAAAAAGGGAAGACGAAAGTCGTAGCTGATTTGGACGTATTCTCTAAATTTGAATACGGTTTAATGGGAGTTAATATCGACCCAGATTACAACAAGAACCACTGGATGTACCTTTTCTATTCTCCTCAAACAGGGAAAGCAGATACGGCGCAACACTTATCTCGTTTCACGTATGATGATGTGAATGACACCTTGATTATGAGTTCGGAGAAATTGCTTTTAAAAGTTCCGGTAAAGCGTGACGGATGTTGCCATACAGGTGGTTCGATCGCTTGGGATAAATCAGGTAATTTATTCTTATCAACAGGTGATGATACGAATCCTTTTGACTCGAATGGCTATGGACCGATGGATAATCGTCCGGGTCGTGCTGGTTGGGATGCTCGTGCAACTTCATCGAATACGAATGATTTAAGAGGAAAGATTTTACGCATCAAACCTACGCCAGAAGGTGGTTATACCATTCCAGAAGGCAATTTATACCCGGCAGGAATCTACCATGCAAAACCCGAAATTTATGTCATGGGTAACCGTAACCCTTACCGTATTTCAGTGGATAAGCGTACGGGGTTCTTGTATTGGGGTGAAGTAGGTCCAGATGCAGGAGAAGACTCTAAGAAATATGGTTCTCGTGGACATGACGAGGTGAATCAGGCGCGTCAGGCAGGATATTTTGGCTGGCCTTTGTTTGTCGCAGATAATCGCCCATACAACCAGCGTGATTTTGCAAAGGATAGTACATGGGCGAAATTTGACGTGAAAGCTCCTCTTAATTTATCTCCGCACAATACGGGATTTGCTCATTTGCCTACGCCTCAAAAGGCTTTCATCTACTATCCCTACGTAGATTCACCTGAGTTTGGTTCCGTTATCTCCAAAGGATCTCGTAACGCGATGGCGGGTCCGATCTATTATAGAGACGATTTTCCAGCAACGTCTAAATCAAAATTCCCAGCTTATTATGACGGTAAATTCTTCGCCTACGATTGGTCACGCGATATGATCTACACCGTTTCGATGAATGCGAAAGGTGATTTCGTTCAAATGGAACGCTTCTTGCCTAACACGACTTTCTCTCATCCGATGGATTTAGAGTTTGACAAAAACGGTACGATGTACGGTTTAGAGTATGGACCTAACTGGTTTGCGGCTAGCGAAGAGGCAGCGCTATACAAGATAGAATACAACGCAGGAAACAGAACGCCTAAAGTGAAGGTGGCTGTGGATAAAGCGGTAGGTGCTTTACCTTTAAAAGCGAAGTTCTCTTCAGCAGGTACCGTTGATTTTGATGGCGATGCGATCAAATATGCTTGGAATTTTGGCGATGGTGGTACTAGCACTGCAGCAAATCCACTACACGTTTTCGCGAAAGCAGGTGTATACAATGTGAGATTGACGGTGAAAGATGCAGCGGGCAATTCAAATTCTGAGGTGATTAAAATCACAGCGGGTAATGAAGTACCAGCGGTAGACGTAGCGATTGAAGGTAACAAATCATTCTATTGGAATGCCAAGCCGGTAACGTATAAGGTTTCAGTTCAGGATAAAGAGGATGGAAGCTTAGCGAATAAGAAAATTGCGGAAGACGATGTGATCATGCAAATCGATTATTTAGAAGGATTTGACAAGACGGTTATTGCACAAGGTCACCAAGCGAATACCTCCTTCTCTGCTGGCAAGCGTTTGATCGATTTATCTGATTGCAAGACATGTCACGCGATCGATAAGAAGTCAGTAGGACCTTCTTATACAGATGTAAGTAAGAAATACCGTGCGAGCTCACAAAACATCGATGAGTTATCGAAGAAGATTATCTCTGGTGGTGGTGGAGTTTGGGGAGAGAATGCGATGGCAGCTCACCCACAAGTTTCCGTAGCGGATGCACGTGAGATGGTGAAATACATCTTAGGTTTAGCAGACAAGAAAAAAGCATCTAAGCCAGTGGCTGGACAATATGTCCCACAAGACAAAGGAAAGCCAGGAACGTTTATCTTCCGTGCGATGTACACAGACAAAGGAGCGGGTAAAATTGCGCCGGTAACAGGTTCTAAAGTCGTTACTTTACGTGATGCGAAGTTCCCTGCAGTAAGCGCAGATGCAACAGCTAAAACGATGAAGTTCAAAGTAGATGGAATCGGCGAAATTTTAGTAGCAACTGCTTCTGGTGGATATGCTCGTTACGATGCGATCGACTTAACAGGTATTAAGAACCTCTCGGTAATGGCTACCTATATGGCGGGTCAAACGGTAGGAGGTCAATTAGAACTTAGAACAGGTAGCGTAACAGGTCCATTGTTGGGTTCTGTTGAAGTAAACGCAACGAAGGCTTATAACTTCCCAATCAACGCGTCAGGCGTACACGATATCTACTTGGTGTTTGTGAATGACAAAGTGAAAGAAGGAGCGTTATACGCTTTGATGAATTTGAACTTCCAGAATTAGTCCATTGCAATAATCAGAATTTAAAAAAGTGAGGGCTTAGGTCTTCACTTTTTTTATTCACGGTAAAAAAGTCATCACTAGATGTTACTTACTCTTCTTTTGATGAATTTTTATAGAAGGCGCTTAATGCTAAGGCTAGGAAAAGATTGATTGCTACCGTTTTTGCGTAATCTTTAGTCATTTTTGCGCTTTCAAATTTTTTTGTTATTTCCTCCTGTCGTTTCTGTAAAGAGGATTCCTTATTCTCAATTGTTAAGCTATTCTTTGCTTCTACTTCTTCTATTCTATCCCTCGAGTTTTGAGTTTTTTTCTCAGCGTAAATTACTTTATACTCCGGGAAGAAGTAATTGTAAAAAGCTAGATTGAAGGCAAATATCAGTGAGTGAGCAGTTAGAAAAATAAGTAAGTAATAGATAAAGCGATTTTTGTAATAGCTTGAATAAGAGTCTAAGATCTTTTTTAATAAATAGATTGGGATAGCGATAAAAGCAATTAAAAAACAAATTCTCAGAATAGTGATGATACCTGTACTATCACTGAAAGTGTCTGCTAAAATTAGGATGATTCCAATCAGACCCAAAATAAGTCCTAATTGAATAGTTGACTGAAGTATTTTACTTGTTTTCATTTTGGAATTTTCTATTTAAAAACAGAACCAACAGGGTAGAAAATATAAAATATAAATAAAAGTATTTGATAGGGTGGTTTTCATAAAATGAAAGGATGATGTTTTGCTTGGTATAAATATTGTATGATAAAATCAATTTGCCCCAACTAGTAGGAAGCCAAAAGAAAGAATCAAAATAGCTTAAAATGGAAAAGAAAAAGTGTATTAGGTATAAGTAGGTTGTGTTTTTAAAGTAGTAAAAAAAGGAAGTTATTATATAAATATAGGGAATAGAAAAAAGGAGGTAGGTAATCAGATTTTGAATAATAAACGATCTTGAATCTATGGGCGAATTAGGTAATTTCAACTCCATGAAGAAAATATACATGATTGAAAAAGTACTTTCAATCAGCAAGAATAGTATAGTTTTTGAGTGTATTTGAGAAAGTTTGCTAGGAGGAATTATTTCAATTCTGTTTCGGAAATCATTTTCCAGATCTACTTGTAAATAGGATAAAAATACAAAAGGGTAGATAATTAATAAACAAAAATTTAAAACTTTAAAGCTGAAAGAAACTTCTTGTAAATACAATTGATTAATAAGGCTTCCTTCTGAAGTGATATTAAAATTAAGGAGCAGTAAAATGAAGGAAAATAGAATACCACCCGTTGCTAACAGAAGCTTTTTGCTTTTGAAATAGAGATAGAGATTATATTTTAAAAGATTTTGCATCTATTTGTAGGTAACAGTTTTTAATAATTGAACATTTTCACTGCCAATTGCATGGTTTGTGGAATTCAAAAGAAGTAATAGAATTGATCCAATCAATAGGATAATGGTCTTGTTCAGTTTGTAACAATAATTCGCAACAAAAACGACAAGAGGTAGAACTACTAGTGCTTCTATTGTCATTTGGTAGAAATAGTTTGTTTTAGTAATAGGGCTATTCTCCCAATAGTGAATCGGAATATAAGAGTCGAATTCTTTGTTTAACAATATGCTAAGGACTAACGTGAATAATGATAATAGCAGCGTGTTAACTAGTAGGTTTCCAATAAGCTCATTCCTCTTGTTTATTGGTAAAAGTTTCAGGTTTTTACTATTAACGTTTTGAGATAAAAACAGATCAAAATAAAAGACAGCTATTAAAAGCAAGACAACATTTTTATGTATGACACTTAATTTATAAAAACAGTAAGTCGTATAGCTGCAGTTCGGTTTGTCTACATATTCAAAAAGTAGCACAGAGTTTGATTTAAAATGTAAAAAGGCCGTCGCATGAATCAATAGAACCAGGAGCATGCCAATGATTGCGTTTCTTTTGAACGTGGACTTTATTAGTTCGAATTTGATATAAGTTAGGACCGTCAAATTTATTCCTGTTTAGATAATATTTTCTAGTTTACTAGTATTTCCCCGTTCGTAATTTGAACGACTTTTGTGTCGAAAAGGGCAATTTCATTCTCGTTATTCGAAGCAATGATAAATTGCATGTTATTATACTGGGAATAATCTCGAATAATAGAATGAATTAATGCGGCATTCTCAGAATCTAAATTCGAAGTGGGTTCATCTAAAAGAACAAGTTGGGGCATATGTTGCATAGCCAAAAATAGGTCAAGTCGCTTTCTTTGACCTACCGATAGTTCATTCGCTTTTTTAGTAGAAATCTCAGCTAAATTCAAGGAATTAAATAATAAACTACGATAATCATGGGGGGCCGGTGGATATAAATAACTGATAAGGCGTTTGTTTTCTTCAACGCTTAGATGGTTGTAAGAAAGGCCGTTATGAAGACAAATGCCTATCTTACTTAGCCAATTTGTTCTCGTTTTTTCGTTCAGCTCATTTTGATCAATCAGCACTTGGCCCTCGATCGTACGAATACCATTATAAAATACTTTTAAAAATGAAGTTTTGCCTGAACCATTACTCCCTTTAATGAATACAACTTTGTCTTCATTAGTTAATTCTAGATGAGGGATTTTAATAGCTGGTTCACCTTTAATGTAACCAGCTATTAAATGACTTATTAAAATATTCATTTTTAATTTGACCAAAAATTATCTACCGCTTGACGAAAACCGTTATTGCACTCAATAACAGACACTTGATAGGTAAATGCAACAATTCCTAAATTAATCTCTACTGTATAATAGGATTGTTTGCAAATAATAGCGACATCGGGAAGTGGCCCTCCTTCTACAGTTGTCTGGGCAATAGAATTAAATGGAGATGCAATTGCAGCTAACATAGCCGCGCCAACTAAAAACTTTTTCATAACTATGAACAATAAATAATAATCCCTACTCTTGATTGGTTTTTCGGGTTTCACCAACACGCTGAAGTGCGAAGTAAACTTAGTGCCTGGAATTTAAGATTAAAATACCACATAAGTAGTATTTTGGTAGTATTTTTGTAGTAGAAATTGTTTTACGAAGGGTTGGAGCCTTATATAAGTCGTGTTGAATGTAGAAACTTGACAAAAGCTGGCTTTCCTTTGATACCTAATTTTTTCATCGTATTTCTTCGGTGGCATTTAACTGTAGTCTCTTCTATTTTCAGTATTTGAGCAATTTCTTTATTGGAATGTCCTTCTTTAGCCAAGCGAATTACCCCTAGCTCTCTAATTGTTAAGGACGCAGAAATTATTAATTTGTCCATGCTATTCTGTCTTAAAATTATATTTTATATTTTTTAAAAAAATAACCAACAAGAAAGTGTATTCCACACAACGGGACAAATATCGCATTGGTAAAACAAATTATATAGGCGGAGAACAGCTGAAGCTTATAATTTAATGAAAGGCGGAATCGCGTAATTTGGGCACTATTTTAACGGGAATTAATTTTGTATTTATCGATTGTAAGGGTGTTTTGTATTAGCGGCAATTTTTTTACTTTCGTAAATCTATAAAAAATACTAATTGAAATACAATAGTATACATCCTTTTAATTAACGTTTATGTGATTGTAAATGAAATTATAGTTCTCTTAAAAATGACACTCAATGAAACCTCGAATTTTTGGAATAAAAAAAAGACCGAAGAATAACTTTCTTCGGTCTTTGTAAATTCAGCTAGCTTATCTATCCGATAACTCGAGCCACCTCAGCTCTTTCTCCTCTAGTTTGTTCTTGATGTCCTCAATGGCTTTCGCCCAGTCAGTTAACAATTGAAAGTCGTCCGAGCCTTGATTGAGTTTTTCGACGAAGGAATCTTTTTCGATTTCTAAAGCCGCCATTTCTTTTTCAAGTTCCTCGAATTCTTTTTGTTCCTTGAAACTAAGTTTAGGTCCTTTAGGCGCTACAGGAGCGGATGTCGTAGGAGCCTTTACCGGACTTTGCTTAGCAGCCGGCTCATTGTCCTTATTTTCTAAAGCGATTCGGTAATCGGTGTAGTTTCCGTTAAAGAAGTTGACCTCGCCATCTCCTTCAACAAGAATTAATTGATCCACTAAATTATCCATAAAATAACGATCATGGGAAACTAATAATAGACATCCTTGGAACTCGCTCAAGAAATCTTCTAAAAGTTGTAAAGTGTCTAAATCTAAATCGTTCGTAGGCTCATCTAGAATCAAGAAGTTAGGATTCTTTACTAGTACGCGCATTAATTGTAAGCGCTTCTTTTCGCCGCCTGACAGCTTTTCTACCGGAGTATATTGCTGGGAAGTAGGGAAGAGGAATTTGCTTAAAAACTGGCTTGGACTCAGCGATTCGTTCTTGCCGTAAGGAATGACTTCGGCGATCTCGGTGATGGTGTCGATGACGCGTTGTTCCGGGCGGAAATCGAAGGCGATTTGGGTATAATAACCCACTACTAAGGTTTCGCCTGGATCAATCGTTCCAGAATCTGGTTGTTCCAGCCCGGTTAATAGTTGCAAGAAAGTCGTTTTTCCGGCGCCGTTCTTTCCGACGATACCGATGCGGTCTTTCTTCTTAAAGGTGTAGGTGAAATCGTTGATGATTTTCTTGTCTCCCCAAGCCTTTTTCAGGTGGTTGATTTCGATGATTTTATTGCCTAGGCGGGACATTTGGATATTTAATTCCAGTTTGCTGTCGTCTAGTTTCTTGTTTGCTTTTTCTTCTGTTTCGTAGAAGGCATCGATACGTGATTGAGATTTTGTTCCACGCGCTTTCGGCTGCTTACGCATCCACTCGAGTTCTTTCCGGTATAGGTTTTTTGCCTTCGAAACGCTGCTGGCATCCGATGCTTCGCGTTCCGCTTTTTTCTCTAAGAAGTAGCCGTAATTTCCCTCATAGGTATAGATGGAGCCATCAGCTAATTCGATCATTTTAGTGCAGACCTTGTCTAGGAAATAGCGGTCGTGGGATACGACTAAAACGGTTACGTTAGGCCCGGACATGATTCCTTCCAGCCATTCGATGGTTTCGATGTCCAAATGGTTAGTCGGCTCATCCAGAATCATAATATCTGGACTCTCGATTAAAAGTTTAGCGAGCGATAGACGTTTCTTTTGGCCACCTGAAAGGGTGGAAACTTTTTGGTCGCCATCCGGAATACCTAAACGACTGATGATCTGTTTCGCACGCGCCTCATAATCCCAAGCATTGTGCGTCTCCATTAAGGCAAATGAGTCTTCAAGCTCTTTCGGATCTCCAGACATCATGGCTTTTTCGTATGATTTGATCGCTACGGCACTCGGTAAATCGTCGGAGAAAAGGTAATTAAGTACTTCTTCATTTTCGGCAAAAATAGGGTTTTGAGGTAGGTAACCTACGCGGATTCCTTTTCGGATGGAAATCTTTCCCTCGTCTGGAGTTTGCATCCCCATCAGGGATTCCATCAAAGTGGTTTTTCCCGTACCATTTTTTCCGATGAGGGCTACTTTTTCGCCTTTTTGGAGGCCAAAAAATAGATTTTTAAACACCCATCTTTCACCTAGGTTGCGAGAAATATTCTCCGCCGATAAATAATTCATTCGTTTGTTGTTGAGAATTCGATTAAGAATTCGATTCCATCTCTTCTTGTTTCATTTTACGCTTCAAGACGCGGCCTGAAACGCCGATGCTGACTTCATACAAACCTAATAGTGGAAACGCCACTAAGAGTTGTGAAATTACATCCGGAGAAGGGGTGATGATCGCCGCCACGATAAAAATGACAATAAGGGCATGTCTGCGATACTCCCGCATAAAGGACGGGGTTAAAATGCCTACTTGAGATAGCACAAAGGCCACCATGGGTAATTGGAAGGTAATTCCACAAGCCAAGGTTAACATCGCTAACAAAGAAATATAATCGTTGATGTCAAACTGATTCTGTATGGTCGGATCTAATTTAAAGTTCGCTAGGAAGTTAATGGCCATGGGGGATACCACATAATAACCGAAGGCAACTCCACTAAAGAACAAAAGCGAAACCCAAAAAACGGCACCTCTAGCCGCCTGCAATTCCTTGCTCTTTAAGCCAGGTTTGATGAAGCGCCACAATTCGTGGAACATATAAGGGAAGGCAAATAAAAGACCGACAATGATGGACTGCGTGAGCGCCATCATGAACTGACCCGAAACTTCTCTACTTTGAAGAATAAAATCGGCTCTTTGCATGCACAAACTCGGCATATTGAAGAGTTCAGCGGCTTTGCACAGAATTTGGTTCGTATAAAAATCCGTCTTCGTCGGTCCTAAAATGATCGAACTAAAAATGAATTCACGGAAAAACCAGGCAGCTACAGCAAAGATAAAAAAGGAGGCAACAGATCGTAGAATATGCCATCTTAATTCTTCTAGATGACCTAGGAAGGACATTTCTGTTCCATCCGATGCGTCATCATCGTCGAAATTGTCAAAATCTTGATCAGTTGCCATACGTTATTTTATAAATACAAAGGGAATTGCTTCACCCACTCATTCACGTCTCCTTTGATTGATTTCAATACCGCCTCATTATCGTGGTTCATTAAAGCCTTATCGACCATATCCACAATTTGAGACATATCGCCTTCTTTCAATCCCCTTGTCGTCATCGCTGCTGTTCCCACACGCATACCGGAGGTAACGAATGGGGACTTATCATCGAAGGGAACCATATTTTTATTGATTGTAATATCTGCTTGAATCAAGGTATTCTCCGCTAATTTACCGCTCAAGCCTTTCGGACGTAAGTCGATTAACATTAAATGGTTATCAGTACCTCCCGAGATAATGTCGTAGCCCTTTGTTAAAAATGCTTTAGCCATCGCCTGCGCATTCGACTGCACTTGCTTCGCATAAGTCTCAAACGTGGGCGTTAATGCCTCGCCAAAAGCAATCGCTTTCGCCGCAATCACGTGCTCTAATGGACCACCCTGCGTTCCTGGGAACACCGCACCATCAAGACAAGCAGACATCATTTTCAACTCCCCTTTTAAAGTTTTATAACCAAAAGGATTCTCAAAATCATTCCCCATCAAAATCAAACCACCACGAGGCCCACGAAGCGTTTTGTGTGTCGTAGTCGTGATAATATGGCAATGTTGAACTGGATTGTTCAATAAACCCTTCGCGATTAAAGCAGATGGGTGAGAAATATCAGCTAATAAGATCGCTCCTATTTTGTCTGCGATCGAGCGAAGACGCGCATAATCCCAATCACGAGAATATGCGGACGCGCCACAAATAAGTAATCTTGGTTTTTCTTTTAGAGCTGTCGCTTCTACTTTATCCCAATCGATTAATCCCGTCTCTTTTTCTACACCGTAAAAGAAAGCTTGGAAATATTTACCCGAGAAGTTCACGGGGGAACCGTGTGATAAGTGGCCGCCATGTGACAAATCAAACCCTAGGATTTTATCACCAGGATTTAAAAACGACAAGAATACAGCTGCATTCGCTTGCGCCCCAGAGTGAGGTTGAACGTTCGCCCATACCGCTCCGAATAATTCTTTCGCGCGCTCAATGGCTAAGGTTTCTACCACATCCACTACCTCACAACCACCGTAATAACGCTTTCCTGGAAGGCCTTCAGCGTATTTATTGGTTAAAACACTTCCCTGAGCTTCCATCACCTGAGGGGATGTGAAGTTTTCCGAGGCGATTAATTCAATGCCAAATTCTTGGCGGTGCGCCTCCTGGTCAATCAGGTCAAAAATCTCTTTATCTCGTTGTGTAGGGAAAGTAGATGCCATAAAAATCGAATGGGTTCGGGATTACAATTTGAAAGGTCAAAAATACGTTTTTTTCTCCGAATTGAAAAATGAAAACATGGGATAATAAGATAAATATCACGATGTTTCCCCTGTTTTTTCTTAATTTTGATTTTGCATTTCGAGACATACATGAAATTAAAATATATTGCCTTTCTTTTGCTTGCGTTTATGGCCATTCCGGCCTTGGCTGAAAAGATCACTCCCGCTAAATGGTCTTGGTCGATCAAGCCAGCTAATCCTAAAGTAGGGGAGCAGGCAGACGTCATTTTTAAAGTAGCCATTGAAAAGGACTGGTATTTGTATTCATCGGATTTTGACAAAGACTTAGGGCCTACCGTCACTACCGTTACATTTAAACCCGGTTCAAGTTTTCAAACCATCGGTGGATTAAAAGCCATCAATCCCCACTCTAAATTGGATACGGAGATTTGGAACGGCACTTATACCTATTTTACGGGTCAAGGAGAATTTCGTCAAAAGATAAAAATTACGGCTGCGGATTATAAAATCGAGGGTTCTTACGATTCTCAGTCTTGCTCGAACGTATCTGGACTTTGTGTCCCGATCAGAGGCATATTTAGTTTAAAAGGGAAGGCAGATGCGGCTGCGGTGAAAGATACGGCCAAAGCCGAAGCGCCAGTGGCCCCTGTCATCGAAGCTTCCGCGCAAACACCAGTCACTCCTGCCCTAGTCGCCGAAACCCCAGAAGACGAATCTTTATTTATGTTCTTCTGGATCGCTTTAGGCGCCGGTTTTCTGGCTTTATTGACCCCTTGCGTTTATCCATTGATCCCGATGACGGTGAGTTTCTTTACAAAACAAAAGGGAGGGAAAAGTTTAGCCTTCTTGTACGGTGGATTTATCGTTTTGATTTATGTGTTTTTTGGTACGCTATTAGCCTTTTTCGCGGGAGCTAGTTTTGCAAATTTCCTTAGCACGCATTGGATCCCGAACATGCTATTCTTTACTATTTTTATTCTTTTCGGTATTTCCTTTTTAGGAGCTTTTGAAATTGTATTACCTTCGAACTTAGTGAATACTGTCGATGCGAAATCGGACAAAGGAGGATTCATCGGTGTCTTCTTTATGGCCTTCACTTTAGTATTAGTCTCCTTTTCTTGCACTGGACCGCTTGCTGGATCGATTCTTATTGCGGCGTCGCAAGGAGCTTTTCTGAAGCCAATTATTGGAATGCTCGGCTTCTCTTTAGCTTTCGCCATTCCGTTTACGCTTTTCGCCATCTTCCCCGGCTTCATGCAGAAATTGCCTAAGTCGGGCAATTGGATGAACGAGGTGAAAGTGGTGCTTGGTTTCCTAGAAATCGCATTAGCCTTCAAATTCTTAAGTGTAGCAGATCAGGTATACCATTGGCATCTATTGGATAGAGAGATATTCTTAGCGATTTGGATTGCGATCTTTACCGCTTTGACCTTGTATTTATTTGGAAAAATTTCCTTACCACATGATGGGCCTTCGAAGAATCTGTCGGTTCCGCGCACTTTGTTTGCGACGGCTGTGTTAGCCTTTGTTATTTACCTGGTTCCAGGGATGTTCGGAGCGCCGTTGAAAGGGCTTTCGGGCTGGTTGCCACCGATGAATTCACAGGATTTCAAAGGATCTCAAACAGCTGAAGTTCCCGCACAAAAAAACGACGCCTTGTATAGTGATTTCTTGGAATTGCCTTTGGGCTTATCTGGTTATTTCGATTTCGAGCAGGCGAAAGCAGCCGCCTTGAAGGCAAACAAACCTTTGTTTATCGACTTCACGGGCCACGGATGTGTGAATTGCCGTAAGATGGAGGAATACGTTTGGTCGGATCCAGCCGTGTTACAGCGACTAAAAAACGATTATGTGGTAGTGGCCTTGTATTGCGATGACAAGACGGAATTACCTGCTTCGAAATGGTATACCTCGAAAGTAGATGGCCAGGAGAAGAAGACTTTAGGGGACCAAAACCTCGACTTCCAAATCTCCCGCTTCAACTCAAACGCGCAACCGCATTACGTTTTATTAGATCCGCGTAAAGACGATAAACCGATGGTACAACCTGTCGCATTCGATGCGAATGTTTCTCACTTTGTTAGCTTCTTAGACGAAGGTAAATCCATCTATCAAACTGCGAAATAATGTCTTGGGCAGCCTATTCTGGTGTAATGATCGCCACGGGATTGAAGTTTATAGCTGGTCCCATTACGGGATTTAGCCTAGGCTTGACCTGGTACGAGACGGTGCTATTTACGTGGCTGGGAGCGATGGCTACGGTAACGATTATTGTTACCTTGGGAAAAGCAATATTGGGCTTGATCGCTAAATACCGCACAACAAAACCGAAGATTTTCTCTAAACGAATTCGATATGCCGTTGATATCTGGCAGCGATTCGGAATGAAAGGAATTGCCGCGTTAACCCCCTTGATTTTTACACCGATCGGTGGGAGTTTATTGTCCTTGTCCTTTAAAGTGCCGACGCCAAGAATTCTATTCTTGATGGGTATTTCCTCGCTAATTTGGTCCTTGATTTATGTGGCCGGAATCTATCAGTTGACTTTCTTGCGGGAGATGATCTTGCATTAGTCCACGCGCGACCACCTTCCCGGACATAAAAAAAGCCGGATAAACCGGCTTCTTACAATCTATGTTAACAGGAATTAGTTTCCTTGATTAATCGCTTTTCCTTTGAATAATTTCTCACGGATGGCATTTGCTTTCACTTCTAGCTCTGGCTTAGCATCGTAAGTTAACTTCGATTGTACTGCCGCACTATCTGGGTGAACGCCATACACGTACTCATCGCCTTTGTGTAGGTCTTTTTGTTTGATGGTATTGTTTTTTTGGTAATCACATGAGGTGGCTACCGCTAAAACTGCTACTAAAGAAAGTAAATTAGATAATTTCATATGGCTGTGTAATAATTCTACGCAAAAATAAGGAATAGGACTTCGTCCCCCTAATTTTCCTCGATTTTTTTAATTTGATCCGCTAAAAAGTTCATTAATTCTTGAATATAAGATTTGCTGAAATTGAATTCGATTCCGGCTGTGGCATAAATGGTTTTCATCGGCTGCGTATATCCAAGTGAAAGCGCGGCAAGGTATTGCTCGAGTGCTTTTTTGGGATTTTGGCAATAATTACGCCAAACCGCTAGCGCACCTAACTGCGCAATCGCATATTCAATATAGTAGAATGGCACTTCAAAAAGGTGCAATTGTTTCTGCCAAATATTAGATTTCACCTCCGCTAATCCGTTCCAATCCGTCACCGAATCCGAGAATTTCGCAACAATCTCGTTCCACTTTTCCTCGCGTTGCGCCACCGTGTGAGTAGGATTTTCGTATACCCAGTGTTGGAAAGCATCAATGGTAGCTACCCAGGGCAAGGTTTCTAAAATATCTTCAAGATGCTTGATTTTCGCGCGTTTCGCCTCGTCCGGATTTGTAAAATACTTATCCCAAAGATCCATCGTCATCAATTCCATACTCATAGAGGCAAGTTCGGCCACTTCGGATGGAAAATTACGGAAGGAATTAAGCGCTAAGTCTTTGGTCAAAATACTGTGCACCGCATGTCCTCCTTCATGTAATAAAGTCACCACGTCGCGCACCGTTCCTGCCGCATTCATGAAAATGAATGGATAACCCGTTTCCTCCAAGGGATAATTATATCCACCCGGATTCTTTCCCTTACGAGAATCTAAATCAAAACGATCCAGCGTCACCATTTCCTTCAGGCAATTGCCTAAGAACGGATCCATTTCGTCAAAAACCCCGATCGTTTTTTCTAACAATTCTTCCCCAGTCTCAAATGGTTTCAAAGGTCCACGACCTAAAGGATCTACCGACTTATCAAATGGTTTTAACGCATCTAACTTCATTTCCTTTTTGCGTTTCGAAGCCGCGTCATTTAGCAAGGGAACGACCGTCTCAGCCACCGCCTCATGAAACTCAAAACATTCTGCTGGACCGTAATCAAATCGACCTAAGCTCGCGAAAGCGTAATCGCGGTAGTTCTCAAAACCGGAGTTCAAAGCCACTTGATGACGCTTCTCGATTAACGATGTATACAAATCATTCAACTCGTTTTTGATCGTTAAGCGCTTCTGTACCATCGTCTGGTACACGTCTTCGCGCTCGACACGATCCGTAGACTCTAGGAGCGCGCCCGCTTGTTGCATGGTTTTCTCTTCGCCTTTTATGGTTACCATTAAAGCACCCGTCAAGGCGCCGTAATTGGTTTCCAAATTCTGTAACTCCGTAAATAAAGGGATATTCTCCTCGCGGAAGATCTCAATCGCTTTTTTCATGCCACGCAGCATCACCGGAAAACCGGTTTCAGTCAGCTCGCTGACGAAGGGACTTTCGATCACTTTTTTATTCCAAGCGTCATCGAAAACAGAGGCGTTTGGCATGATTTCATTGACGAATTGTGCGTAGCTTGTTTGCAAAGCTTCGTTTTGGTTATCGCAAGACATCTTGATATAGCGCCACGCGAAATTTTCCGATAAATAGGACTCTAATTCTGAGCGGTTCGTGCAGAACGCTTTCAAATCAGTAATGCTTGAAATCTGCGTCGCGCTTAATTTCTCAAAATAGGGCAATACCGATTCCCAGGTACTTAATTGAAAATCTGCCGGCAAAAATGTTCTCTTTTTCATATTAATCTAAGTCAATCACCACTCCCGCGCTCAATGGATGAGCCACACAGGTTAAAATATAGCCCTTGTCGATTTCGCCAGGGGTTAAACCGTCTTCTTCATCCATTCCCACTTTACCACTTTTGCAAAGACCCATGCAAGCTGTGCACATGCCCGCTTGGCAGGAATATGGGATGTCTATATCCGCTTCTAATGCCGCCTCTAAGATGGTTTCGCTGGGCTGAACCGTTATTTTATGTTCTTTTCCTTCGTAGATCAGGGTTACTTCCTGCGTTTGTAACGAGCCATCCTCTTCCGCTTGCTCCATCGCTTCACTTGCCACCACCCCAAAAGATTCCTGGTGAATTTGGCCCTCAGGCACATCAAACATGTGTAATGAGGATTGAACTTCGCTCATCATTCCTTGTGGTCCGCATAGGTAATAATGTGCCGCTGCGATATCTAATGCTAACTCTTGTTTTAAATAATAGACGATGGAAGCTTGGTTAATACGACCTTTCAAGCCTGGCCAATTCGCCGCGGGCTGAGAAATGACGTGCAATACTTTCAGGCGGGACGAATAGGAGCCTTCCAGTGTGTCTAAGACTTTTTTAAAGATGATTTGATCTTCGTGGCGAGAACCATAAATCAGATGAACCTTCGACAAAGGCTCCCTGTGGAGAATGGTTTTAATCATCGAAAGCAAGGGAGTAATACCTGATCCAGCTCCTACGAAGACGTAGTTTTTAGAAGCAGAGGGATCTGGTTCCACGGAAAAATTCCCCATCGGTTCCAATACCTCCAGGCTATCGCCTTCTTTTAACGTATCGCATAGAAAGTTAGATACTAATCCGCCCTCGATACGTTTTACGGTGATCGCCGGGGACATATCCGTTTTTGATGAAGACGATAAGCTATAACTTCGGCGCACTTTTTTGCCCTCTATCTCCGGAATAACGGTTAGGAATTGACCTGATAAATAATGCAAAGCATCGTGAATCGGTTGCCAAAAATGGATCGTCTTCGTATCGATCGTCTCGTCTGTAATCTCTTTAATTTTTAAATGCATAATGCGTCATTTAATCGTTGATCGTCGGTTTTATCCACTGGACGGCACTCGGTCGACTTTCGTTATGCAGTCGATCAAAGGCCGTTACGGTAAATCCATAACCCGGTATCAGCTCATCTTGTTTCAAAATTACTTCATTTGCCTTTCCTTTGAAAATGATGTTCTTAGGATCGTCTAGGTATTTTTTATCCTGTTTAGGGATGCGATAGACTACATAATAGGCCACCGGATCTTTATCATCCGATTCTTCCCCTGCTTCCCAGGTCAGTTTCTTATCGGCTAAAAATACTTGCGTCGGTGCATGAGGGGCTATACTATCTAGCCAAGGTGTGGTAGGTAATAAGGCCTGATGCTCAAAATAATTCCTTCGTAAGGTATCGCGAAAAGCTTTTGTATTTTTTGTCAAAGAAGTTGAGCTATAAAAGATCAAGCCCTGTCCATTAGACATACTTCGGCTGATTTCCACCTGCTTTTTCATCTCTTTATTCGTCCATACATCCGCTAAATGATAGGACGCCATTCCGAAATAAACCGGTTTTCCATACGAGTGCTCATTCCACCAGTCCGCTAAAGGCTTAAAGGGCGCCACCCGATGTGCCGTATCCCAATACAATTGCGGAGCAATGTAATCTAGCCAGCCTTGCTTTAACCAATGGTCGGTATCTGCATATAAATCATCATAAGATTGCAAGCCTCGCGAAGTGGGTGAGCCATTGATCGGATCATTTTTCTTGTGTCGCCAAATCCCGAAAGGACTAATTCCAAACTTGATTTTCGAATTAGTACTTTTAATCGTCTCTGAAATCTCTTGAATTAAGGCACTCGTATTTCGGCGCCTCCAGTCATCTATTTTCTCGCCGGGAAGTCGGTATTTTTCATAGGTATCTTGATCGGCTAATTTCGATTTCGGATCAGGATAGGGATAAAAATAATCGTCAAAATGTATCCCATCTACGTCGTAATTTACGATGATATTGCGAACAAGTCCGGCGATATAATGACGAACAGCTGGAATACCAAAATCAAAAAGTAATTGTCCATTATAAGACAAAAGCCATTCAGGATGCTTTCTGGCCACATGTTCTGAGCTCAAAAGCGAGCGAGATGACATCGAGGCACGATTCAAATTCAACCAAGCATGAAATTCCATCCCTCTGGCGTGGGATTGATCAATCATAAATTCCAAAGGATCGTAATAGGGACTAGGGGCCTGTCCTTGTTTTCCGGAAAGGTAAGTCGTCCAAGGTTCTGCACTCTTGGCATAAAGGGCATCTGATGCCGTTCTAATCTGGACAAACAACGCGTTTATTCCCGTTTTCTGGTGGGAATTCAATAGGTCGATAAATTCGGATTTTTGTTTGGCCCCATCGTAATTATGAGGACTCGGCCAATCGATGTTTTGAACCGTAGCCACCCAAACCCCTCTTAACTCACGCTTCGGACCATCTGCCAAAAGACAGGTAGATAGGAGACAACAAATAAAGGTGGAAATTAGGCGCATCATTCAGGATGCAATTTACCTAAAAATGGGCAATTAGGCTTTCTCGATTGAAAATAAATAGCCTACGCCTTTCAATGTTTTGATATAATATTCAGGAATTTTCTCGCGCAGTTTACGGATATGCACATCCACTGTGCGTTCCACTACAAATACATCCGCTCCCCAAACCTTCTCCAATAATTCATCGCGATTGAAAACCTTGTTCGGGTTTTTCGCTAAGAAAGAAAGTAATTCAAATTCTTTTTTAGGTAAAATCAACGCACGACCTTGAAATGTAGCAGCATATTGAACACGATCAATGACTAAATCACCTATGGAAATTCGGTCATTTTTCGATTCTGGAACCACTGCCTCGCGTGTTAATAAGGCATTTATACGGCTGATAAGTGCGCGTAATTTGATTGGCTTAACTACGTAATCCGTCGCACCACTCTCAAAAGCGGCAATCTCTGTATACTCTTCTCCACGAGCTGTTAGGAACAGGATGAGGGTATTTTTGAATTCAGGATTTGATTTGATTTGACGGGCTGCTTCGATGCCATCCATTTCTGGCATCATCACATCCATGATGATTAAATGGGGCTGGAAAGTTTTCGCAACGGCGATTGCCTCTTTTCCGTTCGTTGCTTTTGCTAAAAGAAAGTTTTCTTTTAGTAAATTGTATTCCAATAACTCCAAAATATCCGCATCATCATCTACGAGTAGAATTTTAAATGCTTTTGAGGTTTGTGCCATAGGTTTGAATGAATTACCACGTAAATATAGAAATATGTATGTTATGGAATTGTTAATTTATTAATATGTCGAACAACACTGCTTATTCTGCCCGTCTGTCGGGATCATTAATATCGATGGCCTTGATCATCGCCGCGGCCTATTTATTACAGGATCTGCTGATTTTGCTTTCTTTTGCCTTAGTATTAGCTTTATTACTTTTGCCTGCGAGTAAATTGATGGAGGCAAAAGGTTTGCCTCGTGCCCTAGCCATCTTCATCGCTATTCTTCTCACATTTGCTTTGATTTCGTCCCTGCTTTTCATCGCGGGTATGCAAATAATGGAGTTCTCCTCTGAACTTCCGCTCATTGCGAAAAAAGCCGAAAAATGGGTATCAAGCTTGCAATCTTTTATTTCTTCGAATTTTAATATCTCGCGTCGGAAGCAAATGTTAGAATTAAGTAACGAGCTAATGGTACTTTTGAAGAATTCGGGGGTGATTATCAGTACGACTTTTTCGACCGCGATTCATGTGATAACTGCATTGATATTAGTACCCGTATTTACTTTCTTTTTCTTATTCTACCGGGATTTCTTTGAAAGCTTTTTGAAAAAAATATTCCCTAAAACGGAAGGACAAGTTTTAACGAAAGTAATGGAGAAAACGGGTTCGGTGGTACAAGGTTATTTAGTGGGCTTGTTAGTGGTCATGTTAATTGTAGGCGTAGTGAATTCGATTGGATTCTGGTGGATCGGGGTAGAGTATCCCGTGTTTTTCGGGTTTCTGACAGGTATTTTATTGTTGATTCCTTATGTCGGGATTTGGATAGGTGCGCTATTGCCCATTTTATTGAGCTTGGTTACCTTGAGTCCTTCACACGCGTTAGCGGTGGTGGCTTGGGTAGCAGCGGCACAATTTATAGAAGCTAATTTCATCACCCCTTTAGTGGTGGGATCTAAGGTGAGTATGAATCCGATGGTGGCTATGCTCGCTTTACTTTGTGGTGAATTACTTTGGGGAATCCCGGGTTTGATTTTAGCTCTTCCTTTAACCGCGGTAATGAAAGTGATATTCGATTCTATTCCGAGTCTTGAACCCTATGGATTCTTATTGGGCGAGGCACCAGCCAGAACTAAAGCGACAAAAGCTCCTTAAATCGGATGGATTGCCGGCGAGAAATTTCGATTTTCTCTGCTTTTTCTCCCTTTAATGTCACCTGTAAACCGCCAGAAAACCAAGGTTCGATCTTCTCGATGAAGTTTAGGTTGACAATGTGTTTACGGTTGCAACGGAAGAATAATTTGGGGTCTAAACGCTCTTCTAATGAATTGAGCGATTTTAGCACTAGCGGTTTTTGGTCGTCAAAAAACAAACGCACATAATTGCCCATCGATTCACATAATCGAACGCGATCTAAGCGAACAAACCAGCATTTCTCACCGTCTTTCACGAAGATCTGATCATTACCTCCTAAAATGTGACTCGCCGATGCCGATTTTTCATTAGCAGTAGGACGCTGAAAACGGGATTCTAATTTTTGGATGCTTTCGCTTAAACGCGTTAATTCGATGGGTTTTAATACATAATCCAACGCATTAACTTCGAAAGCCTTTAGCGCATATTCGTCAAAAGCCGTCGTGAAAATTATTTCCGGCAGAAAACCATCCCATTCTTCTAGCCACTCAAATCCGGTTTTCCCGGGCATTTGGATATCTAAAAAGGCCACATCGGGCTGTAGTTCCTCGATGAGTTGGCTGGCTTCTTCTGTGTTCGAAGCCTCTCCAATCACTTCGATCGATGGAAAATTTTCTAATAAACGCTTCAGTTCATTTCTAGCAAGGCGTTCGTCGTCTACGATGATGGCTCTCATGGGATTTAGGCTATTGTTTCAGTAATATACGGAATGCTAAGGGAAGCAAGGACGTGATTTTTGTCCAAAGGCTTTAAGTCAATATGAGCGGTCTCTCCGAACAATAGAATTAATCGGTTTTGGGAATTGACTAGCCCAATGCCCGTTGATTCACCACGCGTTTTAAAATTCCCCGGATTGATCACCTGCAATTCAACATTCGCTTCATTTTTCTTTCCTTTTATCTGAATCAAACCCTCTTTGGCCGAATGGGCAATGCCATGCTTGATGGCATTCTCCACTAGCGTCTGTAATAACATGGGTGGAATTTGTGCTTGAAGTATCTCTTTCGAAACATCCACTTTCCAGACTAGTCGTTCTTCATAGCGGATCTTTTCGAGATGTAAATAGTCAAGAATAGTCTCTAATTCTTCGTCGATGGAAATCGTTTTTTTGCGTTCGGTTAATAAGGAACTGCGGAGCAGTTTGGAGAGTTGGTTGATTCCTTTTTTGGCCTTATTCGGATCTTCTGTGATCAAAGCGCGGATGCTATTTAGGGCATTAAAGACAAAATGCGGATTCATCTGAGCTCGCAATACTTTACCTTCTGTCTCCTGAATGGCACGCTCTAATTGATTTTTTTCGCGTTCCATGTCTAACTGTTTCTTCGAATATTGGAAGAAGAAATAGATCAACATCCAAATCGCCAGCGGCTTCATAAAATTAAAGAGATACTGGGTAATGATGAAAGGGCTGATTTGAACCTCGAAGTTTTCCCCTAATAGGTATTGGTCGAGAGGTAGATTGAGTGCGACTAGACAGGCAGCCATGCAAATTAGCGCCATGAAATGATTGCGAATCATCCCTACAAGAGGCAAATCCTGCCACGCGTATTGTTTCGTAATGAGCTTATATTGGTGGGTTAAAAAAATGGCTAAGGTGATATTTGCCATAGATGCATATAACCAGGCCCAATGCCAACCATACTGATTGGTATACAAAACCGCCTCATTGAGAGCCCAGGCGAACCATCCGCTGGATTGAAAAACCCAATACATGCGCTTTTGAGACATATTACATCGACTCGGGCAAGTCGTCTAGGTGAATCACACAATTGCCTTTAACTAGGCGAAACTCTTGCGCAGAATAATCGTATTGGATGTGGTATAGGCACAGATTTTGGTGTGCATAATGATCCATATGATGGAGCGGCGCATTAAATAAATGGGTGAGCAAAACCCGCATGGCGCGACCGTGCATGGCCACTAAAATGGTGTTCTCCTCTGGTCGAGAAAGAATGAGATCAATGATTGGTTTTTGACGTTCTAGTACTTCGATCGGACTTTCGCCCTCCTCTGATTGCACATGTACGTTGCCCTCGCGCCAGGTTTTCGTCAAATTTTTATAGTAAAGATCGTCTTCTGTATTAGGCGATTTCCCTTCTTTATTCCCCCAGGAAATTTCATTTAGGCCTTCGTATTGCTCCCAAGGCAAGCCTTTCTCGATGAAGCCTTTCACGGATTGATGCGTTCTTCGAAGAACAGAGGTATATATTTTATCGATCGGAAGATCTTGGTAGTGAGCGAAGAAGGCAGCAGCCTGTTTTTGGCCTAATTCATTTAAATCCGCATCAATCCCACTGCCTTGCACGACCCTTTTGCGATTGTATTCCGTTTCGCCGTGGCGAATCAGGTAAATATCTTTCACTAAATCAGGTTGAGCATGCATATTAATGGTATTTTATTCCGAATTTTAGCCAAAATTACGAAATATATGTTTAATACTTCCATCTCACTGGAGACATTGAATTCGATGTCGAAGGGAACTATGATCGAGCATCTGGGCATTGAATTTACCGAAATTCAGTCCGGTTTTTTAAAGGCCAAAATGCCGGTAGATCACCGAACAATTCAGCCCATGGGATTGTTACATGGAGGAGCCTCGGTGGTTTTAGCCGAGACTTTAGGAAGCGTTGCGGTCGTATTAGCCGTAAAAGATCCTTTGAAGGAAACAGGCGTGGGAGTAGAGATCAATGCGAATCATTTGAAGTCTGCTCGCAGCGGATTTGTTATAGGAACTTGTGTTCCCCTGCGGATCGGTAGAACCATACATGTGTATGAAATTAAAATTCACGACGAAGACGAAAATTTGATTTGTGCTAGCCGATTAACGGTAGCGATTATAGCGGTAAGATGATCGAGGAAAAAAAGTGGGAGGATGGTATTTCGAAGGGAGCAGGCCAAGTGGCTTGGCGTTTGCCACATGCTTCGGAGGCTTTTCTTTTACAAGATTTTCAAGGAGGCTCACAGCTGAGTGAAGGCTGGAATTTGTCTGAATTATCCACCGGATTCTTAGCAGCACCCTTCATCGGTTTACCCTATTTTTTGCAGGCAGATGCCATACATTCTTTTAGTATTGGTAGCTCTAAACATTCAACTCATTCCCTAGCAGAGGAAGATAACTCAGCAAAAAAGCAGGAGTTTATGAACTGGGTTTCTAAGGCAGTTTCTGTCATTAAGCAAGGGCCATTGCAAAAAGTGGTTCTTTCTAGGACGGATGAAAAAGAATTGCCAGCTGGTTTTACGGTGATAGCTGCTCTCGAAGAATTAGCGGCCGCTTATCCGAATGCCTTTGTTTGTGCGCTTTCTATTCCTGCCTTGGGTGGGGTTTGGATGTGTGCGACACCGGAGATTTTAGTGGAACAAAATAAAGAGGGCATTTTTCGGACTATTTCTTTAGCTGGAACCCAGTCTGGGGTGGATGAGCAAGGAAATACGCTATCCCCAGCTCAAGCGCGTTGGTCGCAAAAAGAGATTGAGGAGCAGGCCTTCGTGAGCCGTTACATTATTGAATGTTTTAAGAAAATTCGTTTACGAGAATATACCGAGATAGGCCCTAAAACCATTTCAACAGGAAATTTATTGCATCTGAAAACGGACTATATCGTCGACACTAAAGCATTGGATTTTCCTCAATTACCTAGTTTGATGTTAGGATTATTACATCCAACATCGGCGGTTTGTGGTACCCCGAAGCAGGAGGCTATTGATTTTATAGTAGCCACGGAGCAACACAAACGTTCCATGTATTCAGGTTATTTAGGACCGGTGAATATAGAAAATGCCACGTATTTATTTGTGAACTTGCGCACGGCGGAAATAAAAGGGACGCACGCCGTTTTTTATGCCGGATGCGGCATCACGGAAGATTCTGATCCTGAAAAAGAATGGTTAGAAACGCAGATGAAATGCCAAACCTTGCAGCGCGTCCTAATGCAACAGGTCTCCTGATGGAGCTGGAGTAATTTTTCCGGTAATCATTACCTTTACGGTATCAATTTTAGCGTCGGTTGTGGTGAGAATTTGGAATTGGAAAGGCGCTAGTGTGATCAGCTCATTTTCTTGTGGAATATCCTCGTATAGGCTAATCAACATCCCACCTAAGGTTTCATAATCACCTTCAGGTAAGTTCCATTCGTATTTCTCATTCAAATAGTCGATCTCATGTCGACCAGAAAGAACAAAGGTCGTTTCGTCTATTTGCTTTTCGATCCAATCTTCGGAGTCGTCATATTCGTCTTGAATTTCTCCAAAAATTTGTTCCACCACATCCTCCATACTCACTAGGCCACTGGTCGAGCCAAATTCATCCACTACCAGGGCAAGGGATTTGCGCTCTTTCGAGAATTTGATCAGTAAATCATTAGCCGCCATGGCTTCTGGAACGATCGGAATGCTGGTTAGGATGGATTGCAGGTCTTTGGGTTTTTTAAATAAGGCCAAAGAATGGCAATAGCCCACCACTTCCTCCAGGGTCTCTTTATAGACCAATACTTTCGAGTGCCCGCTTTCTAAGAAAACTTCTTTCAATTTTTCGATCCCATCCTCCATGTCAATCGCGGTGATTTCAGTTCGCGGAATCATGCAGTCCCTCACTTTTACCTGTTTGAACTCAAGCGCATTGTGGAAAATCTTATGATCCACTTCAGCTTCTTGCTCGGTAGATACTTTGCGGTTCAGATTTTGGAGGTAATGATTCAAATCCGTTAATCCAAAAGCGGGTTTCTCCTCTGAATAACTTAAGCGAAGTACTTTCGTGATAAACCATTTCGACAGACCCACCGTTACCCAAACCAAGGGGAACATGAGTGTGTAAATCACCCAAATGGGAATCGCTAAAAATTCTAAAATAGCATCTGGGTTGATGAGGAATACACTTTTTGGGGTAAATTCCGACGTCATCAAGATAAGTATAGTCGCCACAATGGTAGCAATTAAACGCGCTACAATTTCATTGATGGATAGGAAATGTAAGACTACGTGGTGTAAAAATTCCTCCATGAAAATACCATAGGCCACTAAAGACAGGGTATTTCCGATGAGCATGGTTCCAATGAAGCGAGAGGGGAGCTGATTAAAGTTTGCGATGATTTTCGCGCTTAAAATATCCTGTTTCGCCTTTAATTCGAAGTAGAGTTTGTTCGAGGAGACAAATGCCATTTCCACACCAGAAAAGAAAGCGGAGAAAACCATGGAAGCGATGATTCCGATGATTTGGTTATTATCCAAGCTGATATTACTTGTTTCCATCTTTCTCTTTTTTCACCCTTTCGTTTTTAGCGAATTGGTAATAGAATAAACAACCTACGCCAAACATTAGAAACGGATAATGTGCAAATATATTTCCCCAAAAATCAGCTTCAATTTCCTTAGGTAGTGGCGTATTCAAATATATAATCCAAATCAGGATGAAACCGATGGCAGCGGATAAACTTAAGACCTCTTTCTTTCCCATATTAATCCGCGATAGTGGGTTTCATTCGACGGTAGGATGCGATAAATAAACCGATAAATATCAGGATGGATCCGATCCAAACTAAATTAATATAGGGTTTTTCTAAAGCTTTAACCACGATTAACTCTTGTTGTGTGGTATTCCACGCAAAACCAAACTCCTGAGATTGCGGGTTAATACCCGTAAATTTAATCTTAATTCCGGTCTCTTCACTTTCAAAGGCTGGCATTGCCACCATTCCCCCTTTGATGATAAAGATCGGGCTCAAAGTGAATTGCTGTGAGTTTTTCCCTAGTACTTGGAAATTCGCTTGAACCGCCGCATCGTTTGCAGCTAATTCCACACCATCCACCTTAGTAACTCGAGTCACCTCTTTTAGTATAGCGACGAAGTCATTAATAAAAAGGGTGTCGCCCGTTGTGACTGTTTGGTTTTCAGTTTGTGACCATTGTTTTTCAGAGCCAGCCTCTGCCGCTAAACGCGGATCGAGGGAAACGTAGGTATAAATATCATGGTTCCAAGCGTGCTTCACATCTGGCGAGATGGCGGACCCCATTTTAGGATTTACCTGCCATCTTGGAAAAAGCGAAACGGCTTTCCCTTCTTCGTTTTTGAATTCTAATTCGTAATACGTGTTCTCTGGTTCCACCGTTACGGTGTCTCCTTTAGTCGCAATTTTTACTCCATCTCGTTCGATGTTTTTCAAAGCCACAGCATGAAAATCGCCTTCAATTATCTCAAAATCATTCTTATTGAAAAACCCTTTTTGTCCGCGCACCTCGATTCGTCGGCCTTTATAAGTCACTAAATAGTCCTGCATTTGGGCTCCTTGACCTAACCAAAGTGGCAAATTTTCTTTATTCTCTTTGTTATCATTTTTCGTGAAATCTTCTACTTTCGTGCTAATTGCGAAGCCAGAACGGTTCAACGAAACCACCTTCGAATAACCCGCGGAGAATAAAATTCCAATCAGCATAATCGCCAGTCCTACGTGCGCCATCGCACCGCCTGCTAGGGAGAATCTTTGGCGAATCAAAAACCACATGATTTTAAAATTTGCCAAAACCGCGAATAAACTACTCCACAACAAAGCGATATACGAAAGCGTGTAAATCTTTCCGATGTTAATAAACAACACACTCAATAAGGTAGCAGCAAGTGCAGGACTTACAAGTGGCTTGAAGCTCGTGCTTTGTTTGATTTTCCCCCACCAAACATATTGACCAATCGCACTTAAAATAGCTACAGCTAAGAAAATCCAGATCTGAATTTTACTGTAGTGTTCTGCCTGATCTGCGGGTAAGGCAATGTTAGAAAGAATGCCAAACGCCTCCGCAATCTTATTATAAACCGGAATCGAAGTCGTAAAGGTTAATTGGAAAGCAGACAAGCCTAAAACTGCCGCTCCCACGAAAACCCAAAATTCCCGATTATAGGTCCCCAGTTCTTTGGCATCCTTAGGCAAATCCTTCCAGCGGTAAATCGACATTCCGATAGCCCCTAAAAGGAAAGTTCCCATATACAAAAGTAGCTGGCCAGAAAGTCCTAAGTCCGTAAAGGAGTGCACAGAGGCATTTCCCAAAATTCCGGAACGGTTCAAGAAAGTCGAATACAAGACTAAAATAAACGCCGCAATCACTAAGATGATAGATGTCTTTAAGGCGGAACTCGAGGTCTTTATGGCAATCATCGTGTGGATAGCTCCCAATAAAACCAACCAAGGCACAAAAGAGGCATTTTCTACCGGATCCCAGTTCCAATAACCTCCAAAATTCAAGGTTTCATAAGCCCAATAGGCCCCCATCATAATTCCAATCCCTAAAATACCCGCGCCAAAAAGTGCCCATGGCAAAGCAGGTTTCACCCATTCGGTTAATTGCTTCTTCCACAATCCTGCCATCAAATACGCAAAAGGAACCAGCGTCAAGGCAAATCCCAAGAACAAAGTAGGAGGGTGAATGACCATCCAATAGTTTTGAAGTAATGGATTCAATCCACGACCATCCTTCGGAATAAAGTTCGGCTGCATACTCCAAACGGGCAGATCAGGCTGGGCCTCACGCAATAATAGGAAAGGAGATGAACCTATTTTTAGGTCGATCCATGGGATGATAACTCCCAGAATCATCGACGTTAAAAAGGTTTGTACTAAGGCGAAAACGGTCATCACGGGGGACTCCCATTTCGGATTTTTGATCATCAATAAAAGACCTAGAATCGCCTGCCAAAATATCCAAAGCAAAAACGAACCTTCTTGACCCTCCCAATAACAGGAGATCATAAACATCGTCGGTAATTGTAGCGAGGAGTGTGTATACGCGTAATGGTATTCGAAATAATGATTATAAATGATCACAAAAAGGCTAGCTGCCACCACGATCACAGAAATGAAATGCAGCCCGAATAAAGCGCGCGCCGTTATTTTCCAATCATTCTCTAGCTCATTAGTTGCCTGGGTCGATTTAAAATAGGCAAAAGTCGCTAATAGTGCTGTTACGAAGGAAATGATGACAAATAAATGCCCGACTGAACCGATGGTTTCGTGTATCATATTTAATTTTTTGCCGCTACTGAGGCACTAGAGTCTGCTGAAATTTTTCCTTCTTGGTATTTAGAAGGGCACTTTAAAAGAATCTTGTCACAATAGAATACTTTGTCGGAATGCATGCTTCCCACAAGAACGATCTTCTCCGATTTCTCAAAATCCTGCGGTTTAGGAGCAGCATATACAACCTGATTTTCACGACCAAGGCTATCTTGAACTAAAAATTCTAAGTGATTCGCATCTAAGGCAGGATTGTAATTTAATCCTATGATTTGACCTGCTGCATCTTTTCTCAGCGTTCCTACCACGTGTACTTTTTGATTCGGATCCTGCTGTGAAATGCTTTCCGCCTCGTCAAAACCTACATAAGTACTCGCGTCCCCCGTCGTAATCATAATGATTCCAATGGCAACAGCGATTAAAATCAATCCAATGATGTGTGTCTTTTTCATTTGTTGCGTTTTTCTAAATCAGTTACTTTTCTCTCTAAACGAAATAAATAGGCAAAAAGCCCGATTAAAACGACGCTAACTACGGCAATCACCACGTAGATTTTTCCATCTGCACGGAATTGATCTGCCATTTCTATATCGCTAGCTTGTGCTGATGCCACGAAGCTGAATAAGCTGAAAAAAAGAATAATTAAAGCTCTCATTATAACTCGTTTTGTTGTTCTAGTTTTTTAATACGAATACGGATTTGGGTAATCCAAAAACCCAATAAGGTCCATCCAATAATAGCAGGATAAAAGACCAGTCGCATTCGGTTATCTAAGTCCATCTTGGAGAAAGCGGGATTTCCGCCATTTCCTGGATGTAATGAATCCGTCATTCGTGGCAAGATCCAAATCAAAACCATAAAGATGACGAAGGCAAAAATGTTATAAACGGAAGAAATACGTGCTTTCTGCATCTCGTCTGGCATGGATGATCTCACTAAAGAATAGGCTAAGTATATAAGTAAACCAATAGCGACCGAATTTAGTTTCGGGTCATTGGTCCACCAATCGCCCCAGGTAAATTTCGCCCAAACACTTCCCGTAATCAATCCTAATACCGCAAACACCATTCCCACTTCCACATAGGTGCTGGAAATCAGGTCTGACTTTAAATCGGATTTGCGTAAGTATTGAATCGAATGGTAGACCGATGTTCCTAATAGGAAAATCATCGTGAACCACATCGTCACGTGAAAATAGAGGTTGCGAATCGTCTCATTCAAGATGGGTTGACGTGGAACCTGACCGTTAAATCCAGCATAGACCGTGTAGATCAATAAAATGATCGACAAAATCTTCCAATACTGACGTTTTAATGTTTCCATATATAGGGGAAAAGTATCCCAGAAAATACAATAACGATAATATCAAGCGCACCTAAAATGGCGATCTCATCCCAGTTTTCTGAGAGCGAAATTCCGTCCAAAGCGCTTTTAGATAATTTTAATAATAATAACAGCAATGGAATGATCAAAGGAAAACTCATGACTGCCATCAAAGTAGCCGAATTCTCTCCCTGAGCGGCAATTCCTGCCACTAAGGATAGGGTGGATGCAAAGCCGATCGCCCCTAAAACAAGGGACATTAGATATAGCGGCATATTACCTACCGGATTTCCCATCACCCAAGAATAAAAGAAAATACCGATAAATGACACCCCTAACATCACCAAAGTATTGTAGATGATTTTGCTGAAAATGACCGATTCGGGCTTTGCAAACGTATAATAAAAGATGTTTCGATTCGCCGATTCTTGGGTAAAACTTTTACCTACCGCATTGACGGCGGAGAATAATAAGATGATCCAAAACAAGGTATTCCACATAATCGGGTGGATGGACTGTTGCTTGGCTTTAAAGGATAAATAACAGATGAAAATGGTGGCCGCTAAATAAAGCACCAGCCCGTGGATCGCATATTTATTGCGCCATTCTAATTGCATCTCTTTACGAATTAACACGAAAATTTCAGTTAGGGCCATGAACCTGCAATTTACGACAGAAAAAACTATTTGTATCATTTTTTAGCTCAGAAATACTTAGTACATTTGTGTCTAATTTTGAATTATTCTAAATAGTGAGCATGGCAAATTTGGCCGACCTGAAGATTGGTGAAAAGGGTGAGATAGTGGGCTTCACAGATGAGTTGCTTTCCTTAAAACTATTAGAAATGGGATGTTTGCCGGGAACAGAGGTAGTTTTGACTCATTTAGCTCCTTTCGGTGATCCTATCGCAATTCGAGTTTCTGGTTCTTATACCTTGTCAATGCGGCGGGAGGAAGCTGAAACCATGCTAATTAAACGAACGTAAATTTTGTCAAAAACTCCTAAAATAGCGCTGATTGGTAACCCCAATGCAGGAAAATCCTCTCTTTTTAATTCCTTAACAGGATTAAATCAGAAGACAGGTAATTTTCCAGGCGTGACGATGGAGAAGCACACGGGAATTTGGAAATTAGAACCCAAGCGTCCGGTGGAGATTTTAGATTTGCCCGGAATCTACAGTATTTATCCTAAGTCAATCGACGAGGAATTAGTCATCAATATTCTAGGGGATCCTAAACATCCAGATTTTCCGGATATGGCCATTGTGGTGGCGGATGCATCGAATTTAAAACGCAATTTATTGCTGTTTTCTCAGGTGAGAGATTTAGGGATTCCTACGGTTTTGGCCTTAAATATGATCGATGTTGCCGAAAACGAAGGCTATGTCATTAATTCGATCAAACTGGCCCGTGAATTGAATGTGGAAGTGGCGGAGGTGAATGCTAAAAAAGGCATCGGCCTTAATGGGCTTAAATTATCTGTTATAAAGACGCTTCAAAATCGTTTTGCCTCTAATGATGCTTTGCCCTTGCCGGTTTCTGACGAGGTTATACAGGAGGTGCAAGCGAATTTTGGTGAGGCGGAAATGTACCGTTCGTTACTTTGGCTGATGGAGCATGATCGCATGAAGATGTTCTCAATTCAACAAAGGGAAACATTGGATGCTATTAAAAGTAAGCACCATTTTTCGTCCAAAAAATACCAATCAGAAGAAACAGTAAAACGCTACGAACAGATTACTGAAGTGGTGGATCGCTGTGTGATTAATTTGAATCGCCAGTGGGATGCGGTGCCGGTAAAAACGTGGACCGATCGGTTGGACAAATTCTTTTTACACCCGGTGGGAGGATATGTTTTCTTTTTAGCCATCCTTTTTGTCATGTTTCAGGCCGTATTTACGTGGGCGACCTACCCCATGGATTTAATTGATGGCGGAGTAGCAGCGTTAAATGATTGGCTGAAAGGCGTGCTGCCAGATTCGGCTTTGACCGCCCTATTAACCGATGGACTGATCGCGGGTATTGGAGGCGTATTGATTTTTATTCCCCAGATCGCCTTCTTGTTTTTATTTATCTCTCTTTTAGAAGAGACCGGTTATATGTCGCGCGTGATGTTCATTATGGACAAATTGATGCGTCGTTTTGGATTGAATGGAAAATCAGTGGTGCCTTTAATTTCCGGTGTAGCTTGTGCGGTACCTGCGATTATGAGTACGCGTTCGATCGGATCTTGGAAAGATCGCTTGATCACGATTTTAGTGACGCCTTTGATGTCTTGTTCTGCTCGTTTACCTATTTATACGGTATTAATCGCCCTAGTTGTTCCGGAAAAGAATACCTTATTTGGCCTATTTAACTTGCAGGGCGTCGCGCTTTTTGGCCTTTATCTATTAGGTTTCTTTATGGCATTGGTCTCGGCATGGGTCATGAAGGTTATTTTACAGGCCAAAGAAAAGAGTTATTTCATCATGGAGTTACCTACCTACAAGGCGCCTCGATTTAAACATGTTGCGATAACGATTTTTAATTCAGTCAACGCGTTTGTTTTTGAAGCGGGTAAAATTATTGTGGCGATTTCCATCGTATTATGGGTACTGGCAAGTTATGGTCCCGGGGATGAAATAGCGCAGTCAGAAGCTAAGATTCGCTTAGCGAACCCGACCTTACAAGGGGTTGGATTGCAAAATAAGATTTCGGCGGATAAATTAGAGCATTCTTATGCGGGGCATTTTGGTCATTTTGTAGAACCGGCGATTCGACCATTAGGCTACGACTGGAAAATTGGAATAGCCCTAATTACCTCTTTCGCGGCTCGCGAGGTTTTCGTGGGAACCATGTCCACCATTTATAGTATGGGTGGCGAAGTAGATGATGCGAATGCAACGATTAAAAATCGCATGCGGGCTGAAATTAATCCTGCGACTGGAAAGCCGATGTATGACGCGGCCCTGGGATTCTCCCTGTTAATTTTCTATGCTTTTGCGATGCAGTGCATGAGTACCTTAGCTACGACATACCGCGAGACGAAGTCTTGGAAATACCCTTTGATTCAGTTTAGCTATATGACGGCTTTGGCCTACTTATCAGCCTTCGCCGTCTACCAATGGCTATCTTAAAGAGAAAACGGAATCGAAGTTGCCGCTAGGTTACTTACCCCTTTTGCTAGCAATTTACCATCTGCATTGTGCAATTTAGCCTCAATGTTCGCAATTTTTTTCCCGACACGTTGAATCTCTGTAGTTACCGTAATTTTTTCATTCGCCTTCGCACCATATAGAAAGTCGATGTATAAATTGATCGTTACATATAAGTGATCAATTTTCGCGGTAATGAGGGTCATCCCCATCATCTCGTCTAGCATAGCAGAGATCACGCCTCCATGAATGACGCCGGCATGGTTTAGGAAATCGGGACGCACAACGAACTCAGCAGTTAATTTTCCGGCTTCTGCTTTCACTAAAGTTCCATCTAACCATATTCCAATCGGAGCAGGATTTCCGTCTGCAATTTTTTTGTTTAGATTTTGGTTAAGATAAGCTAATACTTGTTCGTTGGGTTCCATTTTAGGAGTTTTTAATTAAGGGCGAGTCCAGGTAGATGTTCTGCCAAACATCGCAACTCCTACAAAACCGCGGATGTCTAATGTTTTGTTCCCGTCTTTGACTTTAAGAATGCAATCGTAGGTCTTTCCAGAATTAGGATCGTAAATGGTTCCATTTTCCCAAGCAGACCCGGTGAATTTGAAATTTTTCAAAATGACAGCTCCTAAAAGTTCTCGGCTACGTAATTTTTCGTCTGGATTTTTCCCATCTTTTCTTCCTGGCGTTTTGCCCCAAGATATTTTACCAAAGTACTGGTCTCCTTGCTTGAAAATGATGATTTTCCCATCTTTTTCTTGAGAGAGCCATTCTCCTAAGATAGTATCAGCGCCTGTATTAGCTAAGCTTGAAATAGAAATAAATAGTAGCGTAATGAATGAGAAAATTCCTTTTTTCATGTTTATGAAGCTTTGGTGAGACAAATATACGAACGATTCTAGTTTAATCAGGTTTGTTGCAATCAAATGGAATGCTTATTTTTGTGGACATTTGCCATAAAACCGTATCAATCCATTAATAAGCTATATGAATTATCACCTAGATCAAATTCCTGAACGTATAACTAAACCACGTCAAAAAGGTTTAACCATGGTCATGGACAAAGGACTAAGCCTGCGTCAAGTCGAAGATTTTTTAGAGACGAGTGCGGCGCATACAGATATTGTTAAATTAGGTTGGGCGACTTCGTACGTCACGCCTAATTTGAAAGAAAAATTAGCGTTATATAAGTCGGCTGGAATCCCGGTATATTTTGGAGGTACTCTTTTCGAAGCGTTTTACGTCCGTGGCCAATTAGATGATTACCGCCGTGTTTTAGACGAGTATGGTATGGAATATGCGGAGGTTTCAGATGGTTCCATCGAAATGGAGTCCGATATTAAATGTGAATTAATACGCACTTTAGCGACTCAGGTGACCGTTCTTTCGGAAGTAGGGTCTAAAGACGAAGCAAAAATTATTCCTCCCTATAAGTGGATTAAATTGATGCGTATGGAATTAGAGGCGGGTGCCTGGAAAGTAATCGGAGAGGCACGTGAAGGAGGAAATATAGGTCTTTTCCGTTCATCCGGAGAAGTTCGTCAAGGTTTAGTAGAAGAGATTTTAACAGAGATTCCAGAGGAAAAAATTATCTGGGAAGCACCGCAAAAATCACAACAAGTTTGGTTTGTGAAACTGGTAGGAGCGAACGTAAACATGGGAAACATAGCTCCACATGAGGTAATTTCATTAGAAACGATTCGTTTAGGATTGCGTGGCGATACGTTTGACCACTTCTTAACGAAATAACTTCGAATGCTGCAGCTCTTATTAGATCTATTAAAAGATCCATTGACGTTTTTATCGGAATTTATTGCCGCTCATGGTGCATTGACTTACGGTCTTCTGTTTTTAATTGTTTTTGTGGAAACGGGACTCGTTGTTATGCCTTTCTTGCCGGGGGATTCTCTCCTTTTTTCTGTCGGATTATTAGCTGCGGCTAGTGGTGAATTATCTTTAGGAACGGTGATTCCTTTATTAATTGGAGCTGCCTTATTAGGTGATCAGGTAAACTATTTTATTGGTAAATACTTCAGTGGCATCATTCGAGAACGAGAAAAAGTCTTGTTTTTGAAGCGAGAGCACATTGAAGAGACAGAAGCGTTTTATGCCAAATATGGTCCCAAAACCGTTATTTTAGCACGTTTTATTCCCATTGTACGCACGGTAGCCCCTTTCGTAGCAGGAGCTGGACGCATGTCTTATCCAGTTTATTTATTGTATGGTTTTTTAGGAGCGACACTTTGGGTGAGCAGTATTTCTGTTGCCGGTTATTTCTTAGGGGACAATGAATTTGTTAAGGCGAACTTTGAAAAAGTAGTCCTCGGAATAGTAGGGGTATCGGTATTGCCTATTCTTTGGGGCTTATTGACTAAACGTAAATAAGATGGTAATTACTCAGCTGTATGGGTTAATCGGATTTCCTTTAGGTCATTCCTTTTCCAAGCAATATTTCACGGAGAAATTTGAAAATTTGGGTCTGTCTAAAACGCATGCCTATGAACAACTCCCCATTCCCACGATTGAAGAATTCAAGGCTATAATTACTTCTAATCCGAATTTACGGGGTTTGAATGTAACGATTCCCTATAAGCAGGCAGTGATGCCACTATTAGATGAAATCGATCTTGCAGCTGCCCAAATAGGTGCTGTAAATACCATCAAAATCGCGGAAGACGGATATACCAGAGGTTATAATACGGATTATTGGGGATTTAGGACGACTGTCGAGTTTTGGGACAAATTCAAAAATTTCGAATCCCTAAAGGCCTGCGTTTTAGGACAGGGCGGAGCTGCAAAAGCAATAATTGTGGCTTTGCAAGACTTAGGTTTTGAAGTCATTAAAGTGTCACGCCAAGCATCTGAAGAAACAGTCACCTATGAACAAATGCCTGATTTAATGGAAGAAATCGGCTTAATCGTGAATACAACTCCGTTAGGGATGTTCCCCAAGGTAGATGACAAACCGCCGATTCCTTACGAATTACTGAATAAGCAACATTATTTATACGACATCGTATATAACCCTTTAGAAACAGCTTTTTTAAGCGCAGGTCTAGAAAATAAAGTGGGCGGAATCTATTCCGGTCTGGAGATGTTGCATGGACAAGCCGACAAGGCTTGGGAGATTTGGCAAAAAAACTAAGCTAAATACACCCCTCTTTTTGCTGGATCACTTAAGATCACTTGCACATGCTCTGAGAGCGTAGTGGAAAGTTCATATCCTTTGTAATCCGCAGAAATAGGGAACCTTTTGTAATTGCGATCCACAATCACCGCCACCTGTATGCGCTTCACATGCATACTTAAGAAAGGGGCTAAACTATAAGAGAACGTACGGCCTGTGTTCAAAACGTCGTCCACCACAATGATGACTTTATTTTCAAGGGCATCCGTTCCTCCTTCAAATTTTACTGGACGTTCGTAAGGTTGCTCCTTATTTAAATCAATCTTGACTGGAATAGCTTTGATTTTAGAGATCGCCTTAATCTCTTCACATAGCATTTCGGCGAAAGCAAAGCCTTCACCTACGATTCCTGCGATAACAATTTCGGACTCTTCGAAGTTATTCTCATAGATTTGAAAGGCAATTCGTCGGATCTTTTGGAGGAGGGCAGGACCGTCAAGGACTTGTTTGGCAGACATAGCAAACGCTTTAATGTAAATTGTGTGATTTAAAATTACCAAAATTATTCAATTTTCGTACCTTTATGCCTTAAATAGCGTTTAAAATCATTCAATTATGTCTAAAATGTACGGTGCTCAACAGCGCCAAATGCAAGCACCTTCTAATCCTTTAGCTATTAAAACGAAGAAATTCGCTTTAGAGAAAAATAAGTTTGTGGGGTTGTGCATGCGTCAACTTTTCTCGAACCAATGGAAATTTGCATTCATTCCTTTGGCTCTCATTTTAGGAAATGTGGCTTTAAATTTAACAGGGACTTACAAGAACTACTGGATCTATATTTTTATCGCTGTTGCGGTGATCGCTTATATCCTTTTCTGGTTAATTCAATTTACAGGAATCACACAATTAGCTCAATACAAGCAGCTTTTTGATAAGTACCGTTACGAAATCGACAGTCGCCAAATCTTCATGAAACTTTCTGATAAAGAGGGCGGAATGATCAAGTGGGACATGATTTTAGGGGCTTATAAAGATAAAAAAGCGTATGTCCTTGAAATGGGTAAATTCCAATTCTTGCACTTGCCATTCACCGTATTTAATAACGATAATGACAAGAAATTATTAGATAAGATTTTACGCGATAAAGGATATTTAAAATCCTAAGATGGGTAGAATATTAGCCATCGATTTCGGATTAAAGCGAACAGGAATTGCGGTGACGGATCCCTTGCAGATTATTGCGAATGGCCTAGATACTGTTCCTACGCATACTTTATTAGTCTTTTTGCAAACCTATTTTGCTAAAGAAACAGTGGATCAAGTCGTCATCGGAATGCCCAAAAATCTGGATAATACCGACACAGATTCCACGGCCGGTGTTCGTATTTTTATCAAAAGTTTTCGCAAGAGATTTCCTTTAATTCCTTTAGAAGAACACGACGAACGTTTTACCTCCAAGCTAGCCATGCAGGCGATGATTGCGGGTGGGATGTCGAAGAAAGATCGCAGAGAAAAAGGAACAGTCGACCGGGTATCAGCCACGATCATTTTGCAATCGTATTTAGAATCTAAATCATAATAAAAAAGCGACCCTTCGAAAGAGTCGCTTTTTTTATTTTGTTACCACTTTCGTAAATCGGTGGTAGAATGGCGTTTTGCTATTATCATTTTTAGGCTTGTACTTCCCAGTAATGATGGGAATATACATTACTCGGCGACGGGATTTTTCTCCTACATTAGGCGAAACCTCTACTCGATGCCATAATCGACCATCGTGAATAGTTAAGTCTCCTCGCTCTATCTCGAATGCCGCTTCGCGCGCATCAGGTTTGTGATCGATGAATTGCTTTTTCCCAAACAATAATTTCAAAACTCCTTGCGTATGTGTTCCTGGTAAAACCCGAAGACCGCCATTCGAAGAAGGGCAATTATCTAAGTGAATACCTACGTTTAACATAGGAAGAATCTTTTGACCTAAGAATAAATCACGAGGGCTATCTGTATGCCAGCCCATTTGGCTAAACTTCGAATTAGGCTCGTTGATGTAATGATTGAAAACAAGGCCATCTTTTTCATCCTCGCTGATTCGACCTTCGTAAGGGCCTAATAATTCAATCATCAATTGCAGACGAGGATCTTTTAATAATTCGGCTAAGATTGGGCTATATTGATTCGTAAAGCACATGCGTTGAATCATCGGATTTCCTTCATGATCCTTACCAAACTTAAGTGGAGTGCCTTTGACTTTTTCGATACCTTCTTCTAACCACATCTTCTCAATTTTCGCTAATTCTGAAATGAAAAGTTCCGCAGTTGTAGGATCAATGAATTTTTTAAAATGAATTACGCCATACTTCTTGAAGTATTCTTTCTGCTCCTCCGTTAGTTGCTCTCCTAACGAGAAGGTTTTGTATTCAAATTTCGCAGATGGTTTTCTCATAAGATGATGGTAATGAATTGGAGATGCAATTTACGGCAATATGAATGAATTATAGTTATTGTTATCGGATTTTCTGATGAATATCAAGTTTTTGGTATTTAAACCAAGGAAAAAATGCTCAACTTTGTAGCTTGAATTTTAGATTCACAAAATGAAAAAAATCCTATTTTTAGTCCTTCTAAGTTTAATTAGCCTTTCGTCTTTTTCACAACAAACGAATAAAAAAGGTTCCTATTATATTACTTGGGGCTATAATCGGTCAACGTATGCAAATTCTGACATTCGTTTTGTAGGACCGGGTTATGATTTTACGTTGTTAAATGCGCAAGCCTTAGATGCACCCACTCCCTTTAGCGAATTTAAAACTTACGTGGATCCGGGATTGCTATCTATTCCGCAATTTAATTTTCATGCAGGCTATTTTATAAAAGATAATTTATCCATTAGTATCGGTTGGGATCACATGAAATATGTGGTGACAGATGGCCAAACAGTGAAAGTGAATGGTTTCGTCAATGCGCAATCCTCTTCTCCCTCCATTGCGGTGGATCCGGCCTATATCGGTACATTCAATCAAACGCCATTAATGCTAGATCCCGTTAAATTTGTTCACTTGGAACATACAGATGGCTATAATTATGCGTCGATTGAATTAGAGCATTATAATCAATTATATCAGAGCACGAAAGGGCGTTTTGCCATTGACTGGATGCAAGGTGTCGGAATCGGAGCCTTGGTTCCACGTTCGGACGTGCATGTTTTCGGAGTAGGTCAGAATAATTTTTGGAATCTAGCTGGCGGGGGCGCTTCTCTGAAGACAGGCTTGAAGTTTAATTTGTCTAAATTATTGTTCTTTGAAACGACCATTAAAACAGGGGCAACTAAATTATGGGATATTCATACGACGGGCCGTTCAGTTGATCATGCGGAGCAGGCAATCTATTTTGCTGAATTTTATGGAGCACTTGGATTTACGTTGAGAGGCTCTTCTAAATAAATTTTTAGACTAGACTAAAAATTACTATCTTCGCACATGTTTGTGCGCTTAGCCATTTTTTTATTGTTCCCCCTATTCGCCTTTGCTCAAAGTGAAGGTAGAATAGAAACGGATCGTCCTGATCAGACGGAGTGCCCATTTATTGTTAAAAAAGGGTATTTACAAGCTGAAATAGGGTTTAATCGGGCCACATCCGAAAATTTATTTCCCACCTCCTTACTAAAATATGGGGTAAGCAAACGATTCGAATTGCGTTACGTTTCTGTTTTAGCTCAAGAGCCTGGAAAGGAAACTCGTTTTCAAACAGAGGCTGTGGGATTCAAATGGGCCTTAATGGAGCCTTCCGGCTGGAAACCCAGAACCTCTGTCATCGTTCATTATAATTGGGACCACCAAAACCGTGATTTTTCAGAGAAAAATTTGAGAGGCCACTCCATTGGAGATGTGGTATTTACCCTGCAAAATGATTTAAATAAACGATTTGGAGTTGGTTATAATCTGGGAACGGAATTACATTCGAATGGCTCTTTTGAGGGAATTTATCGAGTGGCCCCTAATATGCTAATTGGTAAAAAAGGGTATGCGTATGTGGAGGTTTTTGGGCGTTTCCCCGCCTCTGAATTTGCAGATCATTCCTACGATGCAGGCTTTGCCTACTATCTGAATGAAGATATTAAATTAGATGTGTCAGCAGGACAAAGTTTTACCCGGCCCGAAGATTATTATTTTGCCTTAGGCATATCTTTTCGATTGCGAATTTTCTGATTATGAGGTCAATGACTGCAGGATTTCTTAAATTGCGGGAATGAGACAGATTATCATCTTCATTTTATTGTTTTCTCTTGCTGCAATTGAGCTAAAGGCCCAGGCAACTTTGCTCATGGGGGAGAAAGCAATGACGCAGGATACTAATTTTTCATTGTCATTTGTGATTAAATCCGCGAATGCAAGCGTCGAAACACCGAACTATAAATTTCCGGAATTACCTGGGCTAAGAAAGTTAGGGGTGTCGAGGTCTAAGGCCACCGACATTCAAAATGGGGAACCAGTTTATTCCTTTACTTATTCTCAATATTATCAGGCCCCCATGCCGGGAACTTTATTAATTCCCCCAGCGGAAGTAATTGTTAATCAACAATCCTTGAAAATGGAAGGCTTTGCTTTAATTATAAGTCCATCTGAACAAAAGGAAGAGGTAGTAGAAGAAAATAAGGCACAAATTGAGGATCTTTTTAAGGGCCAAAACTCCGTTTTTCTTGCCGTTACGTCCACGCAATTCCAACCTTTTGTGGGTCAAGGATTTACCTTGAAATTTTCCTTATTTATCCCCGATGATAATGTAACCCGCTTCAGTTTCGATCGAAATGATGTCCAGATTCCTGCTTTGATTCAGAAAATCAAACCTAAAAATTGTTGGGAGGAGAGTTTTGGTTTGCAAGAAGTGAAAGTGTCTAAGGTCGTATATAAGAATAAGAAATATACCGAGTACCGCTTTTTTCAATCCACCTTTTTTGCTTTAGATGCAAAGCAAATAGTTATTCCTGCATTGAGTTTAGCCTTATTAAAGAATGCAGAAAAGGTCATCTTTAGCTCTAAACCGTTTGTTATCAGTCTTAAAGAATTACCTAATCACCCATTGAAAGGAAAAGTTCCGGTAGGGGATTTTCGCTTAGAAGAATCCTTGTCTAAAAATCAGGTTCAAACAGGGGATTCCGTTTTATATGTATCTAGCGTTGTGGGAGATGGGAATAGTATTCTTTGGGATTCGAAATTAATGGAGTCGGATTACTTCCTTAACTTCATTTCTTTAGGGACCCAAAGCTCGGTTTATCCCTACGGCGATAAAATGTTAGGGAATAAAACAGAGAAAATACTAATTATTCCATCTCAACCGGGTAAATTTGCATTGAAATCCTATTTTAATTGGATCTTCTTTAATACGCGAACGGCGACCTACGATACCTTGCGTTCGGAGGCAAATTTAGCGGTTAGCGGTCAGCCATCTGATCGTTTACTTAACACGCAGTCGGAGACGATGTTGTTGTATCGGGGAGTGGAAAAACTTCTTTCTGATAAAATGGAAGCGTATCATTGGAAGGATTGGAGATTCATTTTGAATGTTCTGTTAGGATTGATTTTAGTCTGGCTTGTCTTTTTAATGACGAAGGCCAAAAAATAATATTATGGGCAGTATCTACGGTAAAATATTTCAAATTAGCACGTTCGGCGAGTCACATGGCGCTGCTGTGGGTGTCGTGGTAACGGGTTGTCCTGCTGGGGTAAATTTCGATTTGGATTTTATTCAGTCGGAATTAGATCGCCGCAAGCCGGGTCAATCGCGTATTACGACGCAACGCAAGGAAGCAGATTCAGTGGAAGTGGTTTCGGGTGTTTTTGAAGCAAAAACTACGGGAACACCGATAGCTATGTTAGTTTGGAATGGTGACCAACGCTCGAAGGACTATTCGCACATTGCGGATCAATTCCGTCCCTCGCATGCAGATTATACGTACCAGGAAAAATACGGCGTTCGCGATTACCTCGGAGGTGGCCGTAGCTCGGCGAGAGAAACGGTGGCGCGAGTGGCTGCTGGGGCTTTGGCCAAATTAGTATTACAGCAATTAGGCGTCAAAATCACTGCCTACGTCTCTCAAGTAGGAACGTTGAAATTAACGACCCCCGTCGAGCAATTGGATTTAGCAGTAGCCGAAACTAATGCGGTACGTTGCCCAGACGCGAAATTAGCGGCAGAAATGTTTACTTATATCGATGAAATCCGCAAGCAAGGCGACTCCGTAGGTGGAGTAGTATCCGCTTATATTACGGGATGTCCGATCGGTTTAGGTGAACCAGTTTTCGATAAATTACATGCCGAATTAGGCAAAGCGATGTTAAGCATCAATGCAGTAAAGGGCTTTGAATATGGTTCAGGTTTTGACGGCGTTGAATTACGCGGTTCGCAGCATAACGATATTATTGTGAAGGATGAGGCAGGCAAAGTAAGTACTTTGACGAATCATTCAGGAGGAATTCAAGGCGGTATTTCCAATGGGGAGCCTATTTATTTCCGTGTCGGATTCAAGCCGGTAGCTACAATTATGCAGGATCAGGATAGTTTGAACGAATCAGGCGAAAAAATTGTTGTTTCGGGCAAGGGCCGTCACGATCCTTGTGTCGTGCCGCGCGCGGTTCCTATTGTGGAGGCGATGTCTGCGATTGTCTTATTGGATTTCTATTTGCGTAATCGCTTGACTAAACTATCAGACGTTATATGATTCCAAACGAGGATGAATATTATATGAGCTTAGCGCTGAAACAGGCGGAAAGGGCTTTAGATGAGGAAGAAATTCCGGTAGGCGCCGTGGTTGTTTGCCAAGGAAAGATTGTGGCAAAGGCCTATAATCAAACAGAGATTTTGACGGATGTAACAGCACATGCTGAAATGATCGCGATCACCTCCGCCGCCCAAACCATCGGAGCTAAGTATTTAAAAGATTGCACACTTTACGTGACGTTAGAACCTTGCCTGATGTGTGCAGGAGCTATTTATTGGTCACAACTAGGGCGATTAGTGTACGGTGCTTCGGAAGAGAAGCGCGGTTTTGAGCAACTAGGAAAAGGAATTTTACACCCGAAAACAGAGATTGTTAGCGGGGTTTTGGCAAACGAATCTGAACAACTATTACGGGAGTTCTTTTCGATGCGACGCTAGACTTAAATGGTAAATGGTGAATAATTTGCTATTCAAATCCGAATTTTATAAAATTTTGATGGGGCACTAGTAACAATACAGCTCTTGATTTCCAGACGGATAACAGTTGATTTTCATCCCAATTTTCGAAGCCTTTTACCGGATCAAAAATGGTAAAGGAATTCTCGCTCGGTGGTTCGCAGCAAATAATAAAGTGATTTTGCATTTTACAGTTGATGATATGAAGAATGCAAGGGAATGTGGCCTCTTTTTTGAAATCAATTAGCTCTTCTGCCAAGAATGCCTCAGCTTCCAATCCCATCTGATTTGCAGCTTCCTTCAAGCCTTTTAAGCTAGTTCCATTCTTATTCGTACTACTCCAAATCTGAAGTGCATCATAATCGCAATCGCCTTTGTAAAAACGAATAATTGACAAAAGACAAGCAACTCCACAATCAGATTCACCTCGTTGCATTACAAAGGCTTTGTATTGGTTTCTTGCAGAATTCACCTGTTTTAATCTTAAGGAGATGGATGGCTAATAGTATATAAATTGTACTTAACAGAATCATAGTCTGTTTTCGAATGTAAAGAATTATCAAAATGTGCAATTGACTGAAATTTCCCTAATTCTTTTGTCTGGCCTAAATCTATTTGTTGCCATTCTGTTCTAAAATCAATGGACTTCAATAGGTAGAACCGTTTGTTTTTGCTAAAAAGTAACTGGAAGTGTTCATTATTGATTTGATATTTGTCGAATGCTTTGAAATTTTTAATCAAACTAACAGTTGTGTTTTTTTTACTTTTCACCAGATGAATATCAATACTTTCAAAGGCTAAATCGCGTTTATTGATTTTTAGTGTTCCAAAATAGTAAAACCTCTTAGCGTCTTCAGATACTAGTTCTTCTAAGTTTTTCAAATTACTGATTTGTTTTTGAGATGTGAAATGAGGGTCCTTAGGATAGAAAACTAGTTCAACAATTTCATCATTCTCCTTGATTGCTTTGAATTGATATCCATTTGATTTAATGATGGATTTAATTTCTTTCAATTCAAGTTTATTTAGAAAACCCATCGGATATAGTGTGAGATTCTCCTCTTTAGATTCCTGCTTATTTTGTAGAAATTTATTTTGCTGGGCTAGTAAAATATAATTCAGATTTTGGTAATCTTTAAAATTCACTAAAATTTGTCCCCTTAATTCAAATTGTGATTTCTCATTTCTAGTTAAAACAGAGAAACCAGTAAATTCTTGAGAGAAATCGTGGGATGTTATCCGGATAAAATTAGTGTAGCATTCTTTCACTAATTTCGAATACCCGAGTCTTTTCCCTTTAACAATAACTTCTGGCAAACTATCTGTTTGAATAGTTTTTGCTTGAGCGGAATTTTCATGCGATAGGCATAAGAAAAGAAAGCTAAATATAATAAGATGGTTTTTTTTCATATTGGTTGGATAAATGCCCCCTTCCTTATGCGACAAAGGAAGGGGGTGGTGAAACTTATTTGGATTTATTCAAACCACCAATGCCACTTATCCCCTTTTCGATTCCCTACGTGTTCCAAGATTTCCCAGCCAAAAATCTTTAGCGTAAAATCCCATCCCCCTATGAGATGAGCGCATTCTTTTTCTGTTAACTTTTTCATGTGGTTAGTTTTAGTTTTGACTTACAAAATGGTAAGTTGTTCCAAATGTAAATGGATCCACTGAACTAGAAATTCAGTGATTATTTGCTGGTTTGCACGGATCTATGGAAACCCATTTTCAGACACCCTTTTTCTAGATATACATAGCTCCTCTGCTTTGTATCATAAATGATGGGAATATGTAAGTCGTGTACAAGTTCGTCTCGTAAATTGTACCATGCCCTTTCCGTTATTTGAAGCTTTTTAGCTAGCTCTTTAGGCGTTCCTGTAGCTTGTAAGGCAAGCAAACTGTCTAGGTAATGTAGGCGTTGTTGAATTTTCCAAAGCATAATTAAATTTATTTTAGTTGTTAATAGGATACGAAATTGTTAGAATAACTCACCATTATTTCAGTTTTATAACTAACTTCGAGTTCCAATTTAAACCCAATTTTAATCAGTAAACTGATAAAATGATGACTGGTAAATTTTGGCATCATCCACCATTTACCATTCACCATTCACCATTTACCATTCATTTACCATTCACAATAAATAAACAAACACATGGCCTTTACATTAGCCCCATTACCTTATGCAAACAATGCGCTAGAGCCGCATTTCGATGCATTAACCATGGAAATCCACCATGACCGTCACCACAATGCGTATGTGACGAATTTGAACGCAGCTGTGGCTGGAACGGAATTAGAAGGAAAATCTTTAGAGGATTTATTCGCTTCGATTTCAAAATTATCGCCAGCAGTTCGTAATAACGGTGGTGGACATTTTAACCACGATTTGTTTTGGAATATCTTGTCGCCAACTGCCGGCGGTGCTCCAGTAGGAACGTTAGCGAAAGCGATTGATGCTAAATTCGGTTCTTTTGATGCCTTCAAAGAAGAATTCAAAAAAGCGGGTTTAACACGTTTCGGTTCAGGATGGGCTTGGTTAGTAGCTCAAAAAGACGGTTCAGTTGCGGTTTCTAGCACGGCTAACCAGGATAATCCATTGATGGATGTAGCGGACGTGAAAGGATTCCCAGTGATCGGATTAGATGTTTGGGAGCACGCGTATTATTTGAAATTCCAAAACAAGCGCCCAGATTATATCGACGCATTTTGGAGTGTGGTTGATTGGAATAAGGCGGAAGCGCGTTACCAAGCAGCTCAAAAATAAATTAGGAAAACGGGAGGATGAAAATTCTCCCGTTTTTTTCGGCTTTCTTTTGCAATATTGGAAGCTTTGCGTATTTTTGCAGTCCCAAATGGCGGTTGTAGCTCACTCGGTTAGAGCACTGGTTTGTGGTACCAGGGGTAGTGGGTTCGAATCCCATCATCCGCCCTAAATGCCTCAGTAGAAATACTGGGGCATTTTTTGTTAATTTTCTTTACATTTGTTTAGAAAACAATCGTATGAACCCTGTATTTCTAAAACGTTTTTTGATTGTCTTATATGCTGCCGGCTTAATCGGGATGCATTTGCCAGCAACTGCGGCACTTTTTACCTCTTTAGTACCTCTAACACTTTGGTTTACGGCCTTTATCTGTGTGGTATATTTCCCTAAACCTTCGTTGCAAGCCTATGTTTTTTTAGGGATGGTAGCCGTGGCGGCGTGGTTTCTAGAAGTGCAAGGAGTAAGAACGGGTCTAATTTTTGGGGAATACACTTACGGGAAAACCTTAGGATTTCAGCTACTTAAAGTTCCTATTACGATTGGATTGAATTGGTTAGTGCTTTTACTGGCTACGAATGCCTTAGTGGAAGAATGGAATATTGTAGGGAAAGTAAGTAAAGCGGCGATTGGAGCTGGATTGATGACGGCCTTAGATTTCTTGATTGAGCCAGTGGCGGTTCATTTTGATTTCTGGACTTGGGCTGGAATTCAGGTGCCTGCTCAAAATTTTGTGGCTTGGTGGATAGCTTCATTTTTATTTCATTTGGCCTACCAAAATACCCCATTTCCTGCTAAATCGAGCCTTTTTAGATTAATAGCAGCTTTACAATTCCTATTTTTCTTAGGACATTGGCTACTTCTTCAGTTCAATTTTTAAACATTTTTAAAAGCTACTGTGTTAACATGGGAATGAACGTTTACTCAATAAAGGATTTAGAGAATTTCAGTGGTATTAAGGCCCATACAATTCGTATATGGGAGCAGCGATATCATTTGCTTCATCCTGTGCGTACGGAGACGGGAATCAGGACCTATTGTGATAATGATTTAAAGCGTATTTTAAATATTGCTACGCTCCAAAATAAGGGAGGGATTAAAATCTCCAAAATTGCAGGATTAACGGAATCCGAAGTTGCGGAAAAGATTTTACAACTTTCTGGTGGCGATTTTGATTATCCGGAGCACGTTCAGGCTTTAACCGTCGCCATGATGGACCTAGATGAGTTCCGTTTTCAAGAATTGACGAAGATCATTACGGAGGCCTACGGTTTTGAGAATTATATGTTGAAGGTGATTTATCCTTTCTTAACCCGCCTAGGCACTTTGTGGCTTTCCGGTTCAGTTGGACCTGCTCAAGAGCACTTTATTACGCATTTAATTCGTCAAAAAATCATCGCTGCCATCGATTCACAAATGGCAAAATCGAAGCCGAACGCGAAAAAGTTTTTGCTATACCTTCCAGAAGGGGAGTTGCATGAAATTGGATTACTTTTTGCAAGTTATTTAATCAGAGCGAGACAACATTCCGCAGTTTATTTGGGTCAATCTTTGCCTTTTGAGGAATTGTGTTTGGCTTATGAAATACACCAACCGGATTATGTGTTCAGCGTATTTACCACGGAACCAGCTTTACCCGAGTTGCCGGAATATGCTAGAAAGTTAGATCGCTTTATGCCTAAAACAAAAATCATGTTAACCGGATATAACGTTTTGAATTCGCCAGAACCACTTCCGTCTAGAATTCACCTGATAAATGATTTCAATACCTTAATTCAGGTGATTGAATCCTAGCTAAATTTGGGGTCTAATTTAGTCGCATCTTCGACGAATTGTTTCACTTGTTGTTCCTGGTCTTTGGGACAAATCATTAATACGTTTCCATGTTCAGCCACGATATAATTCGATAAACCGTGGATCACAACTAATTTATCTTTAGGGGCTTTAATGATGCAATCGGCCGTTTCATACAGCATAACATTCGCATCCACTGCATTCTGATTACCGTCTTTCTCGTTAATTTCATGCAAGGATTTCCAAGTACCTAAATCAGACCAGCAGATGTCAGCTAAGATCACCTTTACCTCGCGCGCTTTTTCCATTATCCCATTATCCATCGAGATACTTTTGCAAACGGCATACACTTTACGAATAAAGGCAGGCTCCTGTTCTGTATAATAAAATGCCCGGCCTTCTTCAAATTGTTCCGCTAAGCGAGACAAGTGTTTCGTTAATTCATGCTTGAAAGTAGGTATAGCAAAAACGAAAATTCCAGCGTTCCAAACATAGTCCCCGCTTTCCAAAAAAGCATCTGCTAGTTCAATGTTCGGCTTCTCGGTAAAGGTTTTCACCGTTTTAGCAGTTTCATTTGATTCTTGGAATTGAATATAACCATAACCCGTGTCAGGACGAGTGGGAACGATTCCTAAAGTCACTAATACGGGTTCGCTTTTAGCCGTTTCAATAGCTTCATTAATGCGGGCTTTAAATGCCTCCTCTTTTAAAATCACATGATCTGCTGGAGCTACGATTAGTTTAGCTTTTGGGTGCTTTTTGCTGATTTTATAGGCTGCATAAGCGATACAAGGAGCGGTATTTTTGCGTTGGGGCTCTTTGAGGATCTGATCAGGGCTTAAATAAGGCAGCTGTTCTTGAACGATTCCGGCGAATTCTTCGCTGGTCACGACATAGATATTTTCTTTCGCTACAATTCCCTCGAAACGTTCTGCCGTTTGTTGCAACATCGTTTTCCCCACGCCTAAAACGTCATGGAATTGTTTGGGATACGTACTTCTGGAGATGGGCCAAAACCGAGTTCCGATTCCTCCCGCCATAATGACAAGGCAATTTGGCATAGTATTATTTTTGGCTAAGGAACGTATTTACACGTAAAACAGCGTTTTCTCTAATGTTTTGGTAATATAAATTAATATCGGCCTTATGCCAGTTTTTCAATTTGACAAAACTGCGACCGGGTACATAGGGTACATTTGTCCACAAAAGACCTAAGTGATTTTGGGCATCTGCAAATTCTTTTACGAACTTAAATCCATAGGATATACCTCCTACATTTTGCGTTTTAGAGGCAAAATTCTCGTCCGTTGACCAGGTCAAAGGATTCACCGATGCTAATTCTGTCGCAGTTCCTGGATGCCAAGGTGGTAAATAACCTTGCAAAAATGTCGTATAAGCAACAAAACAACCTGTCTGATTTGCAGATGAGCAAACCGGTATGTTGGTAAATGTATTCTTAGGCGTTGCAATACCGATGATATAAGCTGCCACCAATTGTTTGCCTAATCCTTTTCCATCAAAATATTCTTTTAAAAGTCTCGTCGCATGCACCGTTCCTTGGCTGTGACTTGCAATAATAATAGGTCTTCCTTTGTTCTCATTTGCTAAATAATAATCGAAGGCTCTTTTTACATCGGAATAGGCTAGGTTTAATGCCCCTGCTTTGTCCTCTTTAAACTCTGTGATGAAGGCATGGTAATGAGCTTGGCGGTAGCGTGGAGCATAAATTCGACCTGCCGCATTAAAGACGGTGGCTTGATTTAAAATAGTGGAGCTATCTACCACGGCATTTAAGGTTGCATCCGTCATCGAAGCATTCCATACATATTCGTTCTCCGGTTTGTAGGTAAAAATGGTAGGATGTATAAAGAAAACGTCCGCTTTAGCCTCCGCTTGTCCGTCTTTTAACGTTGATTTATGTGGAACAAGATCTGCCGCATCTTTCTTTTCAGGTAGAGCTGACCAAGAGGCTGGATCTGAATAATCCATCGCCATAGGTTGTGGAGCATCTTTCCATCTAGTGTTCAGGACATACATTTTCTGCTCGCCGGCGCACGCACTTAAGAATAATAGGGAAACAAATACGAGTGATCTCATCAGTTCAGATTATGCACAAAGCTACTAGTTTAATTAGCCTTTTTAAAATTTATTGATTGAGCGGTCGAGCTTGATGAAATTATTTTCTGAAAAATTAGCAATTTTTTGATAAGCGAATAGTGATAGAAAGTAAAATGTTCTTTATTTTTGTTTTAATTCGAGTACTCAAAACAAAATGTGTCATTAAAAAACACCCATCATGAAAAAAATTGTACAACAGATTTTACCTAGCCTTGCGCTGATTCTGTTCTTAAGTGCTTCGGCCTTCGCTCAGACTAAAATAGGCGGAAAGGTAATGGATGCAGATTCTAAGGAGCCGTTAATCGGTGTTAGTATCGGTGTTAAAGGAGCCGTAACTGGAACTATTACAGATGCGAGAGGAAATTTCTCCTTATCAACAAACAAAGCAGGTGCTTTAACTATCGTCGTAACGATGGTGGGTTATGAGCGTCAAGAAATTGCAGTAAAAGGGAACAAAACAGATTTTCAGGTTGCTTTAAAAGAGCAAGCCACTTTAGCTCAAGATGTAGTCGTTTCTGCTTCTCGTGTGGAGGAAAGTGTGATGCAATCCCCTGTTTCAGTAGAACGTATGGATATTCGCGCGATTCGTGAAACACCGGCAGCGTCTTTCTACGATGCACTACGTAATATTAAAGGAGTGGAGGTAAGTTCTCAATCCGTGTCATTCTCGTCTATCGGTATGCGTGGATTTAATAGCAACGGTAACGTACGTGTGGTTCAATTGATCGACGGTATGGATAACCAAGCACCAGGTTTGAACTTCTCAGTAGGTAACATCGTAGGTATCTCAGAATTGGATTTACAGTCGGTTGATTTATTACCAGGAGCGGCATCGGCACTATATGGCCCTAACGCGATGAACGGGATTATCTTAATGGATTCTAAATCACCTTTCTTATACCAAGGTTTATCAGCTCAAGTGAAAACGGGAGCCATGTATGCAAGTAATCGTGAAGCAAAGTATGATAGAAATCCTTCTGAGGCATTGACTCCTTATGGAGATATCTCGATTCGTTTTGCGAAAGTATTTAATAACAAAGTGGCTTTCAAAGTAAACTTTAATCAATTAACGGCTGAGGACTGGCAATCAACTGATACACGTGATCAATCATTATTGAATGGAACTGTTTTAGGGCCAGGTTCTCGTGGAACAAACTTAGCTTATAATGGAATTAGTGTTTTTGGTGATGAGACGAACGTGAATATGTTGACTTCATTGAGGCCTTTATTAGGGGTTCCTACGAATCCATTGACAGCAGGTATTAATCAAATTTCAGCGGCTACAGGTGGCTTGTTAACTCCATCGGCTATCTTAGGTTACATTGTTCCTAACGTGAACATCTCTCGTGAGGGATATGCGGAGCGTGATTTAGCATCTTACAATAATCGCAACATCAAATTCAATGCAGCCTTACACTATCGTTTTAACGATAATGTCGAGTTAATCTTGCAAGGTTCTTATGGTCAAGGTACAACGATGTATACAGGTGCTGATCGTTATTCGATCAAGAATTTCTCTATGGGACAATATAAAGCGGAATTAAAAGGATCTAACTTCTTCGTTCGTGCCTATACAACTCAAGAAAATTCAGGTGATGCGTATGCAACAGGAACTTTAGGTCAATTAGTAAATGAGGCAGCTAAGCCATCGACTGTTTGGTACCCTCAATACTTCTCCACTTTCGCAGGTTTGGCATTGACAAACTTTGGAACAGTATTACAAACTAACCTTTTACAAGGTGTAGCGCCAGCATCAGCCGTAGGCTTAGCTATTGGTAGTACACAAGCAGCATTCCCTACCTACCATGGAGCTGCTCGCGCGGCATCTGATGTAGGTCGTTTAGTGCCCGGATCAGCTGGATTTAAAGCAGCTCTAGAAGCAATTAAGGGGAAACCTTTACCGGCAGGTGCTAAGTTTACAGACAAGTCTGCTCTTTATCACTTAGAGGGTATGTATAACTTGTCAGAGAAATTAAATAACAAAATTGAATTGATCGTAGGTGCAAACTACCGTCAATATGCGCTAAACTCTGAAGGTTCATTATTCGCATTAACGGATGATGGCAAAGAATTTTCGATCAATGAATATGGTGCATATGCACAAGCTTCTAAGAAGTTATTTGCAGATCACTTGAAGATAACAGGATCGGTTCGTTATGATAAGAATGAGAACTTTGAAGGACAATTTAGCCCACGTATTTCTGGGGTATTAACTCAAGGAACGTCGAACTTCCGTGCGTCCTTACAAACAGGTTTCCGTATCCCTACCACGCAGGATCAATACATTAACTTGTTAACTCCATCTGCTCGTTTATTAGGGGGTTTAGCCGTAGTTCAAGATCGTTACAAATTATCGGGTAACTCATATACCTTAAATTCGATCTTAGCTAATCAAACGGATCCATCTAAATGGGTTGTTTATAAGTCTAAGGCTTGGAAGCCAGAGCAGGTTCAAACATTTGAATTAGGTTATAAAGGAATGATTACTCCTCAAATGTTTGTTGACTTCTATGCTTACCAATCCAACTTCACTAATTTCTCTGCTGGTCAGGTGGTAGCGCAACCTAGCACGACTTTGGCAGGAACATTAAACTACTTCTCTTTCCCATCTAACGTGGATAACGAAGTGGCGACTAATGGTTGGGGTTTAGGCATTGACTATGACTTAGGACATCGTTGGGCATTAGGAACTAACGTTTCTTATAATTCAGTGAAAGATAATGGTGGATTAGCTGATTATCAATTAGGTTTCAACACTCCGAACTACCGTACAAACGTTTCTTTAGGAAATCGTAACATCGGAAATTCAGGATGGGGCTTCAATGCGACTTGGAGATACCAAGATCAATTTGTTTGGCAATCATCTATTGTAAACCAAGTAGTCAACCAACAACAATTGTCAGTTATCCCTGCATTCACAACGTTTGATATGCAAGTGAGTAAGAAAGTATCGCAGATTAAGTCGATCATCAAAGTAGGTGGTACGAACTTAGGCGGTGTTGCTTATACAACTGGTTGGGCTAACCCATTAGTGGGTAGCATTTACTATGTAAGCATTACGTTTGACGAATGGTTGAACAAATAAGAAATATTTAAATTAGTTTGAGGCTGCCCCTTTAAGGGCAGCCTCTTTTTTTGTACCTTTGCAGATCGAACGATTCCCAAACTATGGCTTCAAAAGCGTCAGATTCTACCGGATTTACCCACATTCAAGTGTTGGGTGCGCGTGAGCATAATTTAAAGAATATTGACGTTTCCATTCCGCGCAATCAGCTCGTGGTGGTGACGGGTATTTCTGGTTCAGGGAAATCATCTTTAGCCTTTGATACGATTTATGCAGAGGGCCAAAGGCGCTACATGGAATCCTTCTCCGCCTACGCCCGCTCCTTCCTAGGAAACATGGAGCGTCCGGATGTAGACAAGATCGAAGGTCTTTCGCCGGTGATCTCCATCGAACAAAAGACCACCTCTAAAAACCCCCGCTCTACCGTAGGAACGACTACCGAAATCTATGATTTCTTGCGTCTATTGTACGCGCGTGCTGGGGAGGCCTTTTCTTACTTGTCTGGGGAGAAAATGGTGAAGCAATCTGTCGATCAAATCATCGAGACCTTATTAACGCAATTCAATAAAGGGAAAGTTGTTTTACTCGCGCCCGTAGTCAAAGGCCGGAAAGGGCATTACCGCGAATTATTCGTGCAAATCGCGAAATGGGGTTATACGAAAGTGCGTGTGGATGGGGAGATTATGGACATCGAACCGAAGATGCAGGTGGATCGATTTAAAGTCCACGATATTGAAATCGTAGTGGACCGTTTAGTGGTAGGGGAAGACGAACGTTTGCGTTTATCCCAAAGCTTGCAAACAGCCATGAACCAAGGCAAGGGACAAGTCTATGTCCTCGATGCCGCACATAAATTACATTACTTCTCCCAAACCTTAATGGATCCGGCGACGGGCTTATCTTACGATGAACCGGCCCCGAATACCTTCTCGTTTAACAGCCCTTATGGCGCTTGCCCTTGCTGCAATGGTTTGGGTGTGGTGGAAGAAATTACAGAAGATTCGGTGATTCCGGATCGTTCATTAAGCATTATCCGCGGTGCGATTGCGCCGATCGGAGAATACCGGGAGCTGTGGATATTCAAGCAGCTAGAGGTGCTCTTAAAGCCCTTCAAAGTAGGTCTTTCTACTCCCATCGCTAAGTTCCCAGCGGAGGCAGTGGAGTTAATGCTCTATGGTTCCGATGATCCGGTTGCTGTACCCTCTAAGAAATATGAAGGAACGGAGTGGAATACAAAATACGATGGTATCGTTAATTTCCTAAAACGCCAGCAGGAATCAGGTTCGGAAAAGACCCAAGACTGGTTGAAGGATTTTATGATTATTAAAAAATGTCCGGATTGCGATGGCTATCGTTTAAAGAAAGAATCCTTGCATTTCCGCATTGCAGATAAACACATTGGTCAATTAGCCCAAATGGATATCACCGAGCTGGAGATCTGGTTCTCTACCGTGGAAGCGCGGATGAGCAATCGCCAACAACAGATCGGGGTGGAAGTATTGAAAGAGATCAGAAAACGCGTAGGCTTTTTAACTCAAATCGGCTTAACCTATTTAACCCTCGATCGACCGATGAAAAGTCTGTCGGGTGGCGAAGCGCAACGGATTCGTTTAGCGACGCAGATAGGGACTCAGCTGGTCGGCGTTTTATATATTATGGACGAACCGAGTATCGGTTTGCACCAACGGGATAATGAAAAATTAATCCAGGCATTAAAGGATTTACGTGATTTAGGCAATTCGGTTTTAGTTGTGGAACATGATAAAGACATGATGCTGGCGTCGGATTATCTTTTGGATATAGGACCTGGCGCGGGTCGTCACGGAGGAAATGTCGTGGGGGCAGGAACACCGGCCGATTTTTTGAAATTAAAGACGCCTACCTCGGCTTATTTAAATGGGGCGCTCGAGATTGCGATTCCATCTGTTCGCCGAAAAGGCAATGGATTGACCATTGAATTAAAGGGCGCAACGGGTAATAATTTAAAAAATGTTTCGGTGAAATTTCCTTTAGGGACTTTGACCGTGGTGACGGGAGTTTCCGGTTCTGGTAAATCAACCTTGATTCACGATACCCTTGTATTGAAATTAAAGCAGCATTTCGATCGGACGAAGCGAGATGCGATGCCCTATAAGTCGATTGTTGGGTTGGAAAATATCGATAAAGTGATTGAGGTGGACCAAAGTCCCATCGGCCGCACCCCTCGTTCTAATCCGGCTACCTATACCAATATGTATAGTGATATTCGTACGCTCTATTGTGAATTACCGGAATCCAAGATTCGCGGATACAAAGCCGGGCGTTTTAGCTTTAACGTGAAGGGTGGTCGCTGTGAAAGCTGCGAAGGAGCGGGTCGCAAGAAGATTGAGATGGAGTTCTTACCTGATGTTTTAGTGGAATGCGAAACGTGTAAAGGAAAGCGCTTTAATCGCGAGACGTTAGAGGTTCGATTCAAAGGGAAGTCAATCTCGGATATATTAGATATGACAGTGGAGCAAGCTTTGGAATTCTTCGAAAACCAACCCCGGATCTTCCGTCGCGTGCAAACTTTATCCGAAGTAGGTTTAGGTTATATTACCTTAGGTCAACACGCGACGACCTTGTCAGGTGGCGAAGCGCAACGGGTGAAACTGGCCGAGGAATTGTCTAAAAAAGATACGGGAAAGACATTATACGTCTTAGATGAACCTACGACAGGTTTGCACTTTCAGGATGTGCGCCTATTATTAGATGTGTTGCAGAAATTAGTCGATAAAGGAAATACGATCTTAATCATCGAACACAATATGGACGTGATTAAAGTAGCTGATTACTTGATCGACATGGGTCCTGAAGGCGGAAATGCCGGAGGGCAATTGCTAGCTAGCGGAACTCCGGAGCAGATTGCTAAAGAGAAAGATAGTCACACGGGACGCTTTTTGAAAAAGGAATTATCGTAGATTTTTTTTACATTTATGTACTTTCTACATCAACGATGACTTATTTGCCTCAGATACTATTTATCGCCCTTTTAGGGGGAATGTCTTACCTGATTTTTCAGCGTTTTTCTCTTATTATTCAAACGATTCGGTTAGCTCGTCCGGTGGAATTATCGGACCAACCTTCTGAACGATTTAAACGAATGGCTTTATTAGCTTTCGGTCAAAAGAAAATGTTCTCTAAGCCCGTCGTTGGCTTTTTTCACGTCCTGATTTACATTGGATTTGTTCTAATTAATATCGAAGTTTTGGAGATCGTATTGGATGGTATTTTAGGAACACACCGTCTTTTTGCGCCGTTTTTAGGATCTTTCTATTCCGGTTTGATGAATTTTTTCGAGCTCTTAGCTGGTGGTGTTTTTGCGGCTTGTTTATTCTTTTTCCTTCGTCGTGGCGTGTTTCATACTGCGCGACTTCAGGCTTCCAATCATAAGGAGTTAGCTGGTTTTCCCGTTAAAGATGCCTATCAGATTTTACTCATCGAGGTCATTTTAATGATGGCTTTGTGGACGATGAATGGTGCGGATGCGGTTTTGCAAACTAGAGGCGTGGAGCATTACCAGCCGGTGGGATCGTTCGTGATCTCGGGTCAATTTACTGGGCTTTTATCGACGCTTTCTACGGAGGCTCTCCAGATTTTAGAACGGGGCGCCTGGTGGTTTCACATCATTGGTATTTTGTCCTTTGCTTTATATGTGACCTACTCGAAGCATTTACACATCTTTTTTGCTTTTCCTTCCGCGTATTTTTCCAGTTTAGAGTCGTCTGCGATGATGTCCGCGATGCCCTCGGTAACGCATGAAGTGAAATTGATGTTAGGCCAGCCGGTAGAAGAACAAGCGGTAACAACCGCAAAGTTTGGTGCTAAGGATGTGATGGATTTAACCTGGAAGAATGCCTTAGATGCCTATTCCTGTACGGAATGTGGCCGTTGCACGGAGCAATGTCCAGCGAATCAAACAGGTCGAGCGCTCTCTCCACGCAAAATTATGATGGATACGAGGGATCGCTTAGAAGAGGTGGGTGGAATTTTGAAGGCGAATAAGGGGGCTTTTGTCGATGATGGAAAATCCTTATTTGATCGAATTTCAGGTGAGGAATTGCGAGCTTGTACTTCTTGTCAAGCTTGTGTAGAGGCCTGCCCGATGGAGCTTTCCCCGTTAAGTATCATCTTAGAAATGCGTCGCTTCCAGATTATGGAGCTTTCGGATGCACCAGGTGCTTGGAATGCGATGTTTGCGAATGTGGAGACGAACCAAAGTCCTTGGAAATTTAACCCTGCCGATCGTTTGAATTGGGCAAAAGAATAAGCTATGAAAAAAGTAGTAATCCTCCTGGCGGTATTAATAGCGGCCTATTTTTTAGGCCCTAAACCAGAGACACCCATGCTAACGCCTAGCGCCAGCTGGACGGACATTCCGGATTCTTCCCGTGCGATTGACGCTTACATTGCTGCTAAAGAATCGAAGACGGTTTTGAAGCCAGGGAATGAGGCGCGCATCATTTGGGCAGATTCAGCTCAACCTAAAAAGACCAAAATCGTCTTTATGTATGTGCACGGTTTCTCTGCATCGCCGATGGAAGGTGATCCTTTGCATCGTGAGGTGGCTCAGCATTTCGGGGCGAATCTATTATTAGCTCGCGTGGCGGGACACGGGGTGCCAGATTCCGATTCCACCTACGCGACGGTGACGGCGGATGAGTATTACCAAAGCGTTGAAAACTACTATGCTATCGCGAAGAAATTAGGCGACGAGGTGGTTGTTTTGGGGACGTCTTTCGGCGGAGCGATGTCGCTGGTTTTAGCTGCGAATCACCCAGAAATCAAGGCCTTGATGCTTTACGGGCCCTGCATTGCCATTAAAGATCCGAATGCCACCTTGCTAGATAATCCTTGGGGATTACAATTAGCACATTTGATAACAGGAAGCGATTACCGCGATATTGCGGTCATGGCTCCAGGTCATGCGGAGAATTGGAGCTTGCATTATCGCCTAGAAGGTGTGGTCGCGGTTCAAAATTTGTTAACGCACGCCATGACAAAAGAAGTCTTTGAAAAAGTAAAAATTCCTGTTTTTATGGGGTATTATTACAAAGATGAGGCGCACCAAGATGTGGTGGTTTCCGTGGATGCGATGAAAGAGATGTTTGAACAATTAGGCACGCCAGTTGGTTTGAAAAAGTCGGAGGCTTTTCCTAATTCTGGAAATCACGTGATAACGTCTAATTTATTAGGCAAATTGACAGATAAACCGATCGCGTCATCTGAGTTATTTTTACGAAATGTGGTTAAACTAAACTAATATGGAACCTACTTTAATTTTATACGCGGTACCTTTTTTCCTTTTTACGGTCTTATTGGAATCCTATATCGTTTATAAAATGCAACGTGATTTAGTAGAGGCAAAGGATTCGATGACCTCGATTGGTTTAGGATTAGGAAATTTAGGGGTTGGTTTTGTGACGAAGGCGATTACCATAGGCGCGTCATTTTATGTTTATACGAATTGGAAATTGTTTGATTTAGGCCAAAGCTGGCCGGTTTGGGTTTTCGCCTTTTTTGCGGAGGATTTAACGTATTATTGCGTTCATCGTATTTCACATGTGATTCGTTTTTACTGGGCCTCTCACGTGGTTCACCATTCGTCTCCTAAGTATAATTTAGCTGCAGCTCTACGTCAAACTTGGACGGGAAATTTGTCGGGCGGTTTTGTTTTTTGGCTCTGGTTACCTCTAGTGGGAGTCCATCCATTCATTGTGATTTTCTTCCAGCAGACCAGTTTACTTTATCAATACTGGATTCATACGGAGTTGATTAATAAGATGCCACGCTGGTTTGAATATATCTTAAATACGCCGTCACATCACCGGGTGCATCACGGTATAGATTTGAATTATTTAGATACGAATTATGCCGGAGTGCTGATTATATGGGATCGGATGTTTGGATCATTTGTCGCTGAAAATCAACGACCTACCTATGGTTTAACGAAGCAAATTGAAAGTTATAATCCAGCTAAGATTGCGTTCTATGAATGGGTGCAGATGGCGAAAGATGTTTGGCATGCGAAAAGTATTACATCCGTATTCGGTTATGTTTTCGGGCCTCCAGGTTGGAGTGACGATGGTAGCAGACTAACGGTTACGCAAATGCGGGAGCAGCAAAAGAATAATGGAGAAGATTAAAACGATGGCTGAATTCGCCGCAGCGGGGGAGCAGCCGGAATTTCTTTTTTGGGTAGGTTGCGCAGGCTCTTTCGATGATCGCCATAAAAAAGTGACGCGGGCTTTCTCTGAAATCCTACAAAAAGTAGGTATCAGTTTCGCGGTCTTAGGGACGGAAGAATCTTGCACAGGTGATCCAGCTAGGAGAGCAGGGAATGAGTTTTTGTTCCAAATGCAGGCAATGGCTAACATCGAGGTACTAAATTTATACGCGGTAAAGAAGATTGTTACGGCCTGCCCGCATTGTTTCAATACCTTGAAAAACGAATACCCTAGTTTAGGCGGAAATTATGAGGTGATTCACCACAGCCAGCTTTTGGCAGAATTAATCAGCTCAGGAAAAATAAAAACAGCTGAAGATGCTTCAGTAGAACAAGTAGCCTACCACGATTCCTGCTATTTAGGCAGAGGAAATGGCGTCTACGAGGCCCCTCGCGAAATTATTTCCGGATTAAAAAAGGAACTAATCGAGCTGAAAAGTTGTAGAACAAAAGGACTCTGCTGTGGAGCCGGTGGAGCACAGGTTTTCAAAGAACCCGAAGCCGGTGGCGATGACGTACAAGTGAAAAGAGTGCAAGAAATGGTGGATTCAGGCGTCAGCAAAGTCGCCTTAGCTTGCCCTTTCTGCATGGTCATGGTCCAAGATGGCTTGAATAAAGTAGGAAAAGAAAAACATATCCAAGTAGTAGATTTAGCTGAATTAGTGCATCAATCCATGTAATCTTATGTATTTACCTTTTGAGCAAATGCCCGATCATTCCCGCGTATGGGTCTATCAAGCGAATCGATCTTTCTCTGCTTCTGAAATTCAGGCAATTCAAGACTATCTAGTTCCGTCTTTAACTCAATGGGCAGCGCATGGTGCGGGTCTAAATGCCTCTTTTGAGATACGTTTTCAGCAAGTGATTGTCATCGCTGTAGATGAAACGATTAACGCCGCGTCTGGCTGCTCGATTGATGCCTCTACGCGCTGGTTCAAGGAGATGGGCGTAAGTTTAGGTATTGATTTCTTCGATCGCAGTACGGCAGTCGTGGAAGGTAATGAGGTAACACTTTTACCTATGACCGCTTTGAAAAACAATCCCGTTTTGACTCCTTCGCAACAGGTAATCCCCCTTCAAACAGAATCGCTAGGCACTTACCGCTCGGGCTGGTTACAAAGAGCGGATAACACCTGGCTACAACGTTATTTTGTATAATATGGCAGAAGATCTAGTCAAAATCGATGGCACTCGTGAAGAGAAATACGCCGCCTTATTCCCTCAAATTCATTCACTCTTAGCTGGAGAAACAGATAAATACGCGAACCTAGCAAATATTGCAGCGGCAGTTCACGAGGTATTCGGTTTTTTCTGGGTAGGTTTCTATCTCACCAAGGAAAATCAATTAGTCTTAGGGCCTTTTCAAGGTCCAGTTGCCTGTACCCGAATTCCATTTCACAAGGGAGTCTGCGGGCACGCCTATACGACGAAAGAAACGGTTTTAGTTCCAGATGTGGAGGCCTTCCCCGGTCATATTGCTTGTGCGTCTGCCTCGAAATCAGAGATTGTTTTACCCGCTATTGTGAATGGGGAAGTCGTGCTGGTGTTTGATCTGGATTCAGATCAATTAGCGGACTTTTCTGAAGTAGATCAGCAAGGTCTTGAAAAAATTATCGGATTGATTGAGGAGTCTTGGACTTCTTGGTTTTAAGCTAATTTAGCAATAACCGTTTCGCCGCCTACGGGTTTATCATCGATATTCACACAAATTTCTGCGTCTAAAGGCAAATAGATATCGATACGGCTACCAAATTTAATAAAGCCAAACTCCGTGCCTTGAACAACCGAATCCCCTTCTTTAGCATACCAACAAATACGTTTCGCTAATGCTCCCGCGATCTGGCGGAAAAGAACTTCCGTACCGTTATCGTGCTTCACCACATAGGTAGTTCGCTCGTTTTCTGTACTCGACTTTGGATGCCAAGCCACTAAGAATTTTCCTGGATGGTATTTGAAATAAGAAACAATCCCAGAGATGGGGTTGAAGTTTATGTGCACATTTAAAGGGGACATGAAGATCGAAACCTGACGACGCGGGCCTTTAAAATATTCTGTTTCTACCGTTTCTTCAATGACAACCACTTTTCCATCTGCCGGAGCGATGATATGTGTAGGGTTCAGTTCGGTATGGCGCTGGGGAACACGAAAAAATTGCAGGATGATAAAATAGAAAAGAGACGTAATCACCACGATCGTTTCTCTCAAGAAAACATTTTCCGGAAAGAAATTGGCTACCAGGCCATTGATGACCAGGACAATAAGTAATGATGTGATTAATAAGGTTCGTCCTTCTCGGTGTAATGTCATGCGTTGAATACTAAATAAACTTGTTAATTTACAAAATTAGTTATTTTTGGGGAAGCAACCACAATAACATGCTAAAAAAAGCAAGCCTACTCCTCTTTCTGTTTCTCATTTTTGCCTTTAAAGGGGAGGCTCAGTACATCAAATGGCAGGAGGATAAATCTGTTAATTTTTTACGTTTACACTTAGTTACACACGAAATAGACAGGTATAAGCCCTCCACTGGATGGGCTAAATTAGATACAATCAATTCGATTGGTGTAGATTTTAAAGATATTTTACCTAGTTCTGAAGGTATTCATGAATTTCAAATTAACCAATCATCAAAGTACTATGTAACCATACATTGTACGGGTCAGGTGTATGAACTAGATAAGTCTACTTGGACATTGAAGCGACTAGATCAGACCTTTCACCGAGGTTCAAATTGTTTAAGCACCGTATTTATGCGGGGGGATGATATTTATTCCTTTGGTGGTTATGGCTTTTGGAGGTCTACTAATTTGATAACAAAATATGATTTTTTAGCCAAAGAGTGGTTGAGTATCGCAGCCGATGGCGATGTTCCTGCAGCTATATTCGATGGATTTGCAGGCTATTCCACTAAAAAGGACAGATTCTATCTCTTAAGTACCGTGGAAATGAATGATACCGAAAAGAAGATGGCATTTAATCGCGATTACGGTATTTATGAATATGATTTCTTTAATCAAAAATTCAGTCGCTTAGGGGAAATAAAATTACCAACGGTATTGAATTTCTTGGATTCCAAGGAAACGAAGCCATTTTTATTTAATGGTCGGTACTTTATTATTACAGATAAGCCGAATAAAAATTTTGCTTATGATACCATGTTTTTTATTGACTTAGAGGTTGATTTCAAAGTTTATCAATGGAAAAACCCGCATCGAATCTATTTAAATGCGCAAAGGGGTGATGATAAAGAGGCCTATTTACATGCAAGCGGGGATTCCTTAATTTGGTCGAATAATGTGGTGAAGTCATCGATAAATGAGCCGGGGATCACGGTGGTTTCCATCAAAACCTTATTAAGTGAGGCTGAATATATTGGAACATTAGACGAAGGTTCTTGGTTGGAGAAATTTTCTGTGTTGATGATGATTTTAGGCGGAGGCTTATTTATTGGTTTGAGCGTGGAAATTTACCGACGATTAAAGCAAAAAAAGCTGAAAAAATCTATCCGCTTTATGTTAGGGGCAAATGAGCGTTTGTTCTTGGACTTCTTGATTTTGAATTACGAGCAGGGATTTGTGAATGGCCATCAGATTATTGCCTTCTTTGGTAAACATAAAAGTTCTCCTGAATCGCAAAGGCAGTTTAGAGCGAAATTAATTGATAATTTCACCAAAATGCTGGGTTTGATTTTTGTGGATGAAGAAATTTTGGATATTCAATTAGATGAACAGGATCAGCGGATGTTTACTTATCGACTGCAGCCTGAAATTTATCGAAAGATAAAGGGTCTCTAGTCTTTAAAGATGATAATGGGATCTGTTTCGATCGTATTGCTTTGATTGAAAGCATTGTCGCGGATAAAAATCTTGAATTTTAACGTGTCGTTTTTAGGGGTAAACTGAGGGCTATATCCTTTATAAAAAGCATATACGAATTGGGTGGAATAATCGATACTGCCTTCAATGGGGCCAGATTTCTGATTAGGCTTGAAATTAAAATTCATTAATCCCCCTAAAGCTGGAGTAAAGGTGATAGGAATAAACACACCATTTTTTCGTAATAATACCGCAACTTCGAAATTGCGAAAATCCTTGTATTTGATGTCGGATTTTAATTGGGCTTCAGTTAGTCCTAAGTCCCCTTCTGCATCTTGAAAATTAATACTCATGATGACAGAATCAATTTTCGTAGTTCCGCCAAAACCATCATTACTCGTTTTAGTTATCTTCTGAATCGCCTTAAATTGAATGACAGGCGTGGAGCTGAAGCTAGGTTCTTGTACACAAGCACCTAGACTAAATAAGACAATCATGAACATGCCGGCTAATTTCCGCATCGAATCCTTTGAAAATTTCAACAGTAAAGTTAATGATTTGCGTTAATTTTGTGCTACATCAGGTAAAATCAAATGGATCAAACGATCGAGTCGTGGCGAGAAAAATTAAAAAGACGCGTTCTGCACATGCAGGAATCCGACTTTGAGGTAATGGCTTTAGATATTTTTCGTTTTCAAGTGAACCATAATCCACTTTACCGTTCTTACGTTAACTTATCAGGAGTTGACCCTGAAAAGGTAAATCAGTGGACAGAAATCCCCTTTTTACCTATCGAATTGTTTAAAAATCACGAGGTATTAACGGGATCTCCGCCTGTTTTATTCTCTTTTGAAAGCTCGGGAACGACTGGTCAAATCCCCTCCAAACACGCCGTTTGCGACCCCAAATTCTACCAAGAAATTTCGAAAATTGCCTTTGAACGGGAATATGGGCCATTGAGCGATTACCATATTTTTGCCTTATTGCCCTCCTACTTAGAGCGCTCTACTTCCTCGCTTGTCTTCATGATGGATCATTTCATCCAGGAATCAGGTTCTGAGTTGTCAGGCTTTTATTTGAATCAATACGAAGAGTTGGCCGCTGAATTACGTGAAGCATTATCGACGGACAAAAAGGTCTGGCTGATGGGAGTGACCTTTGGCTTATTGGATTTAGTGGATTCAGGCATTGATTTATCGTTTTTGAGTGAGCACAAAGATCGATTGATCGTGATGGAAACCGGTGGAATGAAAGGGCGCCGCGAAGAATGGATTCGCGATAAAGTGCATGCTTATTTACAAGAAAAGATGAGGCTTGATTCGATTGCATCGGAATACGGAATGACGGAATTGTTTTCTCAAGCTTATGCAAATTCTCAGGGCATATTTACACCAGCATATACCATGCGGGTTTGTTTACGCGAAGTGAGCGACCCATTCACCTTAGTAACGCAGCCGCATAAAACGGGGGGAATTAAAATCGCGGATTTGGGAAACATCGATTCCTGTTCCTTTATCGAAACTCGGGATTTAGGCTCAATGGAAGAAGATGGGATTCGATTTAAAGTCTTAGGCCGATTCGATAATTCCGAAATGCGTGGCTGCAGCCTGATGCTTTCAGGGATGGGGGACTAGCCAGGAGGATCCGTCTTCGTAAAATTCATTTTTCCAAATAGGTACGCCCTTCTTTAGTGTATCAATCAACCATTCACAAGCCTTAAAAGCTTCAGCTCGGTGAATGCACGTAACTCCGATTAATACGGCAATATCCCCGATTTCCAAAGGTCCCGTTCGATGAACTAAGGCAATTCGTTCGATGGGCCATTGAGCAGCCGCCTGATCACACAATAATTCGATTTGCTTCAAGGCCATAGGAGGATAGGCATCCATGGTTAAGGCCTTTACGCCCTTGCCCTGATTTTTGTTGCGAATGGTACCGATAAATAGGCAGATCCCCCCTGCCACCGGATCCTGCAAGAATTGGTAATAGGGGTCGATGGAGATCGCTTCAGCACTCAGATCGATTTTGTGAATCATTATTTTCTGCTGTAGGTCAAAAAACTGTATTGGTAGGGATTTTTTTCATCTGTTACGCCTCGCTCCTTTTCTGTTATCTCCCATTGGTCTGCCACGATTTCTGGGAAAAAGGCATCGCCTTCGAAAATATCATGGATTTGTGTGACCAAGATTTGATCGGCTACTTCTAAGCTGAGTTTATAAATTTCAGCGCCTCCTACAATAAAAATTTCTTCTCGGCTAAGGGACTTGGCTTTTAAAATAGCCTCTTCCATAGAGCTAGTGCAGATAACGCCTTCGATTTGCAAAGCGGGATTGCGAGAAATAACAATCGTGGTTCGGTTCGGTAGCGGTTTTCCGATGGAATCGTAGGTCTTGCGCCCCATGATGATGACATGACCCGTGGTTAAGGCCTTAAATCTTTTCAGATCTGCCGGCAAGTGCCATATCAGTTCATTGTTTTTTCCAATGACCCTATTTTCATCAAAAGCTACTAGTATTTTTATCACGATTTCTATAATTTCTTGTCAAAAATAAGGGTTTTTTCGGGTTCTGCCTCACCTAGACAAAAGTCAATATTTTATTTTGCAAATCGACCCTAAAACCCTAACTTTGCACAATTTTGGAGGTCAATCAAAACCCTCCAAAAACACCTATCCTTTCAAAATTAATTTAAACACCTGTGCCTAAAGATTCCTCGATTAAATCCGTACTAATTATTGGTTCTGGTCCCATTGTGATCGGTCAAGCTTGTGAATTTGATTATGCTGGTTCCCAAGCCGCCCGTTCCTTACAGGAAGAGGGCATTGAGGTAATCTTAATTAACTCAAATCCAGCGACGATTATGACGGATCCGATGAATGCGGATCACGTATATTTGAAGCCTTTAGAGAAAGCTTCCATCATTCACATTCTAGAAAATCATCAAGTTGATGCAGTTTTACCTACTATGGGAGGTCAAACAGCCTTGAACTTAGCGATTGATTGTGATGCGGCGGGGATTTGGGAAAAATATGGAGTGAAGATTATAGGTGTAGACATTGCAGCTATTGAGACGACGGAAGATCGCGAGAAATTCCGCTTAAAGATGATTGAAATCGGGATAGGCGTTTGTAAAGGACGTACAGCTCGTTCTTTTCTGGAAGGAAAAGAAATTGCACAAGAAACAGGTTTTCCTTTAGTTATTCGCCCGTCGTTTACCTTAGGTGGAACCGGTGGAGGTTTTGTGCATGAAGCTAAAGACTTTGATGCAGCGCTAAACAAAGGTTTGCATGCATCCCCTACGCACGAGGTGCTTGTTGAGCAATCCATCATGGGTTGGAAAGAATATGAATTAGAGCTTTTACGCGATAATTTAGGGAATGTGATTATCATCTGTTCGATTGAAAACTTCGATCCGATGGGGATTCACACCGGGGACTCGATTACCGTAGCTCCGGCGATGACACTTCCAGATACGATTTACCAACGCATGCGCGATAGTGCGATCAAGATGATGAATGCCATTGGTCAGTTTTCAGGAGGGTGTAACGTTCAGTTCTCCTTGAACCCAGAAACAGATGAAATTATCGCGATTGAGGTTAATCCAAGGGTTTCACGCTCTTCGGCTTTGGCCTCTAAAGCAACTGGATATCCGATTGCAAAGATTGCTGCGAAAATGGCGATCGGTTATAATTTAGATGAATTAACCAATGCGATTACGGGAACGACGTCCGCTTATTTCGAGCCGGCTTTAGACTACGTAATTGTAAAAGTGCCACGTTGGAATTTTGATAAGTTCAAAGGAGCGGATCGTACGTTAGGATTGCAAATGAAATCGGTGGGAGAAACCATGGGTATCGGGCGTAATTTCCAAGAAGCGCTTCAAAAAGCGTGTCAATCATTAGAGATTAAGCGGAACGGGATGGGAGCTGATGGCAAGGAATTGCGTGATCAAGACGCCATTTTATACTCCTTAGCGAATCCATCTTGGAACCGTTTATTCCATATCTACGATGCCTTTAAACTGGGTATTTCGTTCAAAACAATTCAGCAATTAACGAAAATCGATAAGTGGTTCTTAAACCAAATCGAAGATTTAGTGCGCGTGGAAAAAGAGATGGAGAAGTTCTCTATTCACAATATCCCGACGGTATTATTAGAAGAGGCGAAGCATAAAGGTTTTGCAGATCGCCAAATCGCTCACACCTTACGTTGCCTCGAATCAGAGGTATACGATAAGCGTAACGCGGTAGGCATCAAACGTATTTACAAATGCGTAGATACCTGTGCAGCGGAATTCGAAGCGAAGACCCCTTATTATTACTCGACGTTTGGTCAAGAAGGAGCCTCTGCGGTTTTAGATAATGAATCTATTGTTTCACCGAAGAAGAAAGTTGTAGTTTTAGGTTCTGGGCCAAACCGTATCGGCCAAGGGATCGAGTTTGACTATTCTTGTGTTCACGGTGTTTTAGCGGCGAAGGAAGCAGGCTACGAGACGATTATGATTAACTCGAATCCAGAAACAGTTTCGACGGACTTTGACATCGCAGATAAATTATACTTCGAGCCGGTATTCTGGGAGCATGTGTATGAAATCATTCAGCACGAAAAACCAGAAGGTGTTATCGTTCAATTAGGCGGCCAAACAGCCCTGAAATTAGCCGAAAAATTATCGAAATACGGCATCAAAATCTTAGGTACTTCGTTCGAAGCCTTGGATTTAGCAGAAGACCGCGGTGCGTTCTCGAGTTTGTTAAAAGACCTAAAAATTCCTTACCCTAAGTTTGGGGTATGTGAAGATGCGGACAATGCCGCGGCTTTAGGTCGTGAATTAGGTTATCCATTGCTTGTTCGTCCATCCTACGTTTTAGGAGGTCAATCGATGAAAATCGTGATCAACGAACAAGAATTAGAGCAACATGTTGTGGATATCTTACGCGATATTCCAGGCAATAAAATTTTATTAGATCACTTCTTAGAGAATGCAATTGAGGCGGAGGCAGATGCGATCTGTGACGGAGAAGACGTGTACATTATCGGATTGATGGAGCACATCGAGCCTGCGGGTATCCACTCGGGGGATTCGCACTCGGTATTACCTCCATTCGATTTATCGGATCACGTGATCAAACAAATCGAAGATCATACCCGTAAAATTGCGGTGGCTTTGAAGACCAAAGGTCTATTAAACATCCAATTCGCCGTGAAGGACGAAGTGGTATACATCATCGAAGCAAACCCTCGTGCCTCTCGTACGGTTCCCTTCATTTGCAAGGCTTACCAAGAGCCTTACGTGAATTACGCGACGAAGGTGATGCTAGGGGATAAAAAAGTAAAAGATTTCAATTTCAAACCAGTAAAGAAAGGATTCGCGATCAAAATCCCGGTATTCTCCTTCTCTAAATTCCCGAATGTAAATATGGAATTAGGGCCAGAAATGAAGTCAACAGGTGAAGCAATCTATTTCATAGATGATTTGAAAGATGATTTCTTCCGCAAAGTATACGGTGAAAGAAACTTATATTTAAGTAGATAAGATGCTGAAATTACTAGCCTTAGGATTAGTACTGTATTATGTAGTTATCCCTTTGCTACGCTTTTTGATGAAAGGATACGTCATCACCCAGGTGCATAAGAAGATGTCCGAACAAGATATTCGCTCGAAGCATGCTGCCGCTAAGGCACGCAAAGAAGGAAGCATAGATGTGGACTTTGTTCCACCATCTGCTAAGAAATCTAAGCCAGCGGACGACGGAGATTACGTACCCTACGAGGAAATTAAGGATTAACCAGCGATTCGATCACCTTCGGAAAATCACGGTGTTCTAATTCCTGACCTTTTCTAGCCACATCTTCTGGAGTATCACTTGGCAATACTGGGAACGAACTTTGGAAAATAGTTCCGCCTTCATCGTAGTGCTCATTTACGTAGTGAATCGTAATCCCAGATTCTTTTTCCCCTGCAGCTACCACCGCCTCGTGCACGAAATGTCCGTACATTCCTTTTCCACCAAATTTCGGCAATAAAGCAGGGTGAATATTGACGATTCGTTGTGGAAATGCGTGAACAAACTCCGACGGAATCAACCACAGAAAACCCGCTAAAATAATCCAATCGGTGCGCAGTGATTGAACTTCTTTCAACACCGTTCCGTTCTTGTAAGAATCTCTGTCAAAAATGCGGCAAGGAATTCCTAGTCGCTCTGCCCGCTGAATAATGCCTGCTGAGGGGTTATTGCAGTAAATGTGGGTGATTTGGACCTGATCGGAACCTCTGAAATGTTCGATGATTTTTTCGGCATTAGAACCCGAACCAGACGCAAATAAGACGAGATTTTTCAAAGGTTATCAGTTGTTTAACACAAATTTACATTCTTTCAGCTAAATTTAAGGTATGAAAATAGGGATCGTTTGTTATCCGACGTATGGCGGAAGTGGAGTGGTGGCGACAGAACTGGGCAAAGCATTAGCGCTAGCTGGTCATGAAGTGCACTTTATCACGTATACACAACCTCCGCGTTTGGACATATTTTCTGAGAATATTTACTACCACGAGGTTTCCGTGGCGTCGTATCCTCTATTTGAATACCTGCCCTATGAGTCTGCTTTAGCCAGTAAAATGGTGGATGTGACCATCAACGAAAAGTTGGATTTAATACATGTGCATTATGCGATTCCACATGCCTCGGCAGCTTATTTAGCGAAGCAAATATTAAAATACAAGGGCATTCACGTGCCAGTCATTACGACCTTGCACGGAACAGATATAACTCTTGTAGGCCGTGATCCCTCTTTCGAACCCGTAGTTACTTTTTCGATTAATGAGTCGGATGGCGTGACGGCGGTTTCGGAGAGTTTGAAGAACGATACGTATAATGAATTTGAGATTTTGAGTCACATCGAAGTGATTCCGAATTTCATTGATTTGCATCGATTCCAAAAACGTCCGCACGACCACTTTAAGAAGTCACTTTGTCCGAATGGCGAGAAGCTTTTGATGCACACCTCGAATTTTAGAAAAGTAAAGCGAATTCAAGATATCGTGAAAGTTTTTGCGCTCGTACGCAAGAAGATTCCAGCCAAATTAGTCTTGATAGGGGATGGTCCAGAACGTTCAGGTATTGAAGCCCTTTGTCGAGAGTTAGAGGTTCAAAATGATGTGCGATTCCTTGGAAAGATGGATGGAATTGAGGAGGCTTTGTCGCTGGCAGATTTATTTTTATTGACCTCGGAAAAAGAAAGTTTTGGCCTAGCTGCATTAGAAGCGATGGCCTGCGAAGTACCCGTGATTTCATCTAATGCGGGAGGTATTTCAGAGGTAAATATTCATGGAGAAACAGGTTTTGTAAGTGAGATAGGGGATGTGGAAGATATGGCGGCGAATGCCATTAAGATGCTAAGTGACCCTATATTGCACGAAAAAATGAAGGCAAATGCGCGAAAGCGTGCACAGGATTTTGATATTATCAAGATCTTACCCTTGTACGAAAAGTTCTATGAACGCATCACATCGAAAAGCTGGAAATTTCCTAAACAGAACGATTAACCTGGCTGTTATCTTCGCAAGCCAGTAACATAGCGTTCGCCGTCAGGCCAGATACCGGATCTACATACAAAGGAGCTATCTCTGCTAAAGGAGTTAAAATAAATTTGCGCTCTGCAATGCGCGGATGAGGAACGGCTAAGTCTGCCTCGGCAATGATCAAATCCCCATAATAAAGTAGATCTAAATCGAGTGTTCGAGGACCCCAGCGTTCCTTACGTTCTCTACCAAATTCCTTTTCAATCGCTAACATTTTTGTTAAGCAAGCTTGCGGATTTAGTGCAGTGCTCACGAGCAGAACTTGGTTTAAAAAGTCTCCTTGTGGGATGGGACCCCAGGCTTCGGTTTCATAAATCGACGAATAAACCGATATTTTTCCAATATTTTTTTCAATTAGCGGGTAAGCCCCCTCGAATATTTCCCGGGTATTTCCTAGATTGCCGCCTAAAGAGAGGAAGAGCTGAGTGATCATCTCTTAAAATTACTAATTTCTGCGCTATGCACCCGAATTATTCTGTGGAGGATTTGCAACCCGGTATGCTTTTATTAGCTGAGCCCTTCTTAGAGGATCCGTCTTTTCATCGTTCGGTGATTTTAGTATGTGAGCATACGAATGCCCATTCGTTTGGTTTAGTGTTGAATAATAAACAAGAAATTGTATTCGATTCTTTTGTGGATGAGAAGGTATTAGAAGATGTTCCTTTGTATTCGGGTGGGCCGGTGGATCCTGCCATTATGCAGTTTGTGCATCGCAGGCCTGATTTAATTCCGGATGGAGTCTTGATTGGGCCGGGAATTTATTGGTCGGGGAGCTTTGAAGTTGCCATCGATAAAGTCGTGGCAGGGGAGATCGGTTTCGATGAAATTAAATTCTTTATTGGCTATTCGGGTTGGGGAGCAGGGCAATTAGAGCGCGAGGTGAAAACGAATGCCTGGATTTTGCATCCTGGAAATGATAGTTTGGTTTTTGACGAAGCGCACGAATCTTTGTGGCGGAAGATTATGTATGCCAAAGGGGGTGATTTCAGAATTCTCTCCACTTATCCGGATGATCCCAATTTAAATTAAGAAATTCTAGCCCAGTTCGTGGTGTCTTTCCGTTGAGAGCGTACTTGTTCCCGGATCATTTGATAGCCTGGTTTCTCGAGATTAGGGTCCTCCTCTAAGATTTTTTGAGCAGTTTCTCTAGCCACTTTCAGTATTTCTCCGTCTTTTGCGAGATCAGCGATCATTAGATCGATGGCGCCACTTTGGCGAGTGCCCGAAATGTCCCCAGGGCCACGTAATTGCAAATCAACTTCGGCAATTTCGAAGCCATTATTCGTTTTCACCATCGTATCGATCCGTTTCTTAGTATCGGCTGAAATTTTATAGCCCGTCATCAAAAGGCAATAACTCTGTTCAGCCCCTCGGCCCACGCGTCCCCTTAATTGATGCAATTGTGATAAGCCGAATCTTTCCGCACTTTCGATGATCATAATGGACGCATTAGGTACGTTCACACCCACTTCAATAACTGTCGTGGCCACCATGATTTTGGTTTCGTTTTTCACGAAACGCGCCATCTCGATATCTTTATCAGCCGGCTTCATTTTACCATGCAAAATTCCCAAAGGTACCTCAGGGAAAGCTCTCGAAATACTTTCATAACCATCCATTAGGTCTTTGAAGTCCATTTTTTCGGATTCCTCGATGAGCGGATAGACGATGTAGATTTGGCGGCCTTTGCTTAACTCGTTTTGGATGAATCCAAAGACCTGTAAACGGTGGCTATCATAGCGATGCGTGGTCTGAATTGGCTTACGCCCCACTGGTAATTCGTTAATTATCGAAATATCTAAATCTCCATAAAGTGTCATCGCTAAAGTCCGAGGAATCGGCGTCGCGGTCATGACTAAAATATGTGGATGGAACGTTTTATTTTTATCCCAAAGCTTCGCCCGCTGCGCCACTCCAAACCGGTGTTGCTCATCAATGATGCACATCCCTAGGTTCTTAAACTGAACAGAATCCTCAAATAAGGCGTGCGTTCCCACTAAAATCTGCAATTTTCCTGATTGTAAATCTTCGTGTAAACCGACCCGATCTTTCTTTTTCACCGAACCCGTCAATTTCGCAATAGTTAAACCTAAAAGATCGGCAAACTTCTTTAAACCTTGGTAATGTTGATCTGCTAGAATCTCGGTGGGCGCCATCAGACAAGCTTGCGTCCCATTATCAATCGCCAAAAGCATGGATATAAAAGCTACAATCGTCTTTCCAGATCCCACATCCCCTTGCAATAAACGATTCATCTGCTGGCCTGATCGCATATCGGTAAAAATCTCCCGAATTACCTGTTTCTGCGCATTCGTTAACTCAAAAGGCAAATGTTCCTGGTAGAACTTAGTTAATAAGACCGCAGAGGAAAAGACTTGCCCTGGGAAAGCCACCTTGCGGATCAAATTCTGCTTAATTAAGCGCAATTGATTGTAGAAAAGTTCCTCAAATTTTAGTCGTCGTCTGGCTTGGTGAAGCCAATTTTCGCTTTGGGGTAAATGAATATGATAAAGCGCCTCCTGCTTCGAGATTAATTTAAATTGTGCGTTGACTTCCTCTGGCAAAGTTTCGCGGATATAAGGAAACGCGATCTCTAACAGATTTTTCTGCAAGGTCGCAATGGCCTTACTATCGATATATTTTTTGCGCAGTTTCTCGGTTAAAGGATAAACCGGCTGAAAATACTTGCCGGAAGCTTGCTCGCCTTTGTAGACTTCCATTTCCGGATGCGTCATCTGAAGCTGTCCATTGAAGCTAGTCGGTTTACCATAAAAGAGGTAGTCGACTCCGATATTTAGCGATTTTTCGAGCCATTTGACTCCTTGAAACCAAACAATTTCAATGCAACCTGTTTCATCACAAATTTGAGCCACGATGCGCTGGCGGTGTCCTGCGCCTATTTTTTCCTTGAAACGGATCCGACCTATGAACTGGGCGTGATCCATTTCATCCGTTATAGTCGCAATGGGATGAACAACCGTACGGTCTTCGTAGCGGAAAGGAAAATACTGAATTAAATTGCCGTAGGTAAACATGCCTAGCTCGGTCCGCAAGAGCGTCAGCTTCGCAGGGGTCATCCCACGGAGTTTGGCTAAATCAGTATCGAAAAAAGGTACGAGCGACATACACGAAAAATTTTGTGAATTTAAGTATATTTACAGAACGATTACGAAAATTACCCCAAACATGAAGAGTTTTTTAGACCAAGAATTTGAATCCGATGGCTTTGTGCTGAGCAATGTCGAAGATTTATTTAATTGGGCGAGGGCGAGTTCGCTTTGGCCCATGAGTTTTGGTTTAGCTTGTTGTGCGATTGAAATGATGCAGGCATTTGCGTCAGGCTATGATTTAGATCGTTTTGGGGTGTTTCCAAGGCCTTCCCCGCGTCAATCCGATGTGATGATCGTGGCTGGAACGGTCACCTTCAAAATGGCCGATCGCATCCGCCGTCTGTATGAACAAATGCCAGAACCTCGTTATGTAATTTCCATGGGCTCTTGTGCTAATTGCGGTGGCCCTTATTGGGAACACGGTTATCACGTGGTGAAAGGGGTGGATCGCATTATTCCAGTCGACGTATACGTTCCTGGATGTCCGCCGCGCCCAGAAGCCTTGTTAGGAGGTATTATTAAATTACAAGAAAAGATCAATCAAGAGAGTTTAGTTGCGCCATCGCGCATTTTAGCTGCCTTAAATAAATAGGATGGATTTAGCATCGATCAAAGATTTACTGCAAACGCAATTCAAATTCGAAGCCGAATGGGAAGAGGAATTGAGTCGTTTGACCCTGCCTGCAGAGCAAATTTTGCCGGTTTGCGAATTTCTTTGGAAAAATCCAGCGACGTATTTCGATTCACTTTCCTGTCTTACGGCCATCGATCAAGGACCCGAGGCAGGTAAAATGGAGGTGATTTATACCCTATATTCTATCCCAAATCACCTCACTTTGCATTTACGCGTAATCTTAGATCGCTCGTCGCCCACTATTTCCTCTATTTCATCTATCTGGAGAACGGCGGATTGGCATGAGCGCGAGGCCTTTGATTTACTAGGAGTACAATTTTCTGGTCATCCAGATTTGCGCAGAATATTGCTTCCAGAGGACTGGGAAGGGTATCCTTTGCGGAAAGATTACGTGGAGCAATCGAAATACCACGGAATTCAAGTAAAATATTGATGAAAATAGCCGGATTTACTTTTATTCGAAATGCGGTGAAGAACGATTATGCAATCGTGGAAGCTATCACGTCCATTTTGCCGATTTGCGATGAGTTTGTGGTGGCGGTAGGTGTGTCGGAAGATGAGACTTTGGCCTTAATTCAAGGTATTCCCTCCGATAAAATCAAGATTGTGGAGACGGTTTGGGATGATTCCAAAAGAGAGGGAGGTTCCACCTTCGCATTAGAGACAGATAAAGCGCTACAGGCTATTTCTAAAGACATAGACTGGGCATTCTATATTCAAGGTGACGAATGTGTTCATGAGGCTGATTTACCTATCGTCAAATCCGCGATGGAGACGAATTTAGCCGATCTCAATGTGGAAGGTTTACTCTTTCATTACCGTCATTTTTACGGTTCCCATCAGCACGTGGCAATATCTAGACGTTGGTATAGAAGAGAAATTCGGGTAGTCAAAATGCACCCCGGAGTTCATTCGTATAAAGATGCGCAGGGCTTTAGAAAAGACGGGAATAAGATGAAAGTGAAATTAATTCCGGCTCATATTAACCATTATGGCTGGGTAAAACCGCCCGAAGGCCTAAATAATAAGGTGCGCAACTTTACGCAATTCTACCACGATGACGCTTGGTTAGCCGAAAACGTGCCGGCTGATTACCAATTTGATTACGGTAATGCGGAGCGTTTGTTTCGATTTGAAGGCACACATCCGGCCGTGATGGCGGATCGCGTGGCTAGGTCTAACTGGCCTTTCTATTTTGATCCGGTCGAATTAGAAAAGAAAATGACCTTGCGCCGAAAGATTTTGCAGAAAATCGAAGACCTGACGGGTTACCGCGTGGGAGAATACAAAAACTACCGCCTGCTGTAATGGAAGAGTCGATTCAATTTTTCCCAGCTTCGAAGGCGCCAACAAAGCCCTATTTTTCCATCCTCATTCCGAGCTGGAATAATTTGGCCTACCTACAATTATGTGTGGCGGCCATCCGAAAGCATTCAACGACGTCTTATGAAATTATTTTGCATCTAAATGAGGCGAATGATGGTTCTAAAGAATGGGTCGAATCACAAAAGGACATTGCTTTTTCTTTTAGCCCTATCAATGTGGGTGTTTGCTATGCGATGAACGCGATGGTTCAGCTGGCTCGGGCGGATTATTTCCTGTATCTGAACGACGATATGTATGTCTTGCCTAATTGGGATGGTTTTCTGAAAGAAGAAATTGAAAGCATCGGGCATGCGGAATTCTTTTTATCAGCTACGGCCATCGAGCCGAAAGCACAAAGCTCTTGTTCCATTCAAGCCGATTACGGTCGATCGATCGATACTTTCAAGGAAGCTAGATTACTAGAAACCTATGCTTCTTTGCCTTTTGCAGACTGGCAAGGAGCGACTTGGCCACCTAATGTGGTGCACCGTTCTTTATGGGATAAAGTGGGAGGTTATTCGAATGAATTTACGCCGGGGATGTATTCTGACCCCGATTTTTCGATGAAATGCTGGCAGGCTGGTGTTCGCTTATTTAAGGGAATTTCGCGGAGTCGGGTCTACCATTTTGGCTCGATTTCCGTAAAACGCGTAAAGCAAAACAAGGGCTATTATCAGTTTATTCGGCAGTGGGGAATGACGTCGTCTACTTTGTCGAAATTTTATTTACGACGTGGGGATAAATTCGATGGGCCGCTTTCGCAGCGCCCGATTCCGGTTACGGTGCATTTGAAAAATCTGTACTACCGCTTAAGTCTCCCTTTTAGAAAATAGAAATCAGTAGTTTGAAGCTATAAAGGAAACTGCCCAGCGCTGATTTTCCTTTATAGGCGAGCATAGCTCGATGATGTTGTGCAACCGTTAGAAATCTTCGTGCGCGCGCCGCCATGCTAGTTAATGCAAAATCCTGAGCTAATCCCCGCAAAATCCCCCGATCCACACCTGCTGGACAGCGCTCCGCGAGTAATGAAAGTCGCTTCACAATGCGCGCATTTCGCTCCTCCCGTGTGTTATAATTCTTCTTCCCTTTGCTTAAATCTGCCCCCATCGTGTTAGAACTGTGCTGACGGTAATTCACTAAGGCTTGTGGGAAATAAACTACGCCATGTAGCGATGCGGCTGCAAACCCGAGGATATAATCATGTCCCACGTAATCTGGAAACGGCAAGGCGATGTCGGAGATTTCTCGCTTAAATAACATCGCGTGCCCCATGGCTTTAGTCCCAAAAACATAGTGTAACGCACTCGGATAATCGCATAAATGATTTCTGTCTGAGAATTTACCAGTTCGGGCGCCAGAAGCATTCGTCAAAGCAGAATCTGCATAAATCAGCGAATGCGAACCGATCGCTTCAGCCAACAAACTGATTTTTTCAGGCAACCAAACATCGTCTTGGTCCGATAAAGCAATCATATCGCCTTTAGCGGCTCTAATTCCGTTTTCGAAGGTGGCTAATAGGCCTTGATTAACGGGGTTTGCGACTACATGAATGCGAGAATCACTAAAGGCGTATTCCTGTAAAATTGCGAGAGAAGAATCAGATGAAGCGTCGTCCACAAACACAAATTCCAAAGAGGGATAGCTTTGAGCTAGCAAACTGTCCACTTGTTCTCGGAGGAATTTCTCCCCGTTATAAGTGGCCATCACAATGGAAATTAAGGGCGACATTCGGATTAGTTTCTGAAAATTGTCGTAATTTGACCAAAATTTTGATAAAAAGCCCCATTGAAAACATATTTTCGCTTATTAAACTACGCCGTTTCGATCCGCCAGTATGTGTTTCCATACTTCGGGTTTTCCTTGCTAGCGAGTTTGTTTGGCATCTTAAATTTCACCTTGCTGATTCCTTTGTTGAACGTCTTGTTCAATCAGTCTGCATTGGAAAATATTCAGATTTATCGCGTTCTACCCGATTTTTCATTAACGCCGTCCTATTTCTCCTTTTTATTTAATCACTATTTCTATGGGGCGTTGGCGGATTTTGGGCGAATCGGAGCGCTGAAATATGCCTGTGGAGCCATCATGGTTTCCGTGATTTTGTCTAATTTCTTTCGTTACTTTTCCCAAAGAGTCCTTAAAACCGTCGAAGCCGACACGATTGCTTCTTTGCGTCAAGCGGTTTTTGAGCGGGCCATACGTTTAGACTTGAGTTATTTTACCGAACAGAAAAAAGGCAACCTAATGTCGCGTTTGACAACGGACGTTCAGGAAGTAGAAAATAGTATTGGCCGCGCTTTCACAGCGGTATTTAAAGAGATATTCACCTTGGTTTTATTCTTTGTTTTTCTGGCTAGTATGTCCGTGAAACTGACCTTGTTTTCATTAATTATTTTACCTCTTTCGGGTTCAGTGATCGCAACGATAACGCGTCGTTTAAGACGTGCAGCGGGTGAAGTGCAACAGCATTTGAGCGGAATTATTAGTTTATTGGATGAAACATTTGGCGCAATGCGCGTAGTGAAGGCTTTTCGGGCTGAGAAGATGATGGATGCCCGTTTTCAGGAAGGAAATAATCGCTACCGGAATTCACTTTTGAAGATGGTTTTTCGCCAAGAATTGACTTCGCCTACTTCAGAAAGCTTAGGCGTTTTAGTCGTGACGGGGATCTTATTGTACGGTGGTAGTTTGGTAATTAGCGGAGAGGGAGAATTGACTGCGTCTACTTTCATTGCCTTTATTGCCACTTTTTCTCAGGTCATGCGTCCTGCCAAAGCCATTGCCGATGCCTTCAGTGGTATTCAACGTGGGGTGGCGTCTGCAGATCGAATTATAGAAATCCTGGATACAGAATCTGAGATCATTGCCGAAGATCCAATCGTAGAGGTGAAAGACTTCACAGATAAAATTTCCTTCGAAGCCGTTGGTTTTGAATATGTGAAAGGACGTTCGGTCTTAAAAGAAGTAAGTTTCGATATTCCCAAAGGTAAAACCATCGCCCTCGTAGGCGCGTCTGGCGGAGGTAAATCTACCTTAGCGGATCTTTTACCTCGTTTTTATGATCCATCGAAAGGCAAAATAACGCTAGATGGGGTGAATTTGAAAAATATACCTCTAGATGATTTAAGAGGATTAATGGGCATTGTTACCCAGGAATCGGTCTTATTTAATGATACGATATTCAATAACATTGCCTTTGGGACAGACGCTACACTAGCGGAAGTGCAAGCTGCAGCGAAGATTGCGAACGCGCATGATTTCATTGTAGCAGGACCTGATGGCTACGAAACGTTCATCGGTGATCGAGGTTCTAAATTATCAGGTGGCCAAAGACAACGCATATCCATCGCCCGTGCCGTTCTAAAAAACCCTCCCATTTTGATTCTTGACGAAGCCACCAGTGCGCTCGATAATGAATCGGAGAAACTCGTTCAGGATGCCTTAAGTCATTTAATGGAGAATCGGACCGTTTTAGTGATTGCTCACCGCTTGTCTACTATCCAGCATGCGGATGAGATTTTAGTTGTCCAAAAAGGTGAAATCATCGAACGCGGAACGCACGTCGAATTGATGAAGCACAAGAAAGGTGCTTATGCGGTTTTGGCACAAGGCATTACAGCCTAATTTCTGCAAATTTTATTAGCTTTTTCGTAAGCAAAAAAGTAATTTTGTATCCGATTTACATACTAAATTTATACCCAAATATTCGTTTCTAAATAACATGTCACAAGCACAATTAGCCCAAAGAATTCAAGCATTAGATGAATCATCCACTTTAGGGATGACGAAAAAAGCGCGCGAACTAGCAGCTCAAGGTCACAAAGTAATCAGTCTTTCCGTAGGAGAGCCCGATTTTAAAACACCTGCTCACATCTGTGAAGCAGCTAAAAAAGCAGTTGACGATGGTTTTCACGGGTATTCACCAGTGGCAGGTTACCCAGACTTGCGCATGGCAATTGCAAATAAATTAAAGCGTGATAATAACTTGGAATGGGGTTCCGAAAACATCGTCGTTAGCACGGGGGCAAAGCATTCCTTAGCGAATGCGATCGCAGCCTTGATAAATCCAGGTGACGAGGTAATCGTTTTTGCGCCCTATTGGGTTTCTTACTCTGAGATGGTCAAATTAGCGGAAGGCAAAACCGTAGTTGTTCAAGGTGCTTTTGATAATAATTTCAAAGTAACTCCGGAGCAATTCGAAGCAGCGATTACGCCTAAAACGAAAATGGTCATGTTCGCATCGCCGAACAATCCAACAGGATCAGTTTACACAGAATCAGAGTTACGTGATATCGCAAATGTAGTCGCACGTCACGAAAATATATTCGTCCTAGCGGATGAAATTTACGAATATATCAACTTCACCCAAGGTGGTCACTTCTCGATCGGTTCTATTCCAGAAATCAAGGAGCGTGTGATCACGGTGAACGGTGTGGCGAAAGGCCATGCCATGACAGGTTGGAGAATCGGATTCATCGCAGCAGCGAAATGGATCGCTGACGGTGTGGAGAAATTACAAGGTCAAGTGACTTCAGGCACGAACTCCATTGCTCAAAAAGCGGCAGTAGCAGCTTTCAACGGAACATTGGATCATGCGTATGAGATGAAAGCGGCTTACGATCGTCGTCGTAAATTAGTGGTGGAGAAATTACGTGAGATTCCAGGATTTAAAGTGAATATGCCAGAAGGTGCCTTCTATGCATTCCCTGATATTTCTTACTATTTCGGTAAAACAGATGGTAAAACAGTAATTAACGATTCGGATGATTTCTGTTCTTGGTTACTAGCAGATGCCTTTGTGGCGACTGTTGCTGGATCAGGATTCGGTGCACCAGATTGTATGCGTATTTCAACCGCTGCAGCTGACGAGCAATTAGTAGAAGCTTGCGACCGCATTAAGGCGGCCGTGGCTAAATTAAAATAAGATGGGAATCGCGTCCATAATTATCTTCATTTTGGGCTATTTAGCCATTGCTTTCGAGCATACATTGAAGATAAATAAGACGGCTACAGCCTTGGTTACAGGAGTACTTATTTGGACACTCTATGCGATTTCGAAAGGAGATGCCTCCGAATTAGGACATCACCTAGCCTCTACCTCAGAGATTTTATTCTTCTTACTAGGTGCAATGACGCTAGTCGAATTAGTAGATGCCCACCAAGGATTCTATTTCGTTTCTCGATTAATCAAAACAGAAAAGGTGATTAAACTGCTATGGATAGTAGGTTTGATTACCTTTTTTATGTCTGCCGTATTAGATAATTTGACCACTGCGATTGTGATGGTTACCCTATTGCGTAAGTTGATAAGCAATAAAGAAACCCGCAAATACTTCGTCGGAATAGTCGTGATCGCTGCGAATGCGGGTGGCGCCTGGTCGCCCATCGGAGATGTAACAACGACTATGTTGTGGATAGGTGGCCAAATATCAGCCTCGGGCATTATTCAAGGTTTGTTTTTACCTTCTTTACTGTCACTCGTTGTTCCTTTAGCAGTTGCTTCCTTTGTGTTGAAAAAGGAATCAATAGGAAAGCCAGCTGCGCTTGAAGCCTTAAGTGCGACAGATGAGCGCGATGGTAAAATCATGCTTTTTGCGGGTTCAGGCTCTCTATTAGGCGTTCCCCTATTCAAGACTTTGACTCATTTGCCACCCTACATGGGCATTTTGCTAGCCTTGGGGCTTGTTTGGATACTATCTGAAATCCTGCATTCAGAAAAAGACGAGGAGGCGAAGAAGCACTTAAGTGTAGGTTATGCGTTGACCAAAATCGATACATCTAGCATCCTCTTTTTCTTAGGAATCTTATTAGCCATAGGTGGTCTAGAATCCTTTGGTTATTTGCATGCGCTTTCAGATCAATTAGCCCATTATTTGGGTAATCAGAATCTGATTATCACGATCATCGGCTTAGCCTCAGCTGTGGTGGATAATGTGCCTTTAGTCGCTGCCACGATTGGCATGTATTCTTTAGTGGACTTTCCGATGGATCACGAAATGTGGGAATACCTGGCCTTTTGTGCCGGTACAGGAGGAAGTATCCTTATTATAGGATCCGCAGCCGGAGTCGCTGTGATGGGAATGGAGAAGATCGAGTTTGGCTGGTATTTGAAGAAAATAGGCTTTCTTGCCCTCTTAGGTTATTTCGCCGGAGCTGGCCTATATCTTTTATTGCATTAAAATCCGATCACTACGCTCGCGCCATAATACGCTGGAGCGACTTGAGGAGTCAAGGTAAAACGATTTAATTTTTGCCATTGATGACGCACTTTCGGATAAAGAATATAGGCAAGTTCTGCCGAGGCGATACCAATCGCTGATCCCATTAAAACATCCGTTACCCAATGTTTATTGTTAGCGATGCGCAATGCTCCAGTAGCAGTAGCTAGTGTATAACCTGCGATGACGAACTCAGGGTGTGTATCCCGGAATTCATGAGCTAAAACGGTAGCTCCAAAAAATGCAGTTGCCGTATGTCCTGAAGGAAAGGTATTTTCCTCGCCATCTGGTCTTGCTTCTATTACCAAGGCTTTTAAACCCTGCGTAGTGGCCACATAAATTCCGGTACCTAAAAGAAAGACTCCCGCCTGATCGAAGGCCTCTTCCTTATTCTTGAATTCAGCCATATTCAAGCCAACATAAATAGCAGCAGGCCCATATTGAATATAATCGTCTAAAGGAGTAACATGCCCCTGAGCAACAATATTTGTCTGTATTTGTTTGGCAAAAGGATTGTAGGTTAATCCACTGGCAATACCCAAAGCGAGCGGAGTTTTCCATTTCTTAAAAGAAGGTTTCTCGGCCTGAACAGCAAAGGAAATCAAACAAAGGAGGGCGATGATTCTCATTATTTTTCTGCTAAAAGGCTTTGGATAGTTTGTTCAAAATCGGAGATCCAATCCGCATAATATTTCCCCGTTCCTGGTCCAGAGAAACCCGTATGAATTTCTCGAACGATTCCCTTCTTATCGATGATAAAAGTGGTGGGGTAGCCATTCATTTGGTTTAACATAGGAAGTACTTGAGCAATGGTAGTATCATCTGGAGTTCCGGCAAAAAGTAGGGGATAGGTGATGCCAATTTTCTTTTGGAAATTATCCATCTTAGGTCCAGAAATTTTCATATCTAGTGAATACTCAAAGGCTAAGCCTAAAACCTCCACCCCTTTATCTTTGTATTTCTTGTAAAAGGGAGCTAAATACCTTGATTCATCCAAACAATTAGGACACCAAGACCCCATTAATTCAATAACAACAACCTTGTTTTTAAAGCGCTGGTCTTGTAGGCTAATTTGTTCCCCTGAAGTAGTGGGTAATTTGAAATCGATGCGATCAAAACCTGGCTTCAAAAAGCTTAATTTCTTCAAATCAGGTAATGCAGCAGCAGGATCAAACTTTGCTTCCACTGTTCTTACGCCACTTAATCCAGAGGTATATTTCCCAGTTAATTGAGACCCTTTTATTTTCGCTTTTAACATATTGACACCGCTACCGTCAAAATAACTAAGTAATAAGCTGTCACCACTTACATTTCCTTGTAAAAATCGGTAGTCTCCCGAGGTGCGTAGGAATGTACCAGTCACTGCAGATCCTTTTTGTTCGAACACTCCCACGCCTGGGCTGTGATTAGTGGCATCGCTAAAAAAATCGGCCATCCATTTTCCGTTTACATTTATAGTAGCCGGTTTTAAGTTTAGAAAACGATCTGCTGGTCCTGCAAGTGCTGTAACTGCTAGGCGATAAGCCGTTTTTCCATTTCTTTTTTTGACGAAATAACCGCTCATTTCTGTCGTTTTTGTCACAGAAAATACTAATTCTGAATCATATAGATCTAAGGGTAATATGAGTGAATCTGCTCTAAAAAAGGAATTGCCTAACGAGAATTTTTCAGCACCGTTGATAATTTTAATATCTAATTCCCCTGCTTTTACCGCTTGATTTACTTCGAAATGAATCGGTAAAGCACCTCCGTGCGTCGAAATTTCAGCCCGCCAAAGTCCTGTGACAGGCACTTGAGCAAGGCTCAAAAAAGGAGCAAATAAGAATGCAAATAAGGTCTTTTTCATAGGGTAATCCAGTTGGCGTTTGAGCAAAGATACACGTTCGAAACTTGTCACAAAAAAAAGCGTGACAAATTCCTAATTTCATGGCATAGGCGATGTATAATTTGTATTTTTGTTTTCAACCAAAATTATGTCTGAAAACACCTACCATACCTCTGTCATGTTGCACGAATGCATCGATGGTTTACGCATTAATCCAGCGGGAACCTACGTGGATGTGACCTTTGGTGGTGGAGGACATTCGAAGGCGATTTTAGCTAAATTAGGGCCGGAAGGAAAATTGTTTTCTTTTGATCAAGATCCGGATGCCTGGGAGCAGGCTGAGAAGATCGACGACGAACGTTTGACCTTAATAACGGCTAATTTCCGCTATTTAGAGAAGTATTTGCGTTTGCATCGAGTGAAAGAAGTAGATGGAATTTTGGCGGATTTTGGGGTATCCTCCTTTCAATTAGATGCGCCAGAGCGTGGTTTTTCGATTCGCTTCGATGGTCCATTGGATATGCGCATGGGCCCCTCGGCTTCGATGACTGCGGCGGAATTATTGAATGGATATTCTGCCTCGGAATTGCAGCGAATTTTAGGGATGTATGGGGAGGTGAAGAATGCTAAAACTTTGGCCCAGGCTATCATTCAGGCCCGTACGACAAAACCCTTAGTGACAACGCAAGAATTTAAAGAAATTTTGAATAAATTAGCTCCTAAACACCGGGAGTTTAAGTACTTCGCCCAGGTCTTTCAGGCGATTCGCATTGAGGTGAATCAAGAGCTAGCGGTGATTGAGGAATTTTTAGCTCAAGCGCCTACGGTTTTAAAGCAAGAGGGCAGACTGGTGATTATGTCTTTTCATTCCTTAGAGGATCGCTTAGTGAAGAATTTCATCAAAGCAGGAAATGTGCAAGGAAAAGAAGATAAAGATTTATTTGGGGTAGTTCATCGGCCTTTAGAGTCTGTAACAAGAAAGCCGGTAACAGCCTCAGAAGAAGAATTAAAGTTAAATCCGCGCTCGAGAAGTGCGAAACTAAGAATAGCGTCTAAATTATAATATGGCAACACCGATCGAACCTACGGAAGGAGGACCTAAACGAATTTCTACCCCTAAAAAGGAGGGGATATTTGATTCCATTTTCAATATCGACTATTTCACAGGCGGGGAATTGCCCGTCATGTGGGTAAAGCGAATCGCTTTTGTAGCCTTATTGACCCTTATCAATATCTATTACTCGATGTTAGCGGATGGTAAATTGCACCAAATTCAGAAAGAAAAGAGTGCTTTAGAAGAAGATCGTGCTGATTATACCACCCAAAAGGCAGAGTATATGAAGGTGAGTAAACAAACCAATTTAGAAGAAACACTTAAGCGTTACCAAATAGGTGTTAGTACGCTGCCTCCCACTAAAATTATCATACAAGTTAAAAAAGACCAATAATGGCTAAAGAGAAAAGACCTAACATTCGGGGTTTAATTGCTAGACGTTTTTATACGTTCTTTATCGTCATTTTAGCGGTATTCGCGTATTTGCTCTTTAGCTTGTACAAGGTTGTGGTACTAAAAGGGCCTAAATATCGCTCGGAGGCGATGGCTACCTACGTGAAGAAACGCAAGATTGAGGCGACGCGTGGTAATATCTATTCGGATGATGGCAGTGTATTATCCACTACCTTACCTAAATACCGTTTGGGTATGGATCCCTCGGTTTTAACAGGCAATGCGAAAGCAGATGAATTTTACAAGCAACATATTGATGGTTTAGCTGCGGCCTTATCTAATTTTTTTAAGGACCGCACAGCGGATGAATACAAAGAAAAAATTTCAGCAGCCAAAAACAGCGGTAGAACCTACCTATTATTGAATAACCGTTTATTAGACTTTCAAGAAAAGAAGAAAATATTGAGTTTTCCTTTGTTTAAAGAGGCTAAAAATTCGAATAAATCAGGGGTTGTTTTCGATAAGATCAATGTACGCTATGCGCCTTTTGGTCAAATGGCTTATCGAACAGTGGGCTATTTAAAAGATCTTCGTGATAAGGGTCGCGTGGGTATTGAGAGTAGTTTTGATACAGAATTACGGGGCGTATTTGGAGAAGGGATGTATGAAAAAATGGATCAAAATACCTGGAGACCAGAACCGGGGGATGATCCTATTTTGCCTGTGGCGGGAGTGGATTTGCACTCAACTTTAGATATTAATATCCAGGAAATTGTGGAGTCAGCCCTCTTAAATGGGATGAGAACATTCAAAGGAAGATATGCGGTGGCGATCGTAATGGAGACATCCACAGGTAAGATAAAGGCCTTATCTAATTTAGCGGAGAATCCCCTCTCATCTACTGGATATTCCGAAACCTATAATTATGCTTTGTTAGAAGCGCGTGATCCAGGTTCCGTTTTTAAATTACCGTCTATCATGGCCGTTTTAGAGGAAAAAGGATATCCTTTGACTAAAATGGTAAATACGGGGGATGGTAAATTTCGACTTTATAATGGGGTGATGTCTGATTCTCATCCGTTGGGAACCATCTCTTTAGAACAAGTGATTACAAGTTCTTCTAACGTAGGGACGATGACATTGGTTCAGGAGGCTTTCGGGACTTCTAATAACGAAAAGTTTTACAATTACTTGAAGATATACCACTTGATTGAGTCCTTGGATTTTCAATTAAAACCAAGCCCTAAGCCTGTTTTCCCCGTACCTGCAAAATGGGATGGATTGCAATTGCTTTGGTCTTCGGTAGGGTATTCTACGCAGTACACTCCATTGCAAATTTTGGCATTTTATAATGCGATTGCGAATAATGGATACTGGATTCAGCCATTGATTGTGAGCAAAGCCACCCGTGGAGACGAAGTGGTGCAGGATTATACCTTATCTCAAGTACGGGATTCTAAACCTTTATGTTCGCCCGAGACCTTACAAAAATTAAAAATTATGTTAGAGGGAGTAGTCACGAAGGGGACTGCTAATAATATTAAAGGGTCTGTTTATGGTATCGCTGGGAAAACGGGTACGGCGCAACGAACAATTACGGGTGTTAAGGGGTATAAAAAGGGAAATTATTACACCACTTTTGCCGGTTATTTCCCAGTGAAGAATCCAAAATATACGATGATTATTGCAGTCGATGAGCCTAAGGGTAGTGCTGAAGGTACTTATGCGAGACAAGTTACGGCTCCAGTGTTCAAGGAAATATCAGACCGAATCTATTTACGTGATATGAAATTGCAGCAAACGCTTCGTGGTTATTTGCCGGATTCATTGAACAAAAATAAGCTATCCAATACCCTTCATCCGGCAGACCAAAACATCTTATTCTCTCACTTAGGGCTCCCTAAAGTAGAAGAGAATGGACAATGGTTGAATTTTAATTTGGAGAAAAAAACGATAAGGAATCAGGCCATCACCATGACACCTAAAACGGTACCTAATGTAGTGGGGATGAATTTGCGTGACGCTTTGTTCGCATTGGAAAACAAAGGCTTGAAAGTGCGCGCGAATGGTTTTGGGACGGTAACAAATCAATCGCTTGTGGCTGGTTCTGCCGCGGCGAAAAATAGTTTAGTCTTTATTCAACTGCATTAAAATGACGCAAATTTCCCTATTTCCAGGTGCTGAAATCGAAAATTTGTGTTTTGATTCGCGAAAAGCGGTGGCCGGTTCTGTATTTTTTGCCATTCCAGGCACCCAAGTAGACGGACATTCTTTTTTACCTCAGGTTTACGAACAGGGCTGCCGATTATGGGTAGTTGAAAAGACCCCCACAGAGGTTCCATCAGATGTGTTATGTATTCAAGTTCCCGATTCGAATGCGGCATTAGCGGAGGCAGCAGCAGAATTTTACGAACATCCCTCTAAGAAATTACAACTAGTAGGAATAACAGGGACGAATGGAAAGACGACTACAGTTACGCTTCTTTTTGAATTGTTCAAACGACTCGGGCATCGCTGCGGTTTGATATCCACGGTAGTGAACAAGATAGAGGATAAAGTTATTCCGTCTACTCACACGACGCCAGATGCCTTGAGTTTGAATGCTTTATTGGCGGATATGGTGGCCGCAGGATGCAGCCATGCCTTTATGGAAGTGAGTTCTCATGCGGTAGTTCAAAAACGCATTCATGCCATTCAATTCAAGGGGGCTATTTTTTCGAATATTACCCGCGATCATTTAGATTTCCACGAGACTTTCGACGAATACATTAAGGCCAAAAAAGGTTTCTTCGATGCCCTTCCCGCATCTTCTTTTGCCTTAACTAATGTAGACGACAAGCGCGGAATGGTGATGTTGCAGAATACGGCCGCTAAAAAATACGGCTATGGTTTATTAAACGCGGCGGATTTTAAAGCAAAAATAATTAGCAATGGCGTGGGAGGACTTCAATTAGAAATAGATCACCAGCAAGTGCACGCGCAGTTAATTGGAACGTTTAATGCCTATAATTTACTAGGAATTTATGCGGCGGCACTTTTGTTAGGGGAGGAATCACATGAAGTATTAATTCAGATTTCAGCTTTGAAAACAGCTCCTGGACGATTTGAACAAATGGCAGGGTCTAATCGGAAAATGGGGATTGTGGATTATGCACATACCCCGGATGCGTTAGAAAATGTATTGAAGACGATTCAAACGATTAAAGATATATCGCAACGTGTCATCACAGTGGTGGGATGTGGAGGAAATAGAGATGCTGGGAAACGGCCAATTATGGCAGAATTAGCGGCAAAATACAGCGATGCTGTTGTTCTGACTTCAGACAATCCACGTAAGGAAGATCCGGAGACGATTTTGGATCAAATGGAGGCAGGCATTCCAGAAAATCTAAAGTCCAAGGTACATCGCTTATCTGATCGAAAAGAAGGTATTTTTTATGCAGTAAGAGAGTTAGCAAGCACAGGAGATATTATTTTGGTGGCGGGTAAAGGCCATGAAAACTACCAAGAAATTCAAGGTGTAAAATACCACTTTGATGATAAGTTAGTCTTAGCAGAGGCATTCAACTAAGTTTGAATTCCCCTTGTTTTTTTGCAATTTTATAAATTAAATCCCTTTTGCATGCTTTATTACCTCTTTGAATACTTAGATAAGACCTTGAATATTCCTGGCGCGGGTGTATTTCAATACATCACCTTTCGGGCATTTGCTGCGATTATTACGTCTTTAGGTATTGCTGCCATTTGGGGAAAAACGGTTATCTATCGTTTGCAGCGCTTGCAAATCGGAGAGGAAATTCGCGACTTAGGTTTAGAAGGCCAAATGGCCAAAAAAGGCACCCCTACGATGGGAGGCTTCATTATTTTGTTGTCTTTGCTTATTCCTACCTTACTTTTTTCGAAGATTACTAATGTATATATCATCTTATTAGTGACATCTGCTATTTGGTTAGGCGCAGTGGGTTTTGTGGATGATTATATCAAGGTTTTCAAGAAGAATAAGGACGGTTTATCGGGTAAATTTAAGATTATAGGCCAAATAGGATTAGGTATCATTGTGGGTTTAACGATGTATTTTAACGAGCATATTAAGGTGCGAGAGTATGCTGCGGATGGCTCTTTTATCGACCACAAGTCGCTTTTAACGACGGTTCCTTTTATGAAGGATAATCAGTTCGATTATAACATGTTATTGCCTAGTTTTATTCCGGATGAATACGTCTGGATCGTCTATGTTTTGGTGGTTATTTTCATCATTACTGCTGTATCTAATGGGGCGAATATTACGGACGGAATTGATGGATTGGCTGCTGGAACATCTGTCATCATTGGTATAGCTTTGGCGATTTTAGCCTACGTATCTGGTAACAAGGTGATATCGCAATATTTGAATGTTATGTTTATTCCTAACTCAGGGGAGCTCGCCGTTTTTTGTGCGGCCTTCGTGGGGGCATGTATCGGATTTCTTTGGTATAATGCCTACCCGGCTCAAGTTTTCATGGGTGATACGGGAAGTTTAATGTTAGGCGGAGTAATTGCGACCTTAGCCATTGTGATACGAAAAGAAATGTTGATTCCAGTCTTATGTGGGATCTTCCTAATAGAAAACATGTCCGTCATTATTCAGGTGGCTTATTTTAAATATACCAAACGCAAATATGGGGAGGGCCGGCGTGTCTTTTTGATGTCGCCTTTGCACCACCATTTCCAAAAGAAGAACTACCACGAATCCAAGATCGTCTTTCGTTTCTTGATCGTGGGAATCATCTTAGCGGTCTTATCATTAGTCACTTTAAAATTGCGTTAATCGCAAAGCTGTTTTGAGTCAAATTACTTTAGTTCCACGTTCGTCGTCCTTTTCTGAAATTATTCCTTTGCCTGCCTCTAAGTCGGAGAGTAACCGCGCCTTAGTCATGAATGCCTTAGCGAAGGGAGCGATTGAGAATTTATCCAATTTGGCGGAGGCGCGTGACACGCAAACGATGATTCGGCTCCTATCGGAAAATGGGTCAGAAGCGGATGTATTGGATGCAGGAACAACGATGCGATTTTTGACGGCCTATTACGCGGTAACAGGAGCTTCTAAAAAGATGACTGGGACACCGCGCATGTGCGAACGCCCCATCGGAATTCTAGTGGATGCATTGCGTTCATTAGGTGCTGATATTAGCTATTTGAACCAGGACGGTTATCCTCCGATGCAATTGAACGAATTTTCCTTTCAGGGAAAGCGCGAAATTTCCATCCGCGGGGATGTGAGCTCGCAGTTTATTTCGGCGATTTTGATGGTGGCACCTTTGTTACCAGAGGGTCTGAAATTGCAAATTACCGGGGCTTTAGGATCGAAACCTTATATCGAAATGACCTTGGCTCAGATGAAGCATTTTGGTATTCAGGCTCAAGCGGATTGGGCGAATGGAACCATCGATATTCCATCCCAAACTTATACCTTACAGCCTTTCGCTGTCGAATCAGATTGGTCTGGAGCCAGTTATTGGTATTCAATGGTGGCTTTGTCACCCTTTGAGGATAGTTCCTTGGAATTACTAGGCTTGAAGGAAGATTCCTTGCAAGGGGATTCGGCGATCAAGGCGATGATGGAACCTTTGGGAGTGAAAAGCACCTACACGGGTCGCGGTTATTTATTGACCAAAATCCCAGCGCAGACATCCCTCGCCTGGGACTTTACCGATTGCCCGGATTTAGCTCAAACCATTTGTGTGATTGCCGCGGTAAAAAACATTTCCTTAACTCTAACAGGTTTAGAATCCTTGAAGGTGAAGGAAACGGATCGAGTAGTAGCCCTGCAAAATGAATTGAAGAAATTAGGAGCTACTTTAACAGAAAAAGAAGCGAATCACTTGTACGAAGTAAAGGGAGATTTTGCGGCTGTTTCTACCATCGAACCTATCGAAACCTACGACGATCACCGAATGGCGATGGCATTCGCACCGGTCGCTATGCAAAAAGAAATTACTTTATTAGATCCTATGGTAGTGAATAAAAGCTACCCTAGTTTTTGGAAACATATATCTCTCATTTTAAAATCAAACCTATGAAAAAATTAGTAACACTTGGTTTTAGCCTGTTGGCCTTTGCTACTTTTGCCCAAAAAACGATTCTGCATTGTGGATCTTTGATCGATGTAAAAACGCAGACGGTTTTGAAAAACCGGACTATTGTAGTGGAAGGAAAGAAAATTATCGCAGTTTCGGACGGCTTTTTAAGTCCAGCAAAAGGCGATGTGGTTATCAATTTAAAAGATAGAACGGTGATGCCGGGCTTGATCGATTCGCACGTGCATCTTGAATCAGAAACGAATCCAGGAGCCTATTTAGATCGTTTCACGAAGAATCCAGGGGATGTGGCCTACCAAGCTTTGGTCTATGCGAAACGTAATCTGATGGCCGGTTTCACTACCGTGCGCGATTTAGGAGGCACCCACGTGGTGATTAGCCTTCGCAATGCGATTAATAAAGGTTTGGTAGAAGGCCCACGTATTTATACGGCGGGAGTTACGATCGGTACAACGGGTGGTCACGCGGATGATACGAACGGTATTAATGAAGCATTTAAGAAAGATTTAGGTCCCGAGGATGGAGTGGTGAATGGTGTTGCGGACGCGGCTAAAGCGGTGCGTCAGCGCTACAAAGAAGGCTCTGATTTAATTAAAATTACGGCCACTGGTGGCGTTTTAAGTTATGCTAAAGACGGTTCAGGGGCCCAATTTACGGACGAAGAAATACGTGCGATTGTTCAAACAGCTAAAGATTACGGTTTCAAAGTAGCCGCTCACGCCCACGGAAAAGAAGGTATGAAGCGCGCAATTTTAGGTGGTGTTACCTCGATCGAACACGGAACGTTCATGGACGAAGAGGTGATGGAATTAATGAAGAAGATGGGGACCTATTATGTGCCTACGGTTATTGCCGGACGTTCCACAGCAGATTCATCTAAGATTCCTAACTACTACCCGGAAATGATCGCTAAGAAAGCAGCTGCCATTGGACCGGTTATTCAAGGAACCTTTGCTAAAGCCTACAAAGCTGGGGTGAAGATTGCGTTTGGTACGGATGCTGGTGTATTTGGCCATGGAAAGAATGCGTTAGAGTTTGTGCTGATGAATGAAGCGGGAATGCCTGTTTTAGAAGCGATTCATTCGGCAACAGTTACTGCAGCAGATTTATTAGGCCAAAGTGATCTGATCGGATCCATCGAGGTCGGAAAGGCGGCAGACATCGTTGCTGTGCCAGGGGACCCAGTGGCTGATGTGAAATTAATGACGAAGGTAAACTTTGTCATGAAAGACGGGAAAGTCTATAAGAACTAAGAGATTCGTATAAATAAAAAGGGTCGGCTCGCAGTTGCAAGTCGACCCTTTTTTATTTGCCTAAGTGATTAGCGCAATGCCGGCACTTGTTTTTTCAATACTTCAAAAGCTCCGAAGAACAATCCAGAGAATAAGAATTGACTAACGATGGTATTCTTTAAGAATGGAATACCTGCTGCGTAGCAATTCAATAATCCAGCTATATCCTTCGTGTAGGCAATTTCAGATCCTGCCCAAACGGCGAAATTAGAAACTAAGAAAAAGCCCATAGCTGCTGCGATATTCGTTCCGATGAAACGAGAGGCGCTTGCTGTGGTATTTCGGCCCAGTAAAGAGATAATTGCAAATAATCCCATGTGAACTGCATCAATTCCTAGAGAGAATCCTGGAAAAAAAGCATCATATAAGGTATTGTTTAAAATCAAATTTGATCCCCAAACCGCTAGTAGCGTCCACGCCATCGCTTGTTTGCGATTTTGCAGATAGGCTCCCACAAAAAGGGCCATAGAAGCCATTGGAGAGAAGTTTGCCCAGCCTGGACCGGCTAAAATTAGTAAACGACTCGCGATAGCAAGTAGGATGAATGCGATAATCGTGGTATTTCTTTTTGTCATGAGTCTTGATACGTATTCAGCAAGAATATTTTTTCTCGATGTCTAAATAATTTCCAAAGGTAAAACAAAAGCCGTAATTTTACCCATTGAATACGAATTTATGTCTAAATCACTTCCTAAAATCGGATTGTTAGGCGGCGGCCAGCTAGGTCGTATGCTTTTGCAGGCTGCTATCGACTTAGATTTGCAGATTGCCTGCCTTGATCCAGATCCAGAAGCATCCTGCCATACCTTGACAAGCCAGTTTACACAGGGCTCTTTCCAGGATTTTGACACAGTTTATGCATTTGGGAAGCAATTCGATTTAATTAGTATTGAGATTGAACATGTGAATATCGAAGCTTTAGAGCAATTAGAGGCCGAGGGAATCAAGGTGTATCCGCAGCCTCATTTGCTTCGGATGATTCAAGACAAGCGGATCCAAAAGACTTTTTTCCAAACCCATGGCTTCCCTACGGCTGATTTCAGATTAATTGAATCTTCGGTGGAAATCGCCGCCAACGAAGATTTCCTTCCTGCCTTTAACAAGCTAGGCAAAGGAGGATACGATGGAAAAGGCGTTCAATACATAGGAACGGCAGCGGATGTTTCTAAAGGCTTTGACGCTCCCGGTTTATTAGAGAAGGCCATTGATTTTGAAAAGGAATTAGCGGTGATTGTGGCACGTAACCCACAAGGAGACATAAAAGCATTCCCAGCAGTGGAGATGGTTTTTCATCCAGTCCAAAACCTGGTCGAATTCCTTATTTCACCAGCGGCAATATCGAAAGAAATTGAAAAAGAAGCGGAGGATATCGCGGTGAGTTTAATTGATAAAATGGGATTAGTTGGCGTTTTAGCGGTAGAGATGTTTTTGACCAAAGACGGTAAAATTCTCATCAATGAAGTGGCTCCTCGACCTCACAACTCAGGACATCAAACCATCCGAGCTAACGACACCTCACAATACGAGCAGCACCTTAGAGCGATTGTAGGATTACCTTTAGGGGATACGAAAGCACATAGCTTCTCCGGAATGTTGAACTTATTAGGAACCGATGGTTTTACTGGACCAGCAAAATATGAGGGTCTAGATACTATTTTAGGCATCTCTGGCGTTCATCCGTTTTTATATGGAAAGAAAATTACGAAGCCTTTTCGTAAGATGGGGCATATTACTTTAGTAGGGGAATCTCGTGAAGAGATCGAACAAAAAGCTGAATTGGTTAGAAAAAGCATACGCGTAATCGCATAAATTGATAGCTATGGTAGGAATTATAATGGGCAGCAGTTCTGATTTAGGAGTCATGCAAGATGCCATTCAAGTTTGCAAGGATTTTGGTGTCGCTTATGAAGTGGACATCGTTTCTGCACACCGCACGCCGGTGAAAATGATGAACTATGCCCAGCAAGCTAAGTCCCGCGGAATCCAAGTGATTATCGCAGGAGCAGGTGGTGCGGCACATTTACCGGGTATGATTGCTTCAGCCACGATATTGCCTGTCATCGGTGTTCCCGTTAAATCATCTAATTCCATAGATGGTTGGGATTCCGTTTTATCTATCCTGCAAATGCCGAATGGTGTCCCGGTAGCCACTGTGGCCTTAAATGCATCCAAAAATGCAGGATTATTAGCCATCCAAATGTTAGCCATTTCAGACGCTTCTTTGGCAGATAAATACACGGCTTTTAAAGCAGAATTAGAAGATAAGGTGGCCGAAATGAGTCAAGAAACAAAAGGTAAATTTCCAAAATAATGAGCGAAAACGAAGAAAATAGCAAATTGCCCCTGATTACGTTGGGCATTCTTTTATTAACCTTGGTGGGCTTAATCGCCATCGGTTTTGAGCACTTTGTTAGTCCTGATAAAGATGAATTAATCAGGGCAGAGAAGTTTGTAGAGCCGGAGGAAGACGTTTTAGCGGAATCAGTACAAGTGGTCATTGATTCGACTGTAGATGCGGCGGATTCGCTAATTGTGCCGAAGGATTCATTGATAGGTAAATCTGAGGAGGAAGAATTAGCCGAACAAAAGAAAGAAGCGGAGGCAGAAGTTGTGCCGGAAGTCGCAACACCTTCAGGCAAATCTCATGCTGTAACAGTAGAAAAAGGAGAGACTTTTTCCGCAGTAGCAAGAAAATTCGGCTTGAAAATAGATCAATTAAAAGCGTTGAATCCAGGGGTTAATCCAGACGGAATAAAAAGTGGATCGACTAAGTTAAATGTACAGATTCAGGCGATTCATACCGTAGGTCCCGGGGACATCATGCGTAAAGTGGCCGAAAAATACGGCGTGTCGAAGCAAGCCATTATGGATGCGAATCACAAGAAAGATGACATCACCCTTCGCGGAGAAGTGCTCATCATCCCCTTGAAAAAATGATTATAATAGGGCTTTTGCCTCTTTTTTGGTTCCTTTTTGGCTTATATGAGCAAGATGCTGAGCATCGCGTTTGTGAGCCTATGTCTTTAAATTCATTGGATTGGGAGGAATTTAAGTGGCTTTATAAGCAACAAGATTCCACTTACTCTGCCGACTCGGTAGCCTCGTATGTATTTATTCGGATTAATCCGGATGGGACCAGGGAAACGCATGAAATAGAGCAATTACATCAGCCTTGGACCGAATTATTGCAATCAGAGATTGATTCTTTTGAACTTAAAAGGGACAGCTTGATTAAGCGAATTCACTATCCTTATCGTTTGCGCTATACCTCCACGACCCGTAATAAGAAACAGCAATTGGCCTTGCAGAGAAGAGGCTTTTCGAAGGCCTTTATTTCCTTTCACAATTTTGGTTTAGCGGCAGATGGGGCAATTGCACGAAAGGGGAGACATTTGCGTAGGGGGGCTATTTATGATCAGTATGGGGCCAAAGCAAAGGAAATAGGCCTGTTTTGGGGCGGAGATTTCGTAGGTTTCCCAGATCCAGGGCATATACAAGCTTTTTATAATAGTGCTAAACTATTGCAGAAATATCCTGCATTAGCTTTAGAATATGAGCCATTTAAAAACGCTTATGAGCGGAATTACTTCTCAAAATTGGACATGGGCAAAGAAGAATTAGTCGAAGATTCGCGGGATTTATTAATTGAAATGAATAAGCTGCGCGAGAATAAACCTTGCGCCTGCTCCCAAGCAATTCCGTTTCCTAGTTCTGCTGCAGACCTTCAGTTGAAGCCTTATACGGTAACTGTTTTAGCGAATTTGAAAGAGAAGTATATCTTTATTCAGAAAGGCTCTTTTGGGTATTTTTATACTACGGGACGGTGGAAATTAAACTAAAAGGTATAGTTATATCCGCGCAAAAATTCATCGATTTTCAATCGTTTTTTCCCCTCCATCTGCCATTCAAGTATGTTAATATACCCATCGGAGCAACCGACTCTTAGGTAAGTTTTTTGGTCCGTATCCCAAACCCCCACCCCTAAATCAGGAATAATTTCTGGATTAAATTCGACGGCAATCAGCTTGCAATTTTTGCCCTGGAAAACCGTATGTGCTCCAGGAAAAGAGTGCATGCCGCGCACTAGGTTGACAATGTCCCTGCCATTGCGTGTCCAATGAACTTCGCCCGTGCTACGTTGCAGTTTAGGTGCAGATTTAAGTTCCGCTATTTCTTGTTGTGGTGTGGGATGGATATCACCAGATTCGATGGCTTTAGCGGTTTTTACCACTAATTGACCTCCCATATTCATTAATCGCTCGTATAATTCGCCAGTGGTATCCTTTTCAGAAATGGACTCTTTCTCTTGAAATAATAAATCCCCGGTATCGATTTCCTGTTGCAAAAAGAAGGTTGTGATGCCTGTTTCGGTCTCCCCATTAATAACTGCCCAGTGAATAGGAGCCGCGCCTCGGTACTGAGGAAGCAAAGAAGCGTGTAAATTAAAGGTGCCTAAGCGAGGCATATTCCAAACAGCTTCTGGAAGCATCCGAAACGCCACAATAATTTGTAAATCTGCTTGAAAGGAGGCTAATTCTTGTAAAAATACGGGGTCTTTTAATTTTAGAGGCTGCAAAATGGCTAGGCCGCAAGATTCAGCGTAGACTTTTACCGGAGAAGATTGAATTTGTTGTCCTCGGCCGGCGGGTTTGTCTGGCGCCGTAACTACTGCGACGACATCCATTTTTGCCTCGACTAAGGCTTGTAAACTAGCTACAGCAAATTCTGGTGTTCCAAAAAATATAATCCGCATGCCTGATCTTGATTGTTTGTGGAATCCGTCTGATTTTTTATTACCTTTGTCCTATACAAAACAACAATTTCGTGCTGTTAGAAAAACAAAAACCTTAGTTGCGAATCCGAAACAAAACTACAAATAATTTAGGTAGAACGGTCGGAGGCCGTTCTATTTTGTTTTTAAGCACAGAGGTTAAACCCTAAAAGATTATGGCTAAATTTCAATATTATACCGCAGAGGCATTAGATAAATTAAGAGCAGAATTACACTATTTGAAGATTACAGGTCGTTTAGATATGGCCAAACAAATAGCAGAAGCGCGTGATAAAGGCGATTTAAGTGAGAATGCAGAGTACGATGCGGCGAAAGATGCGCAAGGACTTTTGGAATTAAAGATTTCTAAAATGGAGGAAATTGTTTCAATAGCTCGCGTATTAGATGAGTCGACGATTGATTTGACCATAGTTTCGATTTATTCTATCGTTCAAATTAGAAATACGAAGAGTGGAATGACAGTTACTTATACTATTGTTTCAGAAGAAGAAGCTGATTTGAGGGCGGGAAAAATTTCCGTTTCATCTCCTTTCGGTAAGGGATTATTAGGTAAGAAAGTAGGGGATCTAGCGGAGATTACCGCTCCAGCAGGCAAATTAGAATTTGAGATTATGTCCTTAACGCGTTAGTGACGCGGGCCAAAGATGGCCGATCCTACACGAACTAGCGTTGAACCTAGTTCCGCAGCGATCAAATAATCACCAGACATACCCATGGATAATTCAATCCATTCCACAAGACCGGTCGACAAGCCGGTTTTGTTGTTTTTGAGCTTTTGGAAAAAATCCGCTAAGCTTTGAAACTCCTGCCTAATCTGCGTTTCATCTGCCGTAAAACTCGCCATCCCCATTAAACCTACGATTCTGATATTTTTCAACTCAGCAAATTCAGGATCTGCTAGTAAAGCGTCGGCCTCAGAAAAATCTAAACCAAATTTACTTTCCTCTGTCGCGATATAAATTTGAAGCAAACAGTTGATAATTCGGTCGTTTTTAGCCGCCTGCTTATTGATTTCTTTCAATAAATTCAGTGAATCAACGGAATGAATCAGGTGAATAAAAGGGGCGATATATTTTACTTTATTCGTTTGTAAGTGACCTATTTGATGCCAAAGAATGTCCTTAGGTAACACAGCCTGCTTTTCCACCATCTCTTGCACCCGATTTTCACCAAACTCAATGGCCCCCGCCGCATACGTTTCTTGCAACTCATCGATGCCTCTCGTCTTCGTAACCACAATAAGTCGAGCAGCACTATCGTTTAATTGCTTGTTAATCAAGGAAATTTCTTCTGAGATGGCCATAGGGCGGAAAGGCTAAATTTTGTTTGGACTTAAAAATATTATTAAAATTAATTTATTATTTTTGATTCAAGAGTAAAAGATTAAATAAAGCAGATTAAATGGAATCAGATAATTCGAGGGGAAACGAAAATAGTTTAAAGCGTCGCGTGACGTGGTTGACTATGTTGGTTTTGTTATTAGCAGGTTGGATCCTCGTAGATAAATTAGGTCTTATCGATCGATTTATGCAACCATCTCAAGATGAATTTGTAGAAAATGCCCAGGTTAAATTAGATTCCGTTGCGGAACAATTGAATTTACGTTTGGTTCAAATCAAAAAATTAGGAGGGAAGGTCAGTGAGTTAGAAACTGCAAAAGCACAAATTTTAGGAGATCAGAAACATTTAAGTGATATCGATCCAGCAGAATTCCAAAAAAAGCTATCCTATTATTTGCATTTATTAGGTCAAAAAGATGCGGAGATTAAAAAGTTGAAGAAAGAAAACGTCGTTTTAATCCTTCGTAATGATTCCCTAAGCAGAGAGGCCCAAATTCTAAAAGTGGGTTTAGTAAATATTCAAAAAGCACTAGAGGACTCGAGTAAGACTTTTGGTCTGAAAGAGCGTGAGCTAAGTGAAAAATCCCGTGTCCTTGAAATTAGGAATAAAGAATTGACTGAAAAAGTAACTGCGGCGGCTGCCTTGCGCGCAGAGGGGGTGAATGTCTATGCGATTTCATCTCGCGGGAAAGAGTCCTCCGTGAATAATCAAAAGGCGAAAAAAGTGGATAAAATTCGGGTGATGTTCCATTTGCAGGAGAATACATTTGCTAATAAGGAGATAAAAACAGTCTTTCTTCGCATTATTGAGCCTACTGGAACTACAATTTCAGATTATAATTTAGGTTCAGGAACTTTTGACTTCAAAGGCCGCGAACTAACTTTTACGAGTCGCCAGCGTATATTTTACGAAAACAATCACCAATCGGTGGAATTCATTCATTCTAGGCAAAATGGTTTCAAGCCCGGAAAGCATGAAATTGAGCTTTATGCCGAAGGGTATTTGATCGGCTTAGGTACCTTCGAAGTCCGCTAATTCTATTTTTTTGTTGTTAACCTTTTGATTGTGAAGGATTATTCCTACCTTTGCATTCCAAATTTTTACCAGTTTTTAAACAACAAATTTTTTATGGAATTAAAAAACTATGAGACGGTGTTCATTTTAACTCCCGTTTTGTCTGAACAACAGACAAAGGACACTGTTGAGAAATTCAAGAATCTGTTGGTAGAAAACGGCGCGCAAATCGTTCATGAAGACGCTTGGGGCTTACGTAAGTTAGCTTACCCGATTCAGAACAAGCACACCGGATATTACCAAATTTTCGAATTCGCAGCAGCTCCTACTTTAGTCGCTAAATTAGAATTAGAATTCAAGCGTGATGAGCGCGTGATTCGTTTCTTAACCCTAGCGGTAGATAAGCACGCTTTAGCGTACAATGAAAAAAAGAGAAAAGGATTAGTAGGTAGAAAACCAGAAAAAATTGAAGAATAATATGACACTAGTTAACGAACCTGTAGATAAGAACGGAAACCGTAAGAAGTATTGCCGTTTCAAGAAATCTGGTATTCAATACATTGATTTCAAAAACCCAGACTATTTATTGAAGTTAGTGAATGAGCAAGGTAAAATTTTACCTCGTCGTATCACTGGAACTTCTTTGAAATTCCAACGTCGTGTGGCTCAAGCTATTAAAAGAGCTCGTCACTTAGCGTTAATGCCTTACGTGGCTGACGGTTTAAAATAGATCCTTATCCAATAAACATTTGATTGTATACATAAGATGGAAATTATATTAAAAACAGATATTGCTGGATTAGGTTATAAGAACGATATCGTTGCAGTGAAAGCTGGTTACGGTCGTAATTACTTAATTCCACAAGGATTCGCAATCATGGCGACTCCATCTAACCGCAAGGTTGTAGCGGAAAACATTAAGCAAGCTGCTCACAAAGTGGAGAAAGTTCGCCAAGATGCTTTCGATTTAGCTACGGCTATCGGTGAAATGACATTGACTATTCCTGCGAAGACAGGGGATAGTGGAAAAATCTTTGGTCGTGTGACTAGCCTTCAAGTTTCAGAAATGTTGAAAGAAAAAGGTTTCGATATCGATCGTAAGAAGATTTCATTCGATTCAGAAGTGAAGACTACCGGCGATTACGCTGCTACGCTTGACTTACACAAAGAAGTTAAGCACAAGATTGCTTTCTCTGTGGTTTCAGAATAATTTTTGAAGCAAAATAATAGTAAGGAATCGCGCTGAGCAATCGGCGCGATTTTTTTATTTTATGCTCCGGCATAAAATAAAAAAATCTAGTCGCCTTCGGCTTAGTCATCGCTGTGCGATTTAGTCGCGACTGCGTCGTTTGGTCATCGCTGTGCGATTTAGTCGCGACTGCGTCGTTTGGTCATCGCTGTGCGATTTAGTCGCGACTGCGTCGTTTGGTCATCGCTGTGCGATTTAGTCACGACTGCGTCGTTTAGTCATCGCTGTGCGATTTAGTCACGACTGCGTCGTTTGGTCATCGCTGTGCGATTTAGTCACGACTGCGTCGTTTAGTCATCGCTGTGCGATTTAGTCACGACTGCGTCGTTTGGTCATCGCTGTGCGATTTAGTCAAAAAAATAAGCACAAAAAAAATCCGAAGAGGAATTTATTCCCCCTCCGGACTCTTTGACTAAGACGAAGTCGACTAAGCGACGTAGTCGCGACTAGCGTCTGTTTTCGCTGCGCGAAAACTACGCTAACGCTGCCTTCAAATTCGTATCCAGCGCCTCTAAGAACTCTTCTGTGTATAAGTAGTGCTCTCCGTGAGTGACTTTGTTTCCGTGGATACAAACTGCTAAGTCTTTGGTCATCTTACCTGACTCAACCGTAGCCACACAAACTTTTTCCAAAGTCTGGCAGAAATTAATCAACGCCGTATTATTATCTAATTTGCCACGGAACTCTAAACCACGAGTCCAAGCAAAAATAGAGGCAATTGGGTTAGTGGACGTAGGCTTTCCAGCTTGGTGATCGCGGTAGTGACGAGTCACTGTTCCGTGAGCTGCTTCCGCTTCCATTACTTTTCCGTCTGGTGTAATTAAAACAGAGGTCATTAGTCCTAGAGAGCCAAAACCTTGTGCAACCGTATCTGATTGAACGTCTCCGTCATAGTTTTTACAAGCCCAAACAAAGTTACCATTCCACTTTAACGCAGAAGCAACCATGTCATCGATCAAACGGTGCTCGTAAACGATACCCGCAGCGTCGAATTGTGCTTTATAATCTGCTTGGAAGATCTCTTCGAAGATGTCCTTGAAACGGCCATCGTATTTCTTCAAGATGGTGTTCTTTGTAGATAAATACAAAGGCCATCCTTTACTTAATGCCATGTTGAAGCAAGAGTGAGCAAAACCTTTAATCGATTCGTCCGTGTTATACATGGTCATTGCAACGCCATCCCCTTTGAAGTTATACACTTCGAAAGTTTGTGCCTCGCCACCATCTTCTGGTTGGAATGAAACGGTTAATTTACCTTTTCCTTTGGTTACAAAATCAGTTGCTCTATATTGATCACCAAAAGCGTGACGACCGATCATGATGGGAGCTGTCCAGTTCGGTACTAAACGAGGTACGTTTGCGCAAACGATTGGCTCACGGAATACCGTACCATCTAGAATGTTGCGAATTGTTCCGTTAGGGGACTTCCACATTTGTTTTAAATCAAATTCCGTAACACGAGCCTCATCTGGTGTGATGGTAGCACATTTGATACCTACACCGTATTTTTTGATTGCCTCAGCTGCCTCGATAGTTACTTGGTCATTCGTTTCATCGCGGTACTCTACGCCTAAATCATAGTATTTAATGTCTAAATCTAAATAAGGTAAGATTAATTTATCCTTGATGAATTTCCAGATAATTCGAGTCATTTCATCGCCATCTAATTCGACGACTGGGTTAGCAACTTTAATTTTTTCCATTTTTGTTAGTTCAATGTTTTGATCGGTTGTGATAATCCTGCAAAGGTAAAGACTTAATCTTTTTTCCTCCATTATTTTAGGGTATTTTTGTCAAAATGTCGGATATTTTTTTGCGTTAGCAGGTTAAGATGAATGGAGTGAAAGTTCGATATCTTTATTTGATTAAAATTTGTCTGAAAAAGCGTAAATTGCAGTCCTTTTTTTTGAAATACTATGTTTGATAATTTAAGTTCGAAGTTGACCGCTGCCATGCGTACCCTGAAGGGGAATGGCAGAATTACGGATATTAACGTTGCCGCTACGGTGAAGGAAATTCGCCGCGCCTTGATGGATGCGGACGTTAACTACAAGGTAGCGAAAGAGATTACGGATCGGATTAAGGATCAGGCGATGGGCCAAAAAATCCTCATTGCCGTCGAGCCTGGTCAATTATTGACTAAAATTGTTCATGATGAATTAACCCAATTAATGGGTGGTCAAAAGCAGGATATTAACCTGAAAGGGGATCCAGCCGTTGTCTTAATTGCGGGTTTGCAGGGTTCTGGTAAGACAACATTCTCAGGAAAATTAGCGCAATACATTAAAAAAGGAGGCCGTAACGTGCTTTTGGTAGCCTGTGATATTTACCGTCCTGCGGCGATTGACCAATTGAAAGTATTGGGAGAGCAAGTAGGAGTGGAAGTATATGCCGAGCCTGAAAATAAAAGTGCGGTGAGCATTGCTGAAAATGCCTTGTCTTATGCACGTAAGATGGGTAAGAAGGTTGTAATCGTCGATACAGCCGGTCGTTTAGCCGTAGATGAGGTCATGATGACTGAAATCGCTGCGGTGAAGGAGGCGATTAAACCCACAGAAATTTTGTTCGTTGTGGATTCCATGACGGGTCAAGATGCGGTGAATACGGCGAAGACCTTTAATGAACGCTTAAACTTTGACGGGGTTGTTTTAACTAAATTAGATGGGGATTCCCGCGGTGGTGCGGCTCTTTCTATTCGTCAAATCGTAGATAAGCCGATTAAATTCATTTCTACAGGGGAGAAAATGGAGGCCTTAGATCAGTTCTATCCTGATCGTATGGCGAACCGTATCCTAGGAATGGGGGACGTTTTATCGTTAGTGGAGCGTGCTCAGCAGGCTTTTGATGAAGATGAAGCGGCGCGTTTAAATAAGAAGATACGCTCAAACAATTTCACCTTCGAGGACTTCTACGCTCAATTGCAGCAAATCAAAAAGATGGGTAACATCAAAGATTTGATGGGTATGGTGCCGGGAATGAGTAAGGCGGTGAAAGATGTAGATATCTCTAATGATTCCTTCAAGCCGATTGAAGCGATCATCAATTCCATGACCGCTAAGGAGCGTCAAAATCCAGATATTTTGAACCCATCCCGCAAGAATCGTATTGTGGCTGGATCAGGAACATCGATTCAAGAGGTGAATAACCTGTTGAAGCAGTTCGAGGACATGCGCAAAATGATGAAGATGATGAACAAGGTGCAGGATGGAAAGATGAAGATGCCTAATTTAGGCGGCATGCTCAAGCGTTAATTATTTTCTAATTATCGCTCCTATTTCCTTCTCGAATCCTTTCATTAAGCGATCCATGGTGGACTCAATTACCTTGTCTGTAAGGGTTTGAGCCTCATCTTGTAGCGTAAAACTAACCGAATAAGCCTTCTTGCCTTCGCCTAAGTTTTTGCCTTCGTACACATCGAAGATGGATACATTTTTCAGTAAACTCTTCTCGTATTGTTCAGCTAATTTTCGAATGGCTTGGTAGCTAACGGCTTTATCAATCACTAAAGATAGGTCACGACGTACTTCTGGGAACTTAGAAATCTCTTGGTAAACGAAGTCTGCTTTCTCTTGCTTCACCCAATAATCCCAGTCGAAATCTGCAAAGAAAACGTCTTGTTTTACATCCCATTTGCTGGCTAAATTGGGATGAATCATCCCTAGTTCTAGGCAAGCCTTTTTGTTGATCGAAATGCGTAATCCGAAGGCAAATACACTCGAATTTTCGATGGTATCTGTCTCGAATTCTGTCACACCTAAAGAACGCATTAATTCGATACTCACCTGATATAAGTGATGAAGTGCGGTTTTAGCTGGAGCGCTAGACCAAGTTTCTCCTGACCACAATCCGGTGGTAAATAAGGCTAAGTGTTTCTTTTCGATGTATTTAGCCCCTTTTTTATGGTAGGTTTTGCCAAATTCAAAGACTTTCAAATCTTTTTGCCGGCGGTTAATATTATGTGCTAAGACCTCTAAACCGGCGAAAGACATGTGCTGTCTCATCACGCCTAGATCTTCTGAAAGTCGGTTAAGGATTTCCACTGTTTCGAATGGTAGATCCTTAGCGATCGCTGCGTGCGCATCGGCTTTCGTCAGTGAGTTGGTGATGATTTCTTGGAAGCCTTTGGCCGTCAAAATCTGTGAGATATTCAACTGAACTCGTTCCTTGTCTAAAAGGGGGAATTCCGAGATAAAATTCGCGCTCAAATGATCCGACAATGGGATATTATCCAAACCGTGGATACGCAAGATTTCCTCGATAATATCTGCATCTCTCGTCACATCGACGCGGTAAGCAGGGGAGATAGCAACGAATTCGTCGCCTTTATCTGCTTCGATTTTGAAATCTAATAGCATCAAAATTTCTTTAATTCTTTCCGCCGCTAATTCAATACCGATGTATTTTTGAACCCGAACTACATTTACTGGAATGCGAACTAATTCGACTTGTGCAGGGTAATAATCAATCGGTTCTGACGTGATTTTTCCGCCAGCTAATTCTTGAATTAATTGCGCCGCATATTCCATAGCAAATAACTTTGCCTGAATATCAGTGCCACGCTCAAAACGGAAGGAGGCATCGGTTTTTAGACCGTGAATTTGGCTTGCCTTCCGAATACGCTCTGGCTTGAAGTGGGCCACTTCTAAGAAAACGCGCGACGTAGAATCTTTAATACTAGAATGTTCTCCGCCCATGACACCGGCTAATCCGATGGCGCCCGAGGCGTCGCAGATCATTAATTCTTCGCCAGTCAATTTACGTTCAACGCCATCTAGTGTTTTGAAAAGAGTGCCCGCAGGTAAGCTTTCCACGATTAATTTACCTCCTTTGATTTCATTCCAATCGTAGGCATGCATCGGCTGACCTACTCCATGGCAAATAAAATTAGTGATATCGACCACGTTATTGATGGGGCGCAATCCGATGGCAGCTAAACGCTCTTGCAACCAAATAGGCGAAGGCGCTACCTGAATGCCGTCAATCGTAATGCCACAAAAGCGATCGCATCCAGTGTCTTTCACTTCCACTGTGATCGGATGTGTGTTGCTTTCAATGACTAAGGCTGGCGAAGGTAATTGAATAGGAAGCCCAGTTACAGCCCGAATATCTCGCGCTACGCCCCAGTGTGAGGCTGCGTCTGCGCGGTTAGGCGTTAGCCCGATTTCTAAGACTAAATCCCCCGCAATGTCAAAAAAGGAGGCAGCCGGAGTTCCGTTCGGAACTTGTGTGTCTAAAACTAAAATACCATCGTGCGATGATCCGATTCCGATTTCATCCTCTGCACATATCATACCTTCCGAAGGCTGTCCGTAGACTTTGCGCTTCTCAATCGTGAATAATTCTTTCCCGTCCTTGTCGTATAATTGAGTGCCAGGGGTTGCCACGATTACTTTTTGGCCTGCTGCTACATTCTCAGCCCCACAAACGATGGTTAAAATTTCATCCAAACCAGCATCCACCGTAGTTAGGCTTAAGAATTTCTCTTTTACCTCGAATTTCTCACAAGTTAAAACCTCGCCTACCACGAATCCTTTTAATCCACCCGGAATCTTATCATGTGGTTCGATACCTTCCACTTCAAGTCCCGTATTTGTTAATAAAACGTCTAATTCTTCTGGGCTGCCTTGTGCAGGAAGCTTCGAAATATCAATAAAATCACGTAACCAATTAAGGGAAATTTTCATCTGTCTAATTAACGAGTAAGCTTCATTTTGTAATCCACGGAAACCTTTCCTCGCGTGATATCACTTAACTTATTTTTTATGAGGCGTTTTTTTACAGGATTCAAATGATCTGTGAATAAAATGCCTTCGATATGATCATATTCGTGCTGGATAATGCGGGCGGCTAAACTTTCAAAAATGTCTGTTCTTTCCTCTCCCTGCTCGGTCCAATAGTGGATTTTAACATATTCTGGGCGATAAACTTCTCCTCGAATACCCGGGATAGATAAGCAACCCTCTTCAAAACCCCATTCGTCCCCTGTTTCCTCCAGAACCGTCGGATTAACGAATACCTTTTTAAAACCAACTAATGACTGATCCACATCCTCCTCTTTTTCTCCTTCGTTCATGGGGCGTCCATCCACCACAAATAATCGAATGTCCATACCTATCTGAGGAGCTGCTAAACCCACGCCGCTGGCCGCGTACATAGTTTCGAACATATCTTCTGATAGTTTGATTAAATCGATACTTCCTACTTCAATAGGAGATGCGACTTTTCTTAAAACAGGATCCCCGTAGGGTATAATTGGATAAATCATGTTTGATAACGCAATGCAAACAACAAATTTAGCAGAATTTATCCTTTGTTTTTCGTAATTTGCTTTGATTTTTAACCTAAGTGAGATTAATAAAAAGAATATGAATAGAAACTTCTTTAAGGCACATCCTTGGCATGGCGTTCAAATCGGTGATCAAATGCCTGAATTAGTGACGGCATTTATCGAAATTGTTCCGACGGATACAGTGAAGTATGAGATTGATAAACAAACGGGCTATCTAAAAATCGATCGCCCGCAGAAATTCTCGAACATTGTTCCTGCATTATATGGCTTTTTGCCACAAACTTATTGTTCTGATGGAATTGCGGAATTAGCTCGCAAGTATTCCGGGAAAGATATTGAAAGAGGGGATGGCGATCCTTTAGATATTTTAGTACTTTCAGAGCGGGCAATTACACATGGAGATATTTTATGTCAGGCGATTCCCATTGGTGGAATTCGCATGATTGATAAGGGGGAGGCGGATGATAAAATTATTGCTGTATTAAAGGATGATCCTATTTATGGCAAATGGAAAGATATTGCAGATGCGCCTAAAGATATCGTTGAACGTTTGAGACATTATTTCTGGACCTATAAAATGTTGCCGGGAGAAATGTCTTCGAGTTCAGTAGATATTGATGATATTTATGGCCGTGAAGTGGCCTTCGAAGTGATTCGTCAGGCGAGAGAAGATTACCGTAAAAACTTTGGTTAGAAACAATTTAAAATAGTTTTATGTGGCAATTTATTAAGTATTCTTTAGCGACCGTTTTTGGTCTTTTTCTATTTTCAATCGTCTCCTTGTTGCTTTTAGCAGGCGTAGGTGCAGCGATTGGAAGCTCGGATGAGGTGTTTGACCTAAAAGATAATTCGGTTTTAAGACTGGATTTGAATCGGCCTATTGTAGAAAATGCAACGACGGAGGATAATCCTTTTTCGGCAATTACCGATGTCTATTTTGCTCCCACGGAAAATGTAGGTTTGATTCAAGTTTTGTCTGCCTTAGAGCGGGCAAAAGTGGATCCGAAGATTAAAGGAATCTACTTAGATGCGAGTTTTCCGATGGCGGGTTATGCCCAGCTTTCGGAGATTCGGGAGGCGATTCAGAAGTTCCAAAAGTCGGGTAAATTCGTCTATGCTTACGCAAATTCCTATACGGAGAAAGGCTATTATATCTCTTCTGTGGCGGATAAGACCTATTTAAATCCGAATGGATTGCTGGATTTCAATGGTATTAGCGTTCAATATACGTTCTATAAGAAGGCCTTGGATAAATTAGAAATTGAGCCATTGGTTTTCCGGGTGGGAACGTATAAATCGGCGGTAGAGCCCTTTATTCGCGAAGACATGAGTGAAGAAAATAAGGCGCAGACTTCGTCCTTCTTACAATCGATTAATACCTATGTGTTTGATAAAATTGCACGTAGTAAAAATATTCCTGTACGTAAATTAGATATGATTGCGGATAGTCTGCAGGCTTTTGAGCCTTCAAATGCAGAGAAATTAGGGATGGTAAAGCAGGGTTATTGGGATGAATTTGAGGCCTTATTATTGAAGGCTTCTGGTGAGAAGGAGAAGGTAAAATACGTGAGTGTAAATCATTATTTACAGGCTAAAAATCCCATCGAAGAAGTAGAAGGAAAAGATCGTATCGCTGTTTTAGTAGCAGAAGGCGAGATTTCAGGAACAAGAGCAAGTGAGGGAAATATTGGTTCGGATGATTTTGTAAAGGAGTTGAAAAAACTTCGGGAGAGTAAATCAGTGAAAGCTATCGTTCTACGAATTGATTCTCCGGGTGGTTCATCCCTTGCTTCAGATATTATGTGGCGTGAAATCGAATTAACGAAGAAAGTGAAGCCAATTATCTCCTCGATGTCAAACTATGCCGCATCCGGCGGTTATTACATGGCGATGGGAACAGATGTTATTGTAGCTCAGCCTACGACGATCACGGGTTCTATTGGCATTTTTGCTGCTTGGTTTAATGTGGATAATTTCTTGAAAAATACTTTAGGCATTACGCAAGACCATGTGAATACAAATGCGAATTCGAATTTTATGACTTCGGCAGGTGCTTTGACAGATTTCCAAAAATCGGTCGTACAGAATTCAGTGAACAAAGGCTACCTTTCTTTTACTACGAAAGCAGCGGCTGGTCGCAAGATGACTTTACAACGTTTGCAGTCATTGGCTGGTGGACGTGTTTGGACGGGAGCACAGGCGAAGCAAATCGGTTTAGTGGATGAATTAGGGGGATTAGATAAGGCGATTGAAATTGCTGCTTCTAAGGCAAAATTAAAGCCAGGATCTTACAAAGTCGCGATTTTTCCAAAAGCTAAATCATTTGTGGATGAATTATTAAATTCAGCTACCTCTGAGACATCGATGGCTGATCGTTTATTAGCCAAAAATATCCCTTGGGCCTCATCCGTTTTAGAGGTAAATCGTTGGAAAAAAAGAGAAGGCTTCTTAGCAATGATGCCTTATTTAATGGAATTTGAATAGAAATAAAGCTTATATGGTACGTAATAATTGGACTCGCGAAGAGGTAGAAAAAATTTATAACCAACCGTTTTTAGACTTGGTTTATCAAGCCGCTACGGTACACCGGGAAAATTTTGACCCGAACGAGGTGCAGATCTCTACTTTATTATCCATCAAAACGGGAGGTTGTCCGGAGGACTGTTCCTATTGTTCTCAAGCCGCTCGTTACCACACGAACGTAAAGGTGCAAAAATTGCTTCCTTACGAAGAGGTAATTCAAGCGGCTAACCGTGCGAAAGATAGCGGAAGTTCTCGTTTTTGTATGGGAGCCGCGTGGCGCGAAGTGCGTGATAACAAAGACTTTGACCGTGTGCTAGATATGGTGAAAGGGGTAAACTCCTTAGGAATGGAAGTTTGTTGCACCCTGGGTATGTTATCAGAGGAGCAAGCACAGAAGTTAAAGGAGGCGGGTTTATACGCATACAATCACAATATCGATACAAGTGAGGAATATTATGAAGATGTTATTTCGACGCGCACCTATGATGATCGTTTAGAGACCTTAGGAAACGTGCGTAAGGCGAATTTATCCGTTTGTTCTGGGGGTATCATCGGAATGGGGGAAAGTGCCGGAGATCGCATGGGCATGTTGTTAACCCTAGCGAATCTTCCCGAGCATCCGGAATCTGTTCCAGTAAATAATTTGGTGCCAGTAGAGGGAACTCCTTTTGAGAATCAAAAGACGGCTTCGGTTTGGGATTTAGTTCGGGTGATCGCAACGGCGAGAATTATGATGCCTAAGTCTGCGGTTCGATTATCTGCCGGTCGTCTAGAATTAAACTACGAAGGCCAGGCGTTCTGTTTTATGGCAGGAGCAAATTCGATTTTCTCGGGGGATGTCTTATTAACAACACCTAATCCGGATACGAAATCAGATGAAGAATTATTCCAAATCTTGAGCATCAAACCGAAGGCAGCCTTCAAAGATGCGCGCAAAGCAGGTATTGAATTCAACCAGATTCCAAGCGCACAGGGGCTAGAGCACACGCATTGATAGAAAATAATAAATGAACGGGCGCTATTTCGAGAGAGGTAGCGCCTTTTTTATAATTGCTTCTGCATGCGGAAGTGTTGGATTTCCCCGTATAAAAGGTAAGATTCCGTAACAATCGTGTAGCCTATAGCTTTGTAAAAAGGCACGGCATTCTCTCTAGCCTCTAATACGATTTCAGTCCAGCCTTTTAGCCTTGCCTTCTCCTCTAAATAAACCATGATGGCTTTTCCGATTCCTTTTCCTTGAGCAGCCGTAGCGATGGCTACGCATCGCACTTGCCCCTGCTTGGCGGCAGATTCATGCATCCTGGCCACTCCTACAACTTCCCCCTCTTCGACAGCAATGGCATGAATGGCTAGGTCTTCGTCTGTGAGTACTTCCGAGCCTAACGGTTGATTCCAGGGCTCTCTGAGCACATGGAAACGCAACCCATAATAGGCTTTCCATTCAGCGTCGGTTTGCGGAGACTTGATTTCCATGGAAGACTAAACTTGTAGGGGATAAAAAATGGCGCCACCCTGCGGGCGGCGCCATAAATATAAATGATTTAGATCTTATTTTGCAAAGTTCACCGCACGCATTTCGCGAATCACGGTTACTTTGATTTGACCTGGATATTGCATCTCTTTCTCGATTTTTTGAGAAATGTCAAACGATAAGTTCGATGCCTTTTCGTCACTCACATTCTCTGAATCGACCATGATACGAAGCTCACGACCCGCTTGGATCGCATAACACTTTTGAACTCCATCGAATGAAGTAGCTAAAGCCTCTAAATCACGCAAACGCTTCATGTAAGATTCCATCATCTCGCGACGTGCGCCTGGACGAGATCCAGAGATCGCATCACACACTTGGATAATAGGGGAAATCATGGAAGTCATTTCGCACTCATCATGGTGAGCTCCGATCGCATTACAAACTTCAGGATGCTCTTTGTATTTCTGAGCTAATTCCATTCCTAACAATGCGTGAGGAAGCTCAGGCTCTTCATGCCAAACTTTACCAATATCGTGCAATAGACCCGCACGTTTCGCTAGCTTCGCATTTAATCCTAATTCCGCTGCCATCGTTGCACAAAGTTTCGCGACTTCGCGAGAGTGCTGCAAGAGGTTTTGGCCATAAGAAGAACGGAAGCGCATGCGACCGATCATCTTAATTAATTCTGGGTGTAAGCCGTGAATGTCTAAGTCGATGACCGTCTTCTCGCCGATCTCGATGATCTCATCGTCGATGTTCTTACGGGTCTTATTCACAACCTCCTCAATACGTGCTGGGTGAATACGTCCATCTTGCACTAAACGGTGCAAAGATAAACGTGCAATCTCACGACGTACTGGATCGAAACCAGAGATGATAATTGCTTCCGGGGTATCATCCACGATAAATTCTACTCCCGTTGCTGCTTCCAGTGCGCGGATGTTACGACCCTCGCGGCCGATGATTTTACCCTTGATGTCGTCTGATTCGATGTTGAAAACAGAGACGCAGTTTTCGATCGCATGTTCAGCTGCGGTGCGTTGAATCGTTTCGATGACGATTTTTTTCGCCTCTTTCGTTGCCGTCAATTTCGCTTCCTCAATGGCTTGTTTCACTAAAGAACTCGCCTTGCTTTCTGCTTCTGCCTTTAAGGCATCCATGATTTGCTGACGTGCTTCATCTGCCGAAAGACCGGCAATTTTTTCCAATTGGCTAATCTGGTTAGCAAGCATTGCTTCCGTCTCTTCGCGCTTCTTCTCTACGTCTTCTAGCTTCTTGCGGTAGTTATCTTCTTTCGATTGAACGCTTTGTTTAGCTGATTGTAATTCTTGTTCGGCTACGCGCTGTTGTTCCGCTTGCTGCGCTAAAACGCGTTCTTTCTCGCGCAATTTTTGTTCGTTTTCTACAAGGATTCCTTTTTTGTTTTGGGACTCTTCTTCGAATTCAGAACGAAGGCGTAGGAAGTTTTCCTTCGCTTCTAGCATGCGGTCTCTTTTGATGTTTTCTGCAGAGATTTCTGCATTTTTAAGGATGTCTTCCGCTTTACGCTGGGCATCCCCTTCGATATTTTTATTCACCTTCGAGAAGAATACTTTTCCGGCAAATAGTCCTCCCGCCGCGGCGATGAGGGGTAAAATAAATGTGAATATAGTGGACATATAGAACGAATGTGTGTTTATACATTAGTTCCCTGAAAAATCGAAAAAAAGGAAAATTATACCGTGAACTCTGCCGCAAGAGATAACAATTCATTATTTTCTTCCAGCACGTCGGCTTGGAGTGAATTGTGCTCTGCGTCAAATTTTAAACCACACATGGCCAGATCTAAAGCAACCATTGCCATTACAGCAGCGGGATCTGAACTATTTGTTTGCTGTTCGTAATAACGAACAAGTTTGTTCACTAAGGATGCTGCATTTCTTACGTAAGCCTCCTCTCCTGGACTAACCTTCAAGGCGATACTTTGTATGCCAACGATCAGATTACAAGGGATTTTAGGATTCATGGATTGCGTAATTGGTCAATGCAATGATCTATTTTTGTTATATATTCTTCTAACTTTTGTTTCAACTCAGCGGTGGGAACTGCTGTGTTATCTGTATTAGCTACAATTTTAGCGAAATTATCTGATTTTTTAAAGTTTTTCTCCAATTCTTTTAGCCGTCTTTGCGATTTAGCTAGTTCTTCGGATTTAGTGTGTAGTTTCTGTTGTAAATCATCCAGCTCGGCTTGTTTTTGAATGAGTGTGCCCTGGTATTCTTGCATACGCGCCACCATTCCGCCGATTTTCAGCTTCAGGTTTAAGTATTGCATTTTTAGTTCTGATTTCATTTCAGGGCTAAGCTAGGTCTTCCGTTTTTCCAGGAAAATTCTTTGATGAAAATATAGGCCAAAATACAAATAAATCCGATGTTTTGGCTGATGAGTAGGGGGATTTCTAAACGCGATAAAACAGTGCCAGATTCGATGGCAATAACTCCCAAACTGATGTAAACGATGGCGGCCATCCAGCGGTAGGGTGCGGGATCATATTTTTGGCCCCCTACATAACACAATAAAGTCATAACCATGGCTGATACTAGGAAAGAATAAGCGCAGGCCAAGTAGCCATAAACGGGGATAAATAGGATGTTACCTATCAGCGTAACGGCTAGACCTGTCACCGTAATTACCGTACCCATATAGGTTTTATTGGTCTTTTTAAACCAAACTGACTGCGTGTAATACACCCCTAAAAATAAGTTAGCCAGCAATAAAATGGGTACAACTCCTATGCCTTCCCAATAGATAGGCTGGCGTAAAAACAGGCCTTGAATCCAAAATAAATTCGAACTCACACCCACCCACAAGACGAGGCAAACGATCACGAACCAATGGCTTACGAGTGCTAAATTAGATTGACTATTTTCCGCGGATTTAGAACCTAAGAAGAAAGGTTCTGCCGCATATTTGAAGGCCTGAATCGCTAAACTCATAAATACGGAGAGTTTATAACAGTTTCCGTAAATACCCAGAGCATCTTCTGATGTTCTACCCGCGTAAAATCCAGCAGGTAAAAATTCTTCCAACAGTAAGCGGTCAAACATCAAGTTAAACATCGCGGCTAAACTCATGAACATGATGGGGAAGGAATAGACCCATAATTTCTTCATTTCCGCTCCGTCCCAAGTCCATTGATAAGTAGCAAAGGAGGACCGCAACCAATAGAATAGACTCGCGTTAGCCAGTAAGTTCGCTAAGAATATATAACCAGCACCGATGCTCGGGAAATATAAATTTTGTAAAAATGCAGGACCCCAATGTTCTTCCTGCATCGGCTTTAATAAGGCCAAAAAGAATAAGTTCAAGCTTATGTTGATGAATATTGAAACAGTTTTGGCCTTAACGAATAAGGAGATTTTATGCTCTAAACGCAGCCGTGCAAAAGGAATCGCCGTCACTGCATCGATAGCCAAAATCAAAGCCAACCACCGCATGAATTGTCCTTTCCCTTCATAGCCTAGTTGCGCCATTAAAGGATCAGCATAGATAAATAATCCCAGGGTAAAGATTCCCGAAGTCAGGATGATGGCCGTTAAAATGATGTTATAATAACGTTCTGGCGCTTCTTTCGCATAACGGAAATAAGCCGTCTCCATACCGTAGGTATAGATAATATTCGCGATGGCCATATAGCCATAGAGCTTGACGTTTACGCCTAATTCAGCGGGTAAAAAAGCGGCTGTGTGGATGAAAACCAATAAAAAATTCAGTGAACGACCTAGGATCGTACTGAATCCATAGGATAGTGTTTCGCCAGCTAATTTTTTAAGAATGGACATGCGTCAATGTTCGGTCAATTCTCAAAGTTACAATTTATTGCTTTTGATAGCCGATGATTTGGTAAAAATGCTCAGAATAACTTTCGCTTATCGGAATGTGGTTCTCGCCGATTTTAATTTTTTGGCTTCGAATCGACTCCATTTTACTTAATGAAACGATAAATGACTTGTGCACCCTTACAAAATCTGCTGAGGGCAATTTCTCCTCAATGGACTTCATCGTCATGCGACAAACAACGGGGAATTTTTGGGTTCTTAGGTGGATTTTAATGTAGTCTTTCAAGCCCTCGATGTACAAAATATCTTCCAGCATGATCTTCATTAAGGAATAATCTGCATGAATGAATAGGAACTCTAATTTAGGGGCCTCAGCTGTTTTCGTTGTTCCTTGTTTGCTTTTAAAGTAGTCTACAGCTTTATGACTGGCCTTTAAAAATCGTTCGAAATTGATAGGTTTCAAAACGTAATCGATGACATCTAAATTAAATCCATCGAGTGCATATTGTTGGTAAGCGGTCACGAAAATAACCATGGGCTTTTTCGTTAAACTTTCTAAAAACTGCAAGCCCGTCATGCCCGGCATTTGTATATCAAGGAATAATAAATCGACTGGATTGTTTTCCAAATACTCGACAGCCTCCATTGCATTTCTACAACGTTTAACGAGTTGGAGGAAGGGGACTTTGGAAATATTATCTTCGACTAAGTCCAAAGCCAAACTCTCATCATCCACCGCCATGCATTTTAAAATGGTGCCCGGTATTTCTACTAAACTTTCCTCTGACATATTAAACGTGTTGAATGGTGAGGGTAATTTCAAAATCCGAATCGGACTCTTTCACAATTAAACTATGATTATTCGGATATAGCAATTCTAGGCGGCGTTTCACATTAGCAAGACCGATACCTGAGCTCTCGTCTTTAGGTTCATTTGCCGAAGCACCTTTTTTATTTGCAACATGGAAGGTTAATTCTTTCGAGCTGTCCTTCAACTCTATTTCAATCGTCGGATTTTCAATAAAGCCTACTCCGTGTTTGAACGCATTTTCAACGAACGGAATCAGTAGCATAGGCTCAATACTGCTCGATTTAGGCCCTATTTCATGTTTGAAATTAATAAGAATATCATCGCCAAAACGAATCTTTTGCAAGTCAATATAACTTTCTAAATAGGTCAATTCTTTACTAATGGGAACGATGGAATCATTCGTTTCATAGATCATATAACGCATTAATTCAGATAGTTTTACCACTACCGGTTCCACCATCTCCGGTTTTCTACGTGATAAGGAAACCACGCTATTCAATACGTTAAACATGAAATGTGGGCTGATTTGCGATCGCAAAAAGGACAGTTCTGATTTCAAACGCTCGTTTTCTTGTTCTTTCGTCCGCTCATCTTCTTTCATGCCATCTGAAATCAATCGATAGGACGTTCCGATCGCCGCATAGAATAAAAGCTGGAAGATCATCCGCATCGTCGCGCCGCGTCTAGGTCCTCCACCTCCACCGCCGCGATTATCAGGGGAAAAGGACTCATAGGCCCAATGGAATATTGCTTCATGGAACCAAAGCATCAATGCGATCGTGCTGATAAGGGTCACTAAATAAATGATAACCCCTTTTGCTCGTAGTAATTTAGGGAGTAAAATCTCCGTATTGAGATAAAAGAAGGGGATATTGATGACCGTGAAGCTAGTCATATAGATAATCCAAAAGTAGGAACGGCGAATGTCTTCCGGATTAGTGGAGTTCGAATTAGGCCCTAAAAGTATAGGTAATGCGATTAAGAAAGCCCAAAAAAATAGGTGCAACAAAAAGTTTCGAATCGTTAACGTTTTATTTATCATGGGTTTTTGATGCTTTTTGCATACAGTGAATTCAAATTAAGAGAATCTTCCTTATATTTCCATTATAATTTCTACCAGTGTCCTGATTGTGCCGATGAAAAGGCCAAATGATTTTCGGTAGATTTGACTAAACCTACAATTTGCTATGAAGAAATTGCTCTTTTCGATGCTGTGTTCGATGCCCTTTTTTGGAATGGCGCAGCAATCGATTCCATTGACAGACTTGTCTGCCTTCGACCAACCAAGTAAAAATTGGACGATTGAGCAGTCCGTATTCTCGAAATATTCCGATACGCTTTTTCAGGTAAGTCCGGGTAAAGGTGTTATAGTCAATACGCTCAGAGGTGGAAAATACCATCGGACAGATGATTTAAAGTCTACAATGCAGCATGGCGACATTCGTATTTTGATGAATTTTATGCTTCCTAAAGGCATGAATTCCGGCATTTACTTACAAGGTCGTTACGAGGTGCAATTGTACGATTCATGGGGAAAGAAAACTGTAAAATATAGTGATTGTGGCGGTATTTATGAGCGTTGGGATGATGCACGAGGAAAGGGAAAAGAAGGATACGAGGGGTATGCTCCGCGTCAAAACGCTAGTAAAGCGCCAGGTTTATGGCAGACTTTAGAAATTGATTTTCAAGCACCTCGCTTCGATGCGAGTGGCCATAAAATAGCGAACGCCATCTTTAAGAAAGTGATTTTAAATGGCATACTCGTTCATGAAAATATCGAAGTTTCGGGGATGACTCGTGGTGCGATTTTTGACAAAGAAGCACCCTTTGGTCCTATCCTAATTCAAGGGGACCACGGTCCAGTAGCTTTTAGAAATATTCGATTTGAGACCTATGAGAAACCAACGGCTTCCTTAGGGGAAGTATCCTACGATTATTATACGGGCAAATTCACCGAGCCCATTATTCCTACTACGAAACCCGTTACATCAGGGAAAATACCAGCCTTAACCTACCGAGTAATTCCAGCAAATACTGATTTCTTAATTCATTATAAAGCTGAATTAACGATTCCGGAAGATGATAATTATGAGTTCCAAACGTATTGGACAGGTTCAGGTGAATTGAAAGTGGATGGAGTTGTGTTGAATCAAGGAGCGCATTGGTTCAATGAAATGGTGCCTGCTTCCACCTTCTTGAAGGCGGGTAAGCATCAATTGGAAATTATTCATATTAAAGATTTCCCTTGGGGTCCGAAAGCCTTAGGTTTACATGTAAAACGAATCGGCTCTCGTTTAGTTTCGATGCATGATAGAACCTCACTTTTAGACCCGGATGCGGTAGGATTAATCGAAGTGAAGGCAAATGCAGAACCTGTTTTACAGCGTTCATTTGCTTATCATTTAGGAAAGAAAAAGATGTACATCATTCAAGTAGGGGATCCTGCTGGCGTGCATTATACCTATGATTTGAAGCAAGGAGCGATCTTGCAGGTTTGGCGAGGCAAATTCTTAGATGCCACCCAAATGTGGGATAACCGTGGAGAACCTCAAACCTCAGAACCACTTGGATTAACGGTGGTGCAAGACGGGAAATTCCCCTTAGTCTTAGCTCACCAAGCACAGCCAGATTCGACTGATTTAGTATACAAAGGATATCGCTTAGAAGCGGGTCGTCCCGTATTTTTATACGAATGGCCAGCAGCTAAATTGAGATTAGAAGATCGTATTCAGCCCGCTGGAAACGGTTTAAGTCGCACGCTGACTTTAGTGGGAGCGAGTCCGCAAAAGAATGATGTGGAGGCCGTTTTAGCAACGGGTCATCATTTATCGATTTTACAAAACGGCCTTGCTTCACAGCCGGGCAATTTCATAGAATGGATAGGGGCCGCAGCCGAACTACTTAAAACGGTGTCTGGATCGCAACAAATTCGCGTGCCATTTACGGGGGCGCAACTAACTTATGACTTGATTTGGTAACGATGAAAAAATATACAGCTTTTGTTATTTTGTTTACGCTAGCCCTAGGTGCTTTTGCACAAACAAAACCGACTCCTAAAAAGGAGCAAGATTATTACGAAATCAAAACACTACCGATTCCTAAAGAGATTTATTTAGAGATAGGTGGATTAGCCCCGATGCCGGATGGCCGTTTAGCGGTAAGTACGCGAAGAGGGGAGATTTGGATTGTAGAAAATCCGTACCAAAAATCAAGCCATCAGACGTATTACCGTCGTTTTGCTAGCGGCTTGCACGAGGTATTGGGTTTAGCGTACAAGGATGGCGTTTTTTATTGCTCACAGCGTGGGGAGTTGACGAAGATTTCGGATACTGATCGCGACGGAGTAGCAGATTTGTATGAGCCGGTCTATCAATTCGATATATCCGGGAATTACCACGAATATACCTATGGCCCAGTTTTCGATAAGAATGGGGACATGTGGGTGAGTTTGAATTTAGCGTGGGTGGGTTTTGGTGAAGGTAAGTTTGCTAAATGGCGTGGCTGGTTCGTTAAAATCTCTCCAGACGGCAAAATGGAGCCTTTTGCAGGTGGATTGCGTTCTCCTGCTGGTTATAGCTTTAACGATGAGGGCGATCTTTTCTACGGTGAAAACCAGGGGGATTGGGTCGGTTCAGGTCGGGTAACTCACCTTGCTAAGGGAGATTTCGCTGGGAATCCAGGCGGTCTTAAATGGGCCAAAGAACCTAATAGCCCATTGAAACTTAGCTTAGAAGAGATTCAAGATAATGGCTCGCCTATGTTTGAGGCAGCGAAGAAAAATCCGAAGATTAAATTGCCGGCGGTTTGGTTCCCTCATGCGATTATGGGGATTTCGACTTCAGATGTGCTACAAGACACAACGAAAGGCAAATTCAGTCCTTTCCCGGGTCAATATTTCGTGTCAGATCAGGGGCAATCCAAGGTAATGCGTATGGGTTTAGAGAAAATCAATGGCGTGTATCAAGGATTCGCGATTAATTACCGCGAAGGTTTTCAGTCGGGTATATTAAGAGAACGTTTTGGTCTGGATGGTAGCATGTTCGTGGGAATGACCTCTCGCGGATGGGGAAGTACAGGAAAAGATGATTTCGGTTTACAACGCTTATTTTGGAATGGGATTATGCCTTTTGAGATTGATATGATTAAGGCAAAATCAGATGGTTTCGAATTTAGCTTTACGCAGCCAGTGGATGTGAATTCGGTGAAGAAAGCGGCATCTTATGCGATTCGTTCGTATATCTACAAATACCAACATCAATACGGTTCTCCCATTATTGAGTTGAAAGACTTAAAGATCAAAGGAGTAGAGGTTTCTGCCGATCACAAGAAGGTGCGTATCTCGATCGATGGAATTCGTCAATTTTTCATCCACGAATTTATCTTGAAGGGCGTTCTGAATGAAAAGGGAGATCCCTTATTACACGAAACGGCTTACTATACTTTGAATCAGATTCCGGCGGGGCCCGCCTTAGTAGCGGCGGCACCTCAGGACGAAATCTTCACGAAGGTAACGCAAATAGGAGTTGTTAAAAACTCGATGGGTTATGAATTAGGCATTGCTGGTTTATTGAAGAAGCACACCTGCTCCGCTTGCCACGCGAAAGACAGCAAATTAATCGGACCTGCCTTCACGGAAATCGCTAAACGCAATTATTCGAATCAGAAGATTTTAGAATTAGTATATAAACCTAATCCACAAAACTGGCCAGACTATGCGACCGAAATGGCACCTATGAGCCATGTGCCTAAGGCAGATGTCTTGAAGATTGCAGGCTGGATTAACGGCCTGCGAGAGACAGAAGGTCTCAAGAACCGTGACTAAAAAAAAGCTCTCTGTTACGAACAGAGAGCTTTTTTTATGAAGTGCTTCGAATTATTTTTTCGTAGCTACACTTCCTTGAATGGCTAAAACAATTTGAGACGCCTCACCATTGTTCATCACAGTAACGGTCTTGTTAAAGACTCCTGGACGGCCAACTGAATTATATGACGCTGTAACTTTACCTGTTTTACCTGGCATAACTGGCTCTCTAGTCCAATCTGGCGTAGTGCAACCACATGAAGGCTTAACGTTAGAAATAACTACGGGTGTTTTTCCTGTATTAGTGAATTCAAAGCTATAAGTAGCAATTGTTCCTTCTGTGATCGTTCCAAAATCATGCTTTTCTTGCTTGAACTTCAAAGCACCTTGTGCATTCGAAGTAAATGCGAAGCCTAAAATTAGAGCAAATAGGGCGATTATTTTTTTCATACTATTTTCATTGGTTTTATATACGTTTCAAATCTATAAACAAAAAAAGATTTCGCCAAGTTTCTTGACCGGATTCTGTTTGGAGGGCGAGGATTTTATTGTATTTTTACGTGTTTAATAAGACCCAGCATTTGAATTCATTTACTTTTTCTAAGCCTAATCTTACGTTCGACCCTATCCGGGTAGTAGAGGACTATCGCCTAGCTGTTATCAGCCGTGCCTGTAGTCTTTTAGTGCGCAAAGAGGTGTTTTCAGGACGGGCGAAATTTGGTATTTATGGGGATGGTAAAGAGTTATGCCAAATCGCTTTAGCTCGATCTATGCGCCCTGGGGACTATGTTTCGGGCTATTATCGGGATCAAACGATAGGTGCAGCTATAGGTGATTTAACTTGGCCTCAGTATTTTGCTCAGCTATACGGACATCCGGATATTCAATTTGATCCACATTCTGGGGGTCGTCAGATGAATAACCACCATGCGACGCGTTGGTTAGATGAGAAAGGTAAATGGGTGGATCAAACCTCTCGTTATAATACCGTGGCAGGTATTTCCTCTACTGCTGGTCAAATACCTCGCGCTTTGGGAATCGCTTATGCCTCGAAAATGTACCGTGAAAGAGCGGATCTTAAAGATCATCAGGCTCTTTTCTCGAAACAAGGCCAAGAAATTTGTTTCACCACGATTGGGGACGCATCCACATCAGAAGGCATGTTTTTTGAGTGTATTAATGCGGCAGGCGTGTTGCAAATACCGATCATTTTCTCTGTTTGGGATGATGGTTATGGTATTTCGGTACCTATCGAATTTCAAACGACAAAATCATCTATATCGAAGGCTTTAGCTGGATTTCAGCGTAATGAGCAAGAAAAAGGAGTAGAAATAATACAAGTGAAAGCCTGGGATTACCCGGGATTAGTGGCGGCCTATCAGCGCGCGACGGATTTAGCTCGAAAAGACTTTGTTCCTTGCTTAGTCCACGTGATTGAATGTACGCAACCTCAGGGGCACTCTGCCTCCGGTTCACATGAACGGTATAAATCCTCTGAGCGATTAGCTTGGGAACAGGAGGCGGATTGCAATGCCTTGTTTCGCGAATGGGTTTTAGCTGAAAATTTTGCTTCAGAAGATCAGTTAAAGGCCATCGATGAGGAGGCCGTTGTATTAGCGAGGAAATACCAAAAAGAGGCTTTTGCTGCTTATATGGCATCGGTTGATGTAGATAAAAAAGGCTTTTTACGTATTGCGAAAAGTCTTTTGGAATCCACTAATGAACCGGGTCTTTTGCAACCCATTCTGGATGAATTAAATGACTTACCTTATCCTATTTTCAGTGATTTAGTTCGAGCGGGTCGCAAGACTTTGCGGGCGTTCCGTTTTTATCAAGGTCCTGCCGTAAAATTACTCCGTAAATGGTTAGATGACCTGGAGAAAGTAAACCGCAGACGCTTTAGTTCTCACCAAATGAGTGAGTCCGATGAGTCCCCTTTATTAATTAAGGGCGTAAAGCCGACTTATGAAAAAGAGCCGGCTTTGGTCGATGGAAGAGAGATTTTGAACAAAGCATTTGCTCAATTTTTAGAAGATCCACGGGTATTTATCTTGGGCGAGGATGTAGGGAAAATAGGGGATGTAAACCAAACCCTAGCCGGATTACAAGAAATTTATGGACCACTTAAAGTAACGGATACAGGTATTCGCGAAGTGAGTATCGTAGGTCAGGGAATAGGCGCTTCGATGCGCGGTTTGAAGCCGATTGTAGAGATTCAATATTTGGATTATATATTTTACCCGTTCCCGATTTTATCGGATGACTGGGCCTGTTTACATTACCGTACCGCAGGAGGCCAAAAAGCGCCAATGATTGTTCGAACTAGGGGACATCGTTTGGAGGGAATTTGGCATTCTGGTAGTCCTATGGCTGTTTTAATTAATGGTTTACGAGGTGTACATTTCTGTGTGCCACGCAATATGACAAAAGCAGCGGGTATGTACCGCACTTTATTGAAAGGGGATGACCCTGGAATTGTGATTGAATGTTTGAATGGATATCGTTTAAAGGAGCCCATGCCCACTAATTTAGATGAGATCGAAGTGCCTTTAGGCGTTACAGAAATTTTGCGAGAAGGAACCGATATTACTGTAGTCACCTATGGTTCTATGTGTCGAATTGTGATGGAGGCGGCGGAGACTTTGGCAGGATTAGGGATTTCGGTGGAAGTGATTGATGCGCAAACTTTATTGCCATTTGATCGCCATCATGGTATTTTAGCGTCGATTCAAAAGACACACCGGGTAATCTTCGCAGATGAAGATATGCCGGGAGGAGCAACGGCCTATATGATGCAGGAAGTTTTGGACAAACAGGGAGCATTTACCTGGTTAGAAAGTCCAGCTGTTTGTATTGCTGCTACTGCTCACCGTCCTGCCTACAGTTCGGATGGGGATTATTTCTCTAAGCCTAACACAGAAAATGTGGTGGATGCAGTATATGAGATTATGCGCGAATCCGATCCATCAACTTATCCAGCGATCTATTTTTAAGATGAAAGCTTATTTTCAGGACATTTTAGAGGGAATTCAGAGTATCCGAAAGGGGATGGCTTTGACGTGGAAGCATGCCTGGGCGGCGCGCGAGCAACGCAGCATTCAAAATATCCAAGACCCTGATTATTTTAATCAGCAAGCTGGTATTGTCACACTTCAATACCCGCAACAACAAATGATACCCCCGGTCAACGGCCGCTACCAATTGCATAACGAAATGGATGATTGCATCGTCTGTGATAAATGTGTGAAGGTATGTCCGGTAGATTGCATTGAAATTGATCCGATTAAAGCGACGGGTTTAGTAGGCACCACTTCAGATGGTTCACCCATCCGTTTATATGCCGCTAAATTTGATATTGACATGTCCAAATGCTGCTTCTGCGGCCTTTGCACCACAGTTTGCCCCACGGAATGTTTGACGATGACCTCGGAATACGATTTCTCGGTCTTTGATGTGAAGGAACATAATTTTGAGTTTGCGAATTTGACTCCGGAGCAGGCAGCTGAAAAGCGTGCTTTATATGAGCAGTTCGTGGCGGAGAAGGATGCCTTGAAGGAAGCTGCAAAAGAAGCAGTGAAAACCGAAGCACCTGCGGAATCAACTGAGGCCGCAAACCCTACACCCGCTTTCAAACCTGCCTTTAAGCCTAGTTTCAATCCAAAACCTAAACCAGACGCCGAATGAGCCCGCTCGTAATTGCTTTTTTGGTTTTAGCCTTATTGACATGCGGAAGTGCTTTGTCCCTATTGTGGACGAAAAATCTATTGCACGCTGCATTAGCTATGTTTCTAACCATGCTCGGTTTAGCCGGATTGTATGTCTTAGCTTATTCGGACGTATTAGCGGTGGCACATCTTTTAGTTTATGTAGGAGGGGTGCTGATCTTGATCTTGTTTGGGATTATGCTAACGAATCAAACAAATCAAACAAACCAAACAAATCAAACCGATACAGCTTCCAGTAAAAATCATTTGATGACGCTGGAGTCGAGTCGCCTATTGCCGATGTCCATCGGTTTATCCTTTTTTCTAGGCCTATTTTGGTTATTCACGAAAGGACCCTGGATGAATAATCTTCCTGTCACTGGCAATTCCAAATTGCGAGAAGTGGGTTTAGGCTTATTGACTGAATATGCTTTTCCTTTCGAATTAGCCGGAGTCTTTTTATTGATTGCCTTAATAGGTGCCACCTTTGTTGCGAAGAACCATGACTGATATACCGGTACTTTATTTCTTGTGGGTATCTGCCTTTCTTTTTGCGACAGGTCTGACGATTTTGCTTTTGAAGAAGAATACGATTTTTGTCTTGATGGGCATTGAGCTGATTTTGAATGCGGCTAATTTAAATTTAGTCGCCTTTTCGAAGAATGATCCTTCGATGCAGGGGCTTTACCTCAGTCTGTTTGTCTTAGTAGTCGGAGTTTGTGAGATGGCGATTGCCTTGGCGATTATTTTACAAGTATACCGAAACTACCGCGCGATTGATGTCGACCAGTTTACTTCTGAATTCTAGAGGTTTCCTAGTTGCTTTTTGAATTTGAGGGCTTTCATTTTGCCTAGGACTTTGGCCAAATCCTCATCCGACGCCTCCTTCAGCTTCGCCACCGTCCCAAAAGTCTTCAATAATTTCTCCGCCGTCAACTTTCCAATCCCGTCCATCGTCTCTAATTGCGACACGATAAAGTTTTTACTTCGCTTATTTCGATGTGCCGTAATCCCAAACCGGTGCGCCTCATCCCGCAGCTGCTGAATCAATTTTAGCGACTCCGATTTCTTATCTATATATAAGGGTAAACTATCTTCAGGAAAATAAATCTCCTCTAACCGTTTCGCGATACCAATGATCGGAATCTTTCTATACAATCCGATGGCCTTCAGCGCATCGCAGGCAGCGCTTAACTGCCCCTTGCCTCCATCGACGATGATGAGATCAGGTAATTCGGCCTCTTCTTCTAATAAGCGCGTGTATCTTCGGGTAATCACCTCGTGCATAGTCGCAAAGTCGTCTGGCCCCTCCACCGTTTTAGGCGTGAAGATGCGGTAATCCTTTTTCGAAGGCAGTGAATTCATGAAACAGACCATCGCGGAGACCGGATTAGTCCCTTGTAAGTTCGAGTTATCGAAACATTCAATATGTTTAGGCAAATCTGTGAGTCGCAAATCATTTTTCAATTTGATCATCACACGCATCTTGCGATCCCCTCCACTTTCTTCGGCAGCCTTTCGATCCGCCTTATCTTTACGGAAATACAAGACGTTCTTTAAGGACATGTCTAACAACTTTCGTTTGTCGCCCTGATTCGGCAAGGTATTTTTCACCCCCTCAAATTCGATCGACATGGGGATGTTAGTTATAATCTCTTTGGCCTTACTCTGAAACTGATCTCTTTTTTCCCAAATCAGCATCGTCAACAATTCTGCCTCCTCTTCCTCTAATTTTTTCTTTACCTCCCAGGTCTGCGATTGCAAAATCGTTCCATTAATGACCTTCATGAAATTAATATAGGCCAAAGACTCATCCGATACCATCGAAAACACATCCACATCATGGATCGATGGATTCACGACCGTCGACTTCGCTTGGAAGTTTTCCAATAAATGCCATTTCTCTTTCCATTCCTGCGCTTGTTCAAAGGCGTGGCGGGTGGAGGCGTCCTGCATTTGGGAAATAAAGAAGCTTTTCGCTTTCTGGTAATTACCCTTTAAAATCTGTGATACCTGATCGATGTACTCCATATAGCGCATTTCCCACTCTAAACCCTCACAAGGCCCCTTGCAATTGCCGATATGGTATTCCAAACAAACTTTAAATTTCCCTGCCTCGATATTCGATTCCTTCAAATTAAGCGCACATGTCCGCAAAGGATACAGTTGATGCAACATCTCAAGCAGCGCATGCATTAGTTTAGGATTCGCATAAGGGCCAAAAAACGTTCCTAAAGTATGATTTATCCTACGTTCCGTAATTAAGCGCGGGAAACGCTCCTTTGTCAAACAAATAAATGGATAGGTCTTATCATCCCTTAATAGAATATTGTACTTAGGCTGAAACTGCTTGATCAGCGTATTCTCTAGCAGCAGCGCATCGAATTCTGAGTGAACTATGGTGAACTCCAGATTCCGAATTTGCGAAACGAGCCGCCGCGTCTTATTGTCCTTTCCTTTCGTATTAGTGAAATAGCTACTGACCCTATTTTTTAAATTCTTCGCCTTACCTATATAGATGATGGTACCGCTTTCATCGAAGTAGCGATACACCCCCGGATCTTCGGGTAGGGTAGGAAGGATGATTTTAGGGTCGAAGGATGACATAGTCCAAAATTAAGCAAAAATCTCTTCTTTGTGTTTTTTGTAATTATCTAAGGAGGGTCTTTCTAGATTATGCGCGTATTATCTACGTGTTATGCCTAGTTTACCGATTACCGAATTCACAATTAAATCGATATTTCTGCCGACCAAAGTATCTTTCTCTGGGGTATTATAAAGGTTAAATATGCCCCCTGTGAGCTTATTAAGAGAATACTACTATTTAAAATAAAAAAAATGAAAAAATAGTACCTAAAAACTTGTGTAGGTTGGAAGTATTGGACATATTTGGAGGTATGTAATAGTATAGCATAGTTGAGACTGGTCATCTATTTTCGATGTTGTTTTCATGTGTTATTGTATTATTTAAAGATTTGTTTAACGACTAAACTTATTTAAAGTTTTAATTATTTATTCACCTAATCAGAAAGGAGGCCTATTGAATTAGTAAAATGTAAACCCAAAAAATTTAATTTAAAAAACTAACTTAATCTTTCATTATGAAAAACAATTTTTACCAAAGTCTACGAAGCTTTCTTTTGCTAGCAATAGTAATGTTAGGAAGCTTTTCGTCATTTGCCCAAGACCGCAAGGTTTCAGGTAAAGTCTCTGGGACAGATTCTCAGGGAATTCCAGGTGTCAGTATCTTAGTAAAAGGAACTAACACAGGAGCAACTACAGATGTTAATGGTACGTTCTCCGTATCAGTTAAGTCTGGATCAGCTGTTTTAAACATTACAGCTGTAGGCTATAAGTCACAATCCGTTACAGTAGGTTCTCAATCTTCGGTTAATGTAACGTTAGCAGAAGATAATTCTCAGTTAGACGAAGTAATCGTAACTGGTTACTCTGTAACTAACAAGAAAGAGTCCACTGCTGCTGCTTCTATCGTTAAAGCGAAGGATTTGCAAATTGCACCTTCAGGTAACGTAGAGCAACAATTACAAGGTCGTGTGGCCGGTGTTACTTTAATCACAAACGGACAACCAGGTACGAACAGTATCATCCGTGTACGTGGTTTTGGTGCATTCGGTGGTAACGAGCCATTGTACGTTGTGGATGGAGTTCCAGTAGGAACAACAGATTTCCTTTCTCCAGATGATATCGAGTCTACTACGGTCCTTAAGGATGCGGCAGCAGCTTCTATCTATGGTGCTCGTGCAGCGAACGGTGTAATCGTTTACACTACTAAGCGTGGTACGCGTAACAAAGGAATTACTATTTCTTATGATGGATTGTACGGTGGTACTGATCCTAACGTAGGTGGTGTAGCTAAAATGTTAACTCCACAAGAGCAAGCTGATTGGACTCACGTGGCTTACCGTAACAATGCGGCGGCTAACGGAACTGCAGTAGGTTATACTCACCCTCAATATGGTACATCTGCGCAAGCGACTTTACCTACGTATTTGCACTTCAACGGTCAAAATGGTGTGAATTCGGGTGATATGGCAGCTGCTCAAGCAGCTTTTGCATCTAATCCGTTGAATACGTTTGTAATCAAAACTAACAAAGCAGGTACTAACTGGTACGATGAAATTACTCGTTTCGGTTCTACTATGCGTCATTCATTAGGAATCCAAGGAGGAACTGACAAAGGTCGTTTCTACTTAGGTTTATCTGGACAAGAGCAACAAGGTATCTTACTTGAAAACGATTTCAAGCGTTATTCAGCTCGTTTTAACTCTGAATTTGATTTAGGAAAGAAATTGCGTGTGGGTGAAAACATCCAAATGACCTATCGTTCAGTTCGTGGTCAATCAGGAGGTAATAATGGTTTAGGCGTAGCTGCTGACGAGTCAGTTATCTTATCTGCTTACCGTATGCCTACAGCGATTCCAGTTTATGATGAGTTCGGAAGCTTTGCCTCTACAAAGGCTGCAGGTTTTAATAACCCTCGTAACCCAGTTCGTTCAAGGATAAGAAATAACACGAATGATAACAATTATAATGCATCTGCATTTGGTAATGTTTATGTAGAGTATGAGCCAATCAAAGATTTGATTATCAAGTCTTCAATCGGTGGTCAATATTCAGGTTACGCATACAAAGATTATAACTACAGGTACTTAGGGGATTCTGAGCCAGAGGCTTCAGATTCATTCGGTGAAGGATCAGGTTATAACTTTGCCTATACTTTCACTAATACAGCTGCTTACAAATACCAATGGAGAAAACATGGTGTTAAAGCATTAGTAGGTATGGAGGCATTGAATACAGGTGCAGGTCGTCAGATGTCTGGTTCAGGTATCAATCCATTCTCAATGGACTTAGACTTCGTAACTTTATCGTCAGTACAATCTCCAGTAGTTAACTCAGGCTTGTATTCAGGTGTGAATTTCTACTCTCTATTCTCTAAGTTAGATTATAACTTCGATGAGAAGTATTATTTAACTGGAGTTGTTCGTCGTGACGGATCATCTCGTTTCGGTCCTGAGAATCGTTATGGTATCTTCCCTGCAGTATCTGCTGCTTGGAGAGTAACATCTGAGGAGTTTATGAAGGATCTTCCTGCTATCTCTGATTTGAAAATCCGTGGTGGTTGGGGAATTATGGGTAACTCGAATAACGTAGACCCAGCTAACCAGTTCTCTTTATATGCAGCGAACAGAGGTAATTCATTCTATGCGATTGATGGTCAATCATCAGGAGCTAATGAGGGATACTATCGTTCTCGTATTGGTAACCCAGCTGCAAAGTGGGAGACTTCAGAAACATTGAACATTGGTTTTGATGCAACTCTTTTCAATGGTAAGTGGGAAATCGTATTAGATGTTTGGAGAAAAGATACACGTGATCTATTATTCAATGTGCCTCTTCCAGCGGTAGTAGGACCAGCTGCCTCTGCTCCTTCTGTGAACGTGGCGAAGATGCGTAACCAAGGTATTGATTTCCAAATCATTAACCGTGGTAACATCACTTCTGATTTGAAGTATGAATTAACATTCAACAATTCATTCTTGAAAAACGAAATCGTTGCATTTGCTCCAGGTGTTACCAACTTAACAGGTGGTGCATTCCGTGGAATTACGCCAGTTCGTATGGAAGTAGGTCAATCTCTATCTTCTTTCTACGGATATAAAGTATTGGGATATTTCGGTTCTGCAGCTGAAGTAAGTTCTGCGCCAGCACAAGACGGTAAAGGAGTAGGTCGTTTCCGTTATGCGGATATCAATGGTGATGGTAAAATCACAACTGATGACCGTACCTTCTTAGGTTCTCCAGTACCAACTTATACAGGTGGTATCAACGTAGGATTGACTTACAAGGATTTTGAATTTGCTACGTATTTATACGCTTCAGTAGGAAACCAAATCTGGAACCAATCTAAGTGGTTTACAGACTTCTTCGGAACGTTTGAAGGATCAGGAAAAGGGGAACGCGCTAAGCAATCATGGACTCCAGCATTAGGAAACAGCGCAGCTGCTCCGATTTGGGAATCAAATTCTAACTTGTCAACTTCAGGTGCTGCTAACTCATGGTATGTAGAGAACGGTGATTACTTACGTATTCAAAACGTTTCTTTAGGATACAATATTCCGAAATCTTATACTTCTAAATTAGGTATCAAGCGTGCGAAGTTTACTGTTTCAGCTAACAACATCTTTACTTTTACTAAGTACAAAGGTTTAGATCCAGGTGTAGGTGGAGCGGCAGATACAGGTTTCGGTATTGATGTGGGTAACTACCCTGTGACACCTTCATACAATGCATCTATCAATTTGACTTTCTAAAACATAAAGTCCACGCTGTTAGTTATATAGTTTAATTAATAAAATAAAAAAATGAAAAATAATCAGATTTTTAAGCGAATAGCTTTAGTGAGTGTGTCAGCTCTTACGTTGACCTTCGCTTGTAAGGATCAGTTTTTAGAAGTTCCGCCTACTGCCTCTTTGGCTCAAGCGCAATTATCTTCTAAAGCTGGCGTAGAAGGCACCTTAATTGGGGCTTATGCACAGTTAGCTGCTAAGGGGTTTACTCGTCTTGCAGCAGGTAATAACTGGGTTTGGGGTTCTATCCGCGGTGGAGAGAACAACAAGGGTACGGATGCGGGTGACTTTACTTCTATCAACCCTATGCAACGTTATGAGGTTCAACCTACTGACGGGGACTTGAATGATACTTGGAGAGCAAAATACGAAGGTGTCGCACGTTGTAATGCGACGATTAACTTAGCGAATGGTTCGAAACAATTGTCTGCTGCAGACAAGACTCGTATTGTTGCTGAAGCTCGTTTCTTACGTGGTCACTACTACTTCGAATTGAAGAAGTTGTTTAACTCTGTTCCTTACGTCGATGAGACAATGGATTATGGTAAAGGAATCGAAAAAGTAGCTAACACAGAAGCATTCTGGGATAAGATTGAAGGTGACTTTGCCTATGCATATACAAACTTGCCAGCAACGTCTTCATCTGCGGGTCGTGCGAACAAATGGGCTGCTCAAGCTTATTTAGGAAAAGTGTTATTGTTCCAAGGAAAGTTTGCTGATGCGAAAGCTAAGTTTACTGACGTAATTACGAATGGTGTAACTACGAATGGTAAGAAATATGGTTTAGTTGCTAAGTTTGCGGAAATCTTCAATGCGGAGAATGACAACAACGAGGAGGCTATATTTGCAATCCAATCGTCTATGAACACAGGTAACGTGAATAACGCGAATGGTTTCGATGACTTGAACTACCCATACAATACGGGTTCTGATGGTCCAGGTAACTGCTGCGGATTCTTCCAACCTTCATTCTCGTTAGCTAATGCTTATCGTACAGTGAATGGTTTGCCTATTTTAACTGAGACGGCTGGAGCTCCAGATTATAACTTACCTGCGAATGCATTGAAGCAAGACTATCAAATCTCTTCATCTGTTGCGTTTACAGAAGATGCTGGTGCTTTAGATCCACGTATTGACCACACTATCGGTCGTCGTGGTATCCAATACTTAGACTGGATCGAGCACCCTGGTAAGAACTGGATTCGTGATCAAACTTATGCAGGTCCTTACTCACCTAAGAAATACGTATACTACAAGCGTCAAGAGAATACATTAACGGATGGTTCTTCTTGGACACGTGGTTATGCAACGATGAACTTCAACATCATTCGTTTTGCTGACGTATTGTTAATGGCTGCTGAGGCTGAAATCGAAGCTGGTTCATTAGCTACTGCTTTAGGTTACATCAACCAAGTGCGTGCTCGTGCGGCTAACCCTGCAGGTTTCGTAATGAAAGGTGGTGTTGCTGAGGCTAACTACGTAATCTCTCCTTACACAGCATTTGCTGATAAGGCGTCTGCTCAAAAGGCGGTTCGTATGGAGCGTATGTTAGAATTAGCGACTGAAGGTCACCGTTTCTTCGACTTAGTTCGTTGGGGAACTGATGTAAGTACGTTAAATGCATACTTAAATTATGAGAAGCAATACTTAGTTACGAAGTTTGGTGGAGCATCTTACCAAGCAACGGATAAGTATTTACCTATCCCTCAAGCTCAAATTGACATTCAAGGTACTTCAATATTGAAGCAAAACCCAGGATATTAATTTGTTCTAATTTTCTTTTAAAAAGGTGGGATATTAATCCCACCTTTTTTATTTTCGCTTAAGTTTAAAATAACCCTATGAAGTATATTAACGCCTACTTATTTATCGCTTTTTCGTTTCTAGTTGTCTCTTGTAAAAACGCCACTACTTTCGAGCTTTTATCCAGTGATGATACCGGTATTCATTTTTCAAATAAGATCGTGGAGAATGACTCCTTGAGTATTTTGAAGTATGAATACCTCTACAACGGAAGCGGTGTGGGTATGGGAGATTTCAATAATGATGGGCTTTTAGATCTCTTTTTTTCAGGCTCGCAGGCGAATGCTGCTCTGTATTTGAACAAAGGGGAAATGAAGTTTGAAGAGTTAGGTAAAGCGGCTGGTTTAGACACAAAAGATCGCTGGTGTTCTGGCGTGAGTATTGTGGATATCAATGGTGATGGCTTATTAGATGTGTATGTTTCTGCGACGATGAAAAATGCAGAACGTGATCGCCAAAATATGCTCTTCGTGAACCAAGGAATTAAGGCGGGTAAGCCTAGTTTTAAGGAGATGGCAGCGGAGTATGGAATCAATGATTCGGGCCATAGCGAACATGCGGCCTTCTTTGATTATGATCGGGATGGGGATTTGGACTTATATGTTTTGACCGATGTAATTGATCAAGTGCCGTCACTATATCGTCCTAAAGTAACCGATGGGTCGTATCCGAATACCGACCGGATGTACCGCAATGATTGGTCGAAAGAAAAGAATCATCCGGTCTATACGAATGTGTCGAAAGAGGCAGGAATTACAATTGAGGGTTATGGTCTAGGGATTAATATCTGTGATATCAACCAAGATAATTGGCCAGATATCTATGTGACGAATGATTATGTCTCAGACGATATTTTGTACATCAATAACCATGATGGGACGTTTACGGATCAGGCTAAAGCGTATTTCAAGCACACCAGTTTATCGGCAATGGGTAATGATGTGGCAGATATCAATAATGATGGACGTCCTGATATCGTGGCCTTAGATATGTTGCCTAAGGACAATGAGCGTAAGAAGCAATTAGCGCCGCCTAATAGCTACCAGTCCTATCAAAACAGTGATATACACGGTTATACGTATCAATACATGCGTAATACCTTACAGTTAAATGCAGGTAAAAAGGCGGATGGTTCTCCTGCGCCTTTCCAGGAGATTAGTTTGATGGCTGGCATGGCAGAAACAGAGTGGAGCTGGTGCCCTTCTTTGGCAGATTTTGATAATGATGGTTTCCGTGATTTGATGATTACTAATGGTTTTCCTCGGGACGTGACGGATCGTGATTTTATGCTGTATCGTGCGAATTCCGCTCGTTTGGCATCTGATGCGATTCTATTAGAGCAAATGCCGGTTATTAAGGTAAATAATTATGCCTTTAAGAATAAGGGAGGAATGCATTTTGACGATGTGAGTGCGGCTTGGGGAATTCAACGTCCGTCCTTCTCTAATGGGGCGTCTTATGGAGATTTAGATAATGATGGGGATTTGGACTATGTAGTTAATAATATCAATGACGAGGCTTTTGTTTACCAAAACAATACGGTAGAATCAAATGCTGATAAGGGTCATTATTTGCGTGTTAAGATGGAGGGTAAAGGCCAAAATACCCAAGGTATTGGAACCCGCATCGAAGGTTTGTATGCGGATGGCACTTATTTTTATTATGAGAATTCGCCTTTTAGAGGTTATTTATCTAGTGTGGAGGCCGTGGCTCATATTGGCTTAGGGGCAAAGCAGAAAATTAAAGAATTGCGCATTATTTGGCCCAATGATTCGATGCAGGTCATTACTCGACCTGGGGTGGATAAGCTCTTGAAAGTAAAAATTTCGGATGCAAAACAGCCTTATGTTTCTTTATACCAGACACAAGCACCCTTATTGCAAGATGTAACGGATCAAATGCAATTAACGGATGTACACAAGGAATTAGACTTTATTGATTTTAATTACCAAAGTTTAACCCCTTTCAAAATGTCTCAACTAGGGCCAGGAGCATCTGTAGGGGATGTGAATGGCGATGGTTTGGAAGATTTCTTCGTGGGAGGAGCTAAGTTTTATTCAGGAATCTTCTATCTACAACAGCCGTCGGGAAAATTCGTAGCGAAATTCCTAGAAGGGATGGCGGAGAAGAAGGAAAAATTAGGGGAGGATTTAGGGTCGCTGTTGATTGATATGGACCGCGATGGAGATTTGGACTTATATATTGCGAGAGGGGGAACAGAAGGTCAAATAGGGGCAGCTAGCTTGCAGGATGTCATCTATTCGAATGATGGGAAGGGGAATTTTACCCTAGTTTCAGCTGCTTTGCCAGCGTTTACGGAAAGTAATGCGGCAGTTCGTGCCGTTGATTTTGATAAGGATGGTGATTTAGATCTTTATGTGAGTGGACGCAATGTTCCGTTCTCTTATCCACAAGGAACTCCATCTCGTTTGCTTCGTAATGATTCAAAATCAGGATCGATTAAATATACGGATTTGACGTCGAAATGGGCACCAGATTTATTGAAACCTGGTTTAGCTTGTGATGCGGTTTGGACGGATGTGAACAACGATGGCTGGTCAGATTTAGTGGTTGCTGGTGAGTTTATGCCGATTCAGATTTATCAAAACGAGAAAGGGCAGTTGGTAAAATTAGAAAAGACGGGATTAGAGGAGATGACGGGTCTTTGGGGATCCGTGACAGCGGCAGATTTTGACCAAGACGGTGATATGGACTTAGTAGCGGGTAATATGGGTAAGAATACCTTATTGCGTGCAAATGCGAAGCAGCCAGTAGATGTTTTACATGGCGATGTGGATGCAAACGGAGTGTATGATATATTCCCCTTTGTTTATTTCCAAAGCGCGGCTGGTACTCCCGTTTCAGCGCCTTTGTTTGGGAAAGATGATGTTCACAAACAATTAAATTCAACGCGTCAGCGCTGGGTATATTACAAAGATTACGGAAAGATCACGCAAAATGATTTCTTAACGGAAAAAGAGAAGGCGAAGGCCTCTAAATTATCCTTTACGGAAAATGCTTCGATGTATATGGAGAATCTAGGGGGAGGCCATTTTAAAGCAAAGGCTTTGCCGGATATGGCACAATTATCGTCTTTAAATGGGATGCAGATTTTGGATGTAAATTCGGACGGTTTTTTAGATATCCTATATGTGGGCAATAACTTTGCGAACGAGGTTGCTATGGGTCGTTACGATGCTTCGAATGGGGGTGTTTTATTAGGCAATGGCAAAGGATTCACTTACGCTCAGAACTCAGGTATGCTGGTGCCAGCGGATGCGAAATCGCTGGTGGGTATTCAAGTGGGATCCGAATTAGCCTTTATAGCTTTTCAAAACCGAGGTCCAATGAAGGCATTTAAACTTAATTCGGCGCTGGAGAAAGCAGCGGTGAAGCCGGGGCAAGCATTTAGCTATACCTTTAAGGGTCATAAACAAAAGGTCGACTGGAACTATGGTTCGTCTTATTTAAGCCAAAGTGCAAGCGCACAGGCTTTCATTCCTAAGGGGGCAAAACTTAATTAGCGAATCGTATTTCTTAAAAGTCTAATCTGAAGGCCAGGTGTTAATATAACGCCTGGCTTTGGTTTTCCAAATTGAAAATTACCTAGAAGTAGGTCTATATCCCCATCTCTGTCGAAATCACCTGCATCCATGGCCATATAACGCGCATCATCTGGAAGACTTAGATTACTGACTTGAAATTGTAGTTTCCCTTGGTTTTGGAAGTACAAAAACGATTCGTTTTTCCCTTTATCATTCTCCGAAAAGAAGGCGATCATGGCTAGATCAAGGTCCCCATCTCCATCAAAATCGCGCGCGAGTGTTTTAGTGGCTCCATAAGCGGGGTAAAAATAGGCTTCCTTGAAATTATTATTTCCATCGTTGATAAATAGGTGTACCCCGTGGTACGCTTTTTTTGTATTTGAATTGTCTGCATTATCCCCATTAGAAATGACGATATCATCAAATCCATCCTGGTTCAAATCAGCCACTTCCATAAAACTGCTTCCCCAAACCGACTCAAATTGTAGCAGCGGTTTTTCAACAAACATTCCTAGTCCCTTGTTTATAAATAAGGAAACACCTTCTTTCGCCTCCGCCATCAGGACTAGAATATCTGGTTTTCCATCCTTCGAATAGTCTTTAATAATGACATTTCTGGCACCTGGCTGCGACTTTAACAGATGCCGCTCTTTTGATTTTCCATCCACCCAAATCAACTGTCCGGCCTGATATCCATATTCGCATAGGAGATAATCCATTGTGCCATCGCCATTAAAATCGGCCACTTGCATATCGACAGGGCGCTTTAAGCCGTCGACTAATTTAGCAAGTTTTCCGCCTGAATTAACCTGAAATAATTCCCCAATTTTTTCATCATTCGGAAGTATTTTTCCAATACTTAAAAGATAGGTCTTCCCTTGAATAAAGGCGGTGTTGACATTAGGGCTAGGGGTTTGAAGGATAGAGTTAACTTGAAGTTTACTGTCTATAATTACCGTTTCATTGGTATTCATTCCTATCCAAGCTTCGGATTTAGAGGGGTGCACTTTGATAGAAGTAACTCGTCCTTGTTTAAGGGATGGAGATAGGAAGTCCTCCTTTTTGAAATTAAAAGTTTGTGATGATATAGGACTTTTCGCTTTTTGAGGAAGGGGATTTTTTGGTGCGTTTGTTACATAATAATCAACAATTGCCTGCCAATCTTCCACGCTCATAGCCGGTGTATCTGGAAAGATATTTAGGTCTACAGCTGTCTGAAATTGCTCCTCCGTAATTTTTGCCGCTAATTCAAACTTGTTGCGCATGCCGAAACGGTAGGACATATCCATCAGCACTTGGTCGTTCCAGGTCTTTTTGTCCAAAAGACTTGGATCTGGAAACTTGTGGCAAGAACTGCAATTTTCTTTGGCAAGTTCTTCACCCGTTTTTTTAGAACTGCAGGCAAATGTAAAAAGGATAATAAAAACGAAGGCTAAAATTCTCATTAGGGTAAGGCGGTTGCAGTGGAACTAATTAGCGTGGAATCCCCACCGATACCACCTACACAGCTAAAGTCAAAAACGATGTTTTCGGGTTTAATAAAGGGCATTTTTTGATACCCATCTAAGGCGAGTGATCGATCAGCGTAGACTTTTTCCATGAATTTAGTAAAGGCAGGCATGGCCATTTTAGCACCTTGTCCTAAACTTATATTTCTAAAGTGAATACTTCGGTCATCGCCTCCTACCCAAACTCCAGTAACTAGTTTTTGGGTAACTCCCATGAACCAACCATCAGAGAAATTCGAGGTTGTACCCGTTTTTGCTCCTATTTCATTTCCAGCTGCGATGGAGCTTCGGTTTAGACCCTCGGCCGTTCCGCCGGGTTCACGTACAGCTCCCTGTAACATAAAGGTCATCAGGTAGGCGGTTTCTGGTTTCATTACCGCTTTAGCCGTAGGGGAGAATTCCCTTAATACCACGCCATTTTTATCCGTAATCTTAAGAATGATAATAGGATCGATTTTTTCACCTCCATTCGCAAAGGTGCTATAGGCAGAAACTTGTTCTAAGACCGAAACCTCTGAAGTACCTAGGCAAAGTGACGGACCTTCATAGAGTGGACTTGTAATTCCAGCTTTGTGTGCGAAATCGGCAATTTTACTCGCGCCCATAGACTTCATTAATTTAGCCGATATGGTATTAATCGAACGTCCCATCGCTCTGCGAAGGGTCAAGTTTTCGTAGCTGTATTTGCCGTCAGAGTTTTGAGGAGTCCACGTATCATTCGTTAATCCATCCTCCGTACCAAAAGTCACGGGTTCATCCACATACTTATCGCAAGGCGTCGCTATTTCATTTTCAATCGCCGCACCATAGACGAATGGCTTGAAAGTAGAGCCGGGTTGGCGCTTACTTTGGGAAATATGATCATACTTAAAGTACTTATAATTAATTCCCCCTATCCAGGATTTTACGTGTCCGTTCGTCGGATCCATGGACATCATACCAATATTTAGAATGCGCTTATAATAACGCATGGAATCCAATGGACTTAAGGTGGTGTCGATGTCCCCGTGATAGGAGAAAACAGTCATTTTAATGGGACGTTTTAATTCTTCCCAAACACGCATCTCATCATTATTATAGGCCTCCATCAAATCTCGGTACCGTTGCGTGCGCTTCATCGCAGTAGAAATAAAGCCTTTTAACTCTTGCATCTTTTCATTTACCCAGGGATTGCGTCCTGCCCAATGCTGATTGAAAGCAATTTGTTCCGCCTTCATGTGCTCTTGTACCGCATCTTGTGCATATTTTTGCATGCGGGAGTCGATCGTAGTGTGAATGCGCAAGCCACTCGTATACAGGTTTAACTGTTGATCCTCTGGGCGATCTTTATTAATCTCTTGTAGGACGCCTAAAATTTCTTTACGAATAGATTCCCGTAAATAGGGGGCGGAACCCGTATTCTGATTCTCCACTTTATAATGTAGATTCAAAGGATTCGTTTTCATTTTTTCTGCATCCTCTTCCGTTACAAATTCGTATTTCGCTAATTGATCTAACACGGTATTTCGGCGCGCGAGAGTACGTTCTGGACGTAAGCGAGGATCGTATAAAGACGGGTTTTGTAATAATCCGATCAGCGTTGCTGCTTCGGCATAGCTGACGGTTTGGACGTTTTTCTGGAAGTAAGTACGGCAAGCGACTTGAATGCCATAGGCGTTATTCCCAAAACTCACTTCATTCAAATACATAGCCATGATCTCTTGCTTCGTATAACGGCGCTCTAATTTGATGGCTAAAATCCATTCCTTCACTTTTGCAATAGCCGTTCTCAGCCCTCCCACTTTCATCAATAAACCCACATAAATCGGATCATCTTCTCCGTATTCCAAGGAACGCGTATGAAATAAGTTCTTTGCTAATTGCTGCGAGATGGTACTGCCTCCTCCAGAAGTTCCAAAAGTGAATAATACCCGTGCCATAGAACGCACATCAATTCCCGAATGGTTGATGAAACGGGCATCCTCCGTCGCCATAAGCGTGTTTACAATCACGGAAGGCAATTCTTCGAACTCTACTGGATTTCTATTCTCTCTGAAGTATTTGCCTATTTCTTCGCCATCTTCTGAAATTAAAAGGGATGCCTCTTGACTCTTCGGATTTTCTAGTTCCTGTAAACTAGGCATCCCACCAAATAGCCAAAGAAAATTATAATTAACCGCCGTGATAAACAGAATGGCAAACAAGAATGTGCCACCAAAAATTTTATAGGCTAAACTAATTTTATTCAGCTTATTTTCTTTGTTGAATTCTATCATTTGTTGATCAGCTTTAGCATTTCGGTGGCCTCTTTCAGTAGTGGATTAGTGGGAAAGGAAATTATAAACTCTTGTAACAGATTTTTACATTCTTCTGTCTCCTGCATCCCCGCTTTAGAAAGCGCCAATAAAAATACAATTTTATCTTCCAATTTACTACCGGGATAATTTTGTTGTATGAAAAGACAGGCCTCCATGGTGAACTTAAAATCCTTTGCTTCAAAACGCACAAATGCGTCCTCGTATTTTTTCTGTGCTTGTAATTCTTTGTTCTCAGATAAAATCCCATTTTCTAATTTTAGAATCATAGTCTTGAAATAGGAACTGGGGTAGCGTTCGAATAAAGTAGATCGGAAGCTGGATTTCTCCACTCCTTCACTACTTAAATAGCGGATATACAGCGCTTCTGCTTCAAAGGCCGTACTGGGATAATCCGTCAAAAGTCTTTTAAGCATGGTATTAGCTAGCTCATTTTCCCCTAATTCTAAGCGGGCTAGTTTTCCTAATTTAAACAAGGATTCCTCCATTGTTTTCGCTGCTTTTAATTTTGCAGCGGAACTCATTGGGATAGATTTCATCCAGTTTTCTTCCGCTTGTCCATTCGTTTCCTTGCTTGAGCCTATTGTTTTTTCAGGGGCAACATTTGTCATAGCGGCAAGGCTAATGCTGGTATTTTTGTTTTTACGATTCCAAAAATCTTCTAATGTTCGATTTCCCCATCGATTAGAAAATTCAATACTGCCCTGAATGCGCGCCTGTTCATTATTGAAATAAAAATTTTGTTGATCGGAACTAAATCCTCTCCTTGTGAAAATAGGTGCCACCGTTTTCGTGATAAGCGAAGCTTTTTTTACCGTGTCCTTCTGTTGTTTTAAAAATTTATCGTGCAAGGCGGCAGGACTTAGAGTTGCTAAATGGAGTAGCGAGTCTTGCAAAGTAACCTGTTTAGATAGGGCTGCATACTTGCCCCAGGATAATTTTAATTTTTGTGCTTTTGCAAAATCTGGATGATTCGATGAAAGGTAGGTGGCAGCGCTATCATAGTAGCTTGCTGCTAGATCATAGTCTTTCATTTGTTTGGCAAAAAGACCCCCTAATTGAAAATAGAGTTCACCCTTATTCGGGTTATTTTCGCCACCTTTTTCCCAGTTTTCTTTGGCTTTTTTAAAGTTTTTCCGAGCATAATAATATTGCCCTATTTTCACGTAGATGAAAGATTTGTGGTCTTCATTTTTCGGATCTTTCAACATTTGATTCAAGGCCTCGACATTTCCTTCCAGCTGGTGGATGGCAAGGCTTGCTTGCAATTGTAAATCGTAGCTCGGCTTGTTGTTAATTACTGTTTTAAAGCTCTCTAAAGCTAAATTAGGCTGATTATTTTCGCTAAATAATTGTCCCATGATGAAGGAAATGCGTGCCTTTTCGTCCCCTTTTTTTATAAATTTGGAGGCTTCCTGCAAAATGGCTACTGCTTTCAATGGTTCATTCAGGAGCTGAAAGGAATAGGCTTTGAGTAGTAAAAATTGTTTTTTCTCGTTGGAATTCAAGGGATTCTCGCTCAGGAATTCTTCGATTTTCTCGGCTGAAGTAAACTCAAGTTGATGTAAATAGATTTCATAAAGAGCTAGCATAGCCTCCGGTCTAATTTCGAGGGAATTGACATATTTATAGGTTTCGATGGCATTTTTCAGGTCGTTTTGGTATAAACGACCTTTACCTATCAGCAGGTAAGCATCAAGGATGAAATGGGAATTTTGGTGTCGATCGATGACTAAAGACGCTTTACGAATTAATTCTTTGATGTCTTTTTCGTTGCCTTGTTTAAAGCTGGAGTCCCGGGGAATAATGATAGGCAAAATGGAGTTATAACTCTCTTTCCTTTCGGCAAAAGCTTTTTTTTGCAATTCTTTATCTAACCTGGATGCCTGCCAAATGGCATTGTATTTTGCATTCACATTATGAAAGCTGACGGCCACAGGCTTGTTACTGTATTGAGAACAAGACCAGGTGCCGAGGGCCAGAAAAAGCAAGATGAAAATCCTGTGCATAAGGTTCAAAAGAACAATTTTCAAATTTACGATTTATCTTCCCGAAAATTGGATAAATTTAGGTGAATATGAATTCATACCAAAAATTCTTAGGCGCTGCCTTTCAGATGCTCGCTACCATACTTGCCGGTGTTTTTGCGGGTCGCTATCTCGATGGCTATTTTAGTACCGAAAAACCGTGGTTTACCATTATTTTTTCGCTGGGATCGATCGCTTTTGCGCTTTTGGCACTCATCAAAAGTCTTCCCAAATAGCTTTCGCAGAAGCGCAGATAATTCCGTATTTTTGTCATTAAAATATCAATCTATTGTTTACTCAGCGGCGAAATCTGATTTTCTTGTTTTTCGGAATCATTGGGCTCTTGTTCATTGGGAAGTTGTTTTTCCTGCAAGTGGTCGATGACACGTATGAAAAAGCGGCTGATAATAACGCGATTCGGAAAATTATTCAGATACCTTTTCGAGGCGAAGTTTACGATCGATTTGGTAAATTAATTGTTTATAATACCCCCGTTTATGATTTGTATATGATTCCGCGAAAAGCCGTGGTGAAGGATACGAATCATTTTTGTCAAGTATTTCGGGTGACTAGAGAATATTTCATTAAAACAACTCAGCGGGCAAGGGCCTATTCGCGGGTAAAACCAAGTTTATTTTTGAAGCATTTATCGAAAGAAGATTTTGCCAGTGTACAAGATGCTATGGTTGATTTTCCGGGTTTCTTTTTTGAGACAAATGCCTTTCGCACCTATCAATCCCGTTCCTTTTCGAACGCCTTAGGTTACGTCGCAGAGATTAGTCCCACTGCTCTTGTTGATCAGAAGGACGATTATTACCGCCAAGGGGATTATGTGGGTATTTCTGGAATTGAATCCTTTTATGAGGAAACTTTGCGAGGTCAGAGAGGAGTGAAATACCGGATGGTGAATAGCAATGGTGTGGAAAAGGGCGATTATAAAAATGGCTCCTTGAACATTAACCCCATATCCGGGAATAATCTATATACCTCTATTGACTTAGAAATTCAGGAATATGCAGATAGCTTAATGCAGCATAAGGTAGGTAGTGTCGTGGCCATCGAACCTTCGACTGGAGAAATTTTAGCGATGGTTTCGGCACCGTCTTATGATGCGAGTCTTTTGACGGGTAATAATTTTTCGAATTATTACCAACAATTAGCCTTGGATCCGATGAAGCCACTGCTAAATAGACCGCCCTCTGCTTATTATCGTCCGGGGTCTACTTTCAAATTAGTGCAAGCCTTGGTAGGTCAACAACTTGGCTTTATCGGTCCAGGTACGGTCTATTCGCATGCTGGTGCTCCGGTTAAATGCCACGTGCACGGACCGGTGGATTTGCGAGGAGCGATTCGCGTGTCGTGTAACCCTTATTTTTATCATGCCTTTCGCAAGATGATTTACGATAATACTTCCGGAGACACGTATGAGCGTTCGGCTACAGGATTGCAACGTTGGGCTGACTTGGTCGCTAATTTTGGGTTTGGACGTAAGTTAGGGGTTGATTTAGGAAACGAGAAGAAGGGGATTTTGCCAAACGTAGATTATTATAATGCCGTTTATAAAGGGGAGAAAAGTTGGAAATTTTCTAATATCTATTCGATAAGTATTGGCGAAGGGGAAATTGTCGTTAGTCCCTTGAAAATGGCAAATCTCGCAGCAATCATCGCCAATAGAGGCTGGTATATTCCGCCTCACGTGGTGAAAGGGGTGGGTTTAGCAAAAAGCATTGATCCTTTTTATAAAACTCCCGTAAAAGTGGGGGTAGAGGCTAAATATTTCAATGTCGTCATTGATGGAATGCAAGATGCTGTCGCAAATGGTACGGTGGGTCCTGATGGTAAAATTCCTGACATATTGATGGTGGGCAAAACGGGTACATCCCAGAATCAAAAGGGGAAGGATCACTCGATTTTTATCGCTTTTGCCCCAAGAGATAATCCGAAGATCGCGATTGCTGTTTTTGTGGAAAATGCGGGTTTCGGTGGTTCTGCTGCAGCACCTATTGCTTCTTTAGTAGTTGAAAAATACTTAAAACGGAAAGTGGATCGCAAAGCGGTGGAAACCAAATTCCTGAATATGAATTATTTGCCAAATGCGTACGGTGGTATTGCTCGAAAGAAGCTTGCCATTGATTCAACTAAAAAATGACAGATTCGAATCACATACAAGGTCGCCTCGATTGGATAACGGTAGGATTCTATGTGTTTTTCATCGGATTAGGCTGGTTGAATATCTATTCGGCCGTCTATAGTCCGGATGCGCCTCTTTCATTCTCAGATCCTGCTTTCTATGATTCGAATGCGGGGAAACAATTAGTTTGGATAGGAACAAGTTTAGTGCTGATTGTATGTATTTTAGTAATCGATTTTCGTTTTTTCGAATCCTTTGCTCTGTTTATTTACCTCGGTTTATTGCTTTTATTAATTGCCGTGCCATTTTTAGGGGTGACAATTAATGGGTCTCATTCTTGGTTTAAATTTGGGAGTGCCACCATTCAGCCTGCCGAATTTGCTAAAACAGCCACCGCCCTTTTACTAGCTAAATACCTAAATGATCCGCTAGTGAACCTAAGTAAATTTTCATATCAATGGAAGGCCGCCTTGATTATAGGTATCCCCATGGTATTGATTATTGGTTCGAATGAGACGGGCTCTGCCTTAGTTTTCGCCTCGTTTATTATTCTATTGTACCGGGAGGGCTTGCCAGGAACCTATCCTGCTTTATTTATGGGGGGGATTGTACTTTTTGTTTCGGCCCTGCTTGTGAAGGCTTGGGTGATCTTACTCGTTTTGGTTTTGTTGACAGGTCTTTTAGTGGTATTTCTACCCATTTACATGCAAAGAGATCCCAAGACCTATTTACGTCTTTCAGGTGCCATTGCTGGAATTATGACCTTGGCTTTATTAGTCGACTGGGTAGTGAATAACGTCTTAAAAGAACACCAAAGAAACCGTATTCGCGTGTTAATTGATCCAGGATTTGATCCTCGAGGTCTAGGTTACCAGGTGACACAATCGAAAATTGCGATTGGATCTGGGGGATTTTGGGGTAAGGGTTTTTTAGGAGGGACGCAAACAAAATTTGATTTCGTTCCGGAGCAAAGTACCGACATGGTATTCTGTACCATTGGGGAAGAGCACGGCTTTATTGGTGTGATGTTGATGATTCTACTTTTCCTGGGTTTTCTTTGGCGATTAATGTATTTAGCGGATTTACAGCGTTCCCGTTTTGCACGCGCCTATGGCTATGGATTAGTAGGAATTCTGTTTTTTCACTTTTTAGTTAATATAGGGATGACGATTGGCTTGATGCCCATTATGGGAATTCCTTTACCCTTTTTTAGTTACGGGGGATCGTCTTTATGGTCTTTCACTATTTTGCTTTTTATCTTTTTAAAACTAGACTCTCACCGGTCAGATATGCTTTCTCGCTAGTATGGAAAACGAAACTATTTCTACTAAAGCTAAAATGCTCATCGCCGTCGCCGCTCTCGGCTACTTCGTGGATGTGTATGATTTGATTTTATTCTCGGTAGTAAGAAATCCTAGCTTGATGAGCCTAGGTTTAAAAGGCAATGACTTATTGAATCAGGGTTTGAACTTGATGAATGTCCAAATGGGCGGAATGTTGCTAGGAGGAATTTTGTGGGGAATTTATGGGGACAAAAAAGGTCGAAAATCAGTATTATTCGGGTCTATTCTATTGTATTCTGCCGCCAATGCGTTGAATGGATTAGTAACTGATTTGAATACCTACGCCATCATACGTTTTATTGCAGGAATAGGGCTTGCAGGTGAATTAGGAGCTGGGATTACGCTGGTAAATGAAACTTTGCCGCCATCCAAGCGAGGTATTGGAACCTTAATTATTGCAGGTGTGGGCGCGGCTGGAGCCGTTTTTGCCCCAATCATTGCCGGCTTAAGTGCAGATCCCGAGTGGTGGAGATCTTGTTATTTTATAGGTGGAGGAATGGGATTAGCGCTCTTACTTTTGCGTTTAGGGACATTCGAATCATCCATGTATACGGAAATGGATGATAAAGTAGAACGAGGAAATTTCTTTCAGCTTTTTCAAAATCCAGCGACTTTTAAAAAATACCTGTATTGCATTTTGATGGGCTTGCCTATTTGGTATATCATCGGAATTTTGGTCTTTTCAGCACCGGAAATTTCGAAGTTGATAGGTATTGATGGAAAAATCAGTGGCGGGGATGCGATTATGTTTTGCTATATAGGTCTTGCCACTGGGGATTTTGCGGCTGGCGCCCTAAGTCAATGGCTGAAGAGTCGCGGGAAAGCTGTTTTAACCTATTTATTTATTGCGGTGGGGATTTGCATGTATTATCTCTTTGGGATGTCTAATATTACTACCACGCATGCTTATGTGATGATTACCTTGCTAGGTTTCTTTGGAGGTTATTGGGCCGTATTTTTGACCTTTTCGTCAGAACAGTTTGGGACGAATGTTCGAATGACCGTTACGACGACGGTGCCTAATTTTGTTCGGGGAGCACTAATTCCTATTTCTTTACTCTTTAAGTTTTTAATTCCGTCGGTAGGCTTGATTCATTCTGCTGCTTATGTAGGGATTTTATGCTTTGCTTTGGCCATCTATTCCGTCTATCAACTGAAGGAAACGTTCGGCAAATCCTTAGACTACACTGAATAATGGCCCTTATTTCGAAAAAGAAGACCCTTTATCGGATTAATCAACAGCTTCGCAGGTATTTACATAAATACAACCGGGAGCATGAGATGAATATTAGCTATACTGATCTGTTGCGCTATGATAATTCCATTGTTCTTTATGATAAGAATGAAGTGGATACCCTTTGGGAGACAGTTTTTTACTCTCCGGGCGATCAAAAAGATGTGTATGAAGCTTTGAAACAAATCTATGCCGATTTAAAAACGGATGGAAATGAGGAGGTAATTAAGCACTTAGTGATCGATCGGGTGGATTATTGTACTTATGGAAATACGCATCCCTTTCGGATTCGGATTGTGAATCGGGTGAATGATAACTTTGATTATTTCTACATTAAAATTGCGGATGCATCTCGTGTTTATGGGCTGGAATTAGAACATATTTTATCGCCAAATAGGATCAATTATATCACCTGTGATAATACACTGGTAGAGGAACATATTGCGGGTGTGCCTGGTGACGCGTTTCTTCAGCAAGATTTGGAGAAAAATTTAGAGTCCCCCATTCGTCTTGCAAAGGAATTTGTCAAATTTAATGAGCGTTGTCTCGTCCAATTATTGGGGGATATGCATTCGGCCAATTTTGTGGTGATTACGACGCCAGATTTTGAGGAGATATATTATCGAATACGCCCCATTGACTTTGATCAGCAATGTTATGAGGGTAAGAAATCGGTTTATTTGCCACAGTATTTCAAGCAAAATAATGCCTTGATAGAATTGGGGATGAAATATATGACGCCGGAATCGGTTTGGCAATATCAAATAGAAGAGCGTTCTATGATAGCCTCTCGATTAAAGTCAGAGAGTCAACGGGTGTATGACTTAATGGATGTGATGTCAAAAGATGAGATTGCCCCTCCAGATAATGTGGAGCAATTAAAATCGGAATTAGCCAAGCATTATGAAGATGATCGTTTCTTACACTGTAAGACGATGGGGGAGATTGTTTGGTTAAGTCTTGAATTAGTGATGCGTCACTAATTATTTCTTAAAGATGGACCACATCATCAATCCATAACCCAGTAGAAAAGAAAGTCCGCCTATCGGGGCAATCGCTCCGAATATACTCCAATTAGTCAGGCAAATTAAATACAAAGATCCAGGAAAGATGATGCATCCTGCGAATTGAAAATAGGCTGCTGACTTTAAGTGTTTATTGCTGAAGTTCATCTGCCAAACCCCTAAAATCAACAAGGTGATTCCTCCATACATTTGGTAACGTGCAGCCGTCTCAAAAGTCTCCAAACGATTAATTCCGCGTAAATAATCCTTCCAGGCATGCGCACCGAAAGCGCCCAAGGCAACGGATATACCTGCCATCAACGATCCAGAAAATAAAGCAAATTTTTTCATACAGAATGCGCGCGACGCGATTTAGGGCAAGAAAAAGGCCCTGTTTCCAAGGCCTTTTACATTAAGATGCTAAAGAAACTTTCAAATCGTTTAGCTTCCGCTTAATCGAATCATCGATTTGTTGGTCACCTACCTTTAAGATAAAACCACCTATTAGGCTTTCATCTATTTGTTCGATTAATTCCACTTCTTTACCGGTGTAATCTTTCACAATTTTCGATACCGTTGCTTTCTGATCTACTGTTAAAGAAGACGCAGTCGTAACTGTAGCCTTTTGGATTCCTTTAAAATCTGTGTACATCGAAATAAATTCTTTTGCTACAGCAGGAAGAATTTTCTCGCGGTTTTTATTCGTGATAATCACGAAGATACCATAAGTCACAGGATTGAATTTATCCTTAAAAAGTTTTGCTAGGATAGCTAACTTCGTATAATGCTTGATGATTGGGCTCTTAAGCGCTAAAACTAATTCAGTACTTCCTTCGCAAGTTTCTGCGAAATCGATCATATCCTTAGCCACAGCCTCTACCGCGTTCTTTTCGATGGCGAAGTCTAGCAGTGATTTAGCGTAACGGTGAGCTACAATTAATTCTGACATGGTCTATTCGATTAAGATAATTTAACGTCAGCCATCCACTCAGTGACTAATTTCTCCTGAGTTGCTTTGTCTTTTAATTGGCTTTTTAACACTTTCTCAGCTAAATCTAAAGAAAGTGATGCTGCTTCCTTACGGATTGCTGCTACGGCACTTGATTTTTCTTGTTCGAAGACTACACGAGCTTTTTCGATTTCCTGATATGCTGCCGTTTGTGCATCTAACTTCGCTTGAGAAATCATCGCATCGGATGCTTCTTTCGCTTGTTTGATCAAAGCATCACGTTCCGCACGAGCAGACGTGATTAATTGCTCATTACCTGCTTTCAATTCAGCCATTTCAGCACGCGTTGTTTCAGATAATTTGATTGCCTCGTCGATCGATTGCTCGCGCTCGGCTAATGATTGAATGATGGGCTTCCAGGCATATTTGGCTAATAGGAAAAATAAAATTCCAAAGACAATTAGTTGCCAGAAGATAAGTCCAAAGTCTGGGGTGATTAACTCCATAGTATTTTAATTTAATGTAAATCGTTTCAAAAAACGCAATTTGGCACCTAATGTAAACCAAATTGCGTTTTAAATGGGGTAGAATCGGTTCAAAGGCTAACCCTTTGGAGATTCTGATTGGTATCTTATTTCAAAGTTACCAATAGACAAATTACTGCTGCGAATAACGCAACCGCCTCCACGAAGGCAGCAACGATTAACATCGCACCTTGAATTTTTCCAGATGCTTCTGGTTGGCGAGCGATAGCTTCCATAGCAGAACCACCGATACGGCCGATACCAACTCCAGCTCCTAAAGCAGCTAAACCAGCACCAATACCTGCAAGACCAAGACCTACAGAAACTTCTAATAAAATCGATAAAATAGACATACGATTTGGGTTTATATAATAAAAAAAAATTTACAAATTAATGATGATGCTCCTCTACCGCCGATCCGATATAATTCGAAACTAACATCGTAAAAATGAAGGCTTGGATGAAGGCAACAATTAGCTCGATTACGTTCATGAAAAGAGAGAAAGGAACTACTGCTAGTCCTAATGCTGCATTTTCAAAAATGAAAATCAAGGATACTAAACTTAATAAAATGATGTGACCTGCGGTGATATTCGCGAACAAACGAACCATTAAAGAGAACGGTTTCATGAAAACACCGACAATTTCTACCGGAGTTAAGATAATTAACATCCACTTAGGAACACCTGGCATCGCGAAGATATGAGTCCAATAGGTAGAACGGCCATTTACGTTCGTTACAATAAAAGCTATGATGGCTAAAACTAGTGTTACGGCGATATTACCCGTCACGTTTGCTCCTCCCGGAATCAAACCTAACATGTTATTGAACCAAATAAAGAAGAAGATTGTCAACAAATAAGGCATAAAACGACGGTAGTGTTTCTCGCCAATGTTATTTTTTGCAATCTCGTCACGAACAAAAATAATGATAGGCTCGAACATCGATTGTAAGCCTTTAGGTGCTCTATGTGGATTATCTTGGTATTTTTTACCTATACCGATAAAGATGGTCAATAATAAAACAGCTGATAGAAATAAGGACGCTACATTTTTCGTAATCGAAACATCATATACCTTCTCGCCATTTTCTGCGTGAATTCTTCCATGCTCTAAAACGAACCCATTATAAGGGATCTCCTCGTGGTGCTCGTTTTTGAAATTAGCGGACGAAAAAACCTGCAGACCTGCTGATGCGGTATAAACAATACAAGGCAAAGGTAAGGTAGCATGAAAATGACCTACTGTGAAGAAGTGCCATTCGTGTTCATCCGCAATGTGGTGAAGAATTAGTTTACCCGGATCGAATTTTTCTGATTTAGCCTCAGCTGGAGCAGCTGTTTCCTTCACCTCAGAAGTAGGAGCTGCAGCGGGTTCGTTTGCGAACGCCGATAAGCTGATAAAGCTGAGGAATAGCCCTAGTAGGATATTCGAAAAGTACATTTTTTGTATTGAAGTCTTAACCTGCATCTGAAATATTAATCTTGCTATTTTCTAAAAACGTCGCAAGTTACGAAGCAAACCAAAAATTTCAAAATTTGTGCTACATAAATAGAGTACAAAAAAGTTGCTGGCGAACAAGACCATATCTTCGGTGTGGATATAGGCGAAATAACCGATGAAAACGACGCTAAAAATAAATCGAATCGTAAGCGAAATCAGTTGGAATGGAATGAATTTCTCTCCATCCTTTTTTAAGCCAAGCTGAGCGAGATTGAAGGTTAAATAGGTTTGGAAAAGTAGAAAGACAAAGATGAATTTTAGCTCAGGATGCAAGTAGGTCTGGAGGCTAGTTTGTGCAAGTGCATAAAGTAGGCCACCTAATACCCCATAGAAAATACCTATTTTTAACATGGGGCAAATATCGTCAGAAAGGAATTAATCGGCAAAGATTTTGGAAAAAAGCGAATTCGGCTGTTACTTGCGTCTTCAAATCAAAAAGCCCCGCTTGTTGATTTATAAAGAAGAAGGGAGAGACTAGGCTCAATGAACTTCTGGCAACCCGTCTGCAAATGTTGACCCCGGTGCTAATTCCTACCCCAGGCGGTGCCTGTTTAGGGAAATATAAACCATTTTGTGCATGCAAGCTGAGTTTCATCATTTTCAATCGTCGTCACCATTTGCCCTTGAATTAGGGGGGGAATTGCCTGTTTTAGATTTGGCTTACCAAACCTGGGGAAAACTCAACGCTAAAAAGGATAATGTCGTGTGGATTTGCCATGCCTTCACCGGAAGTCACGATGTGGCAGAATGGTGGCAAGGACTCGTAGGGTCAGGAAAGCTCTTTAATCCTGAGAATAACTTAATTGTCTGTGTGAATATTTTAGGATCGCATTATGGTTCGTCTGGTCCCTTATCGGTGAATCCGAGAACAGGGAAGCCCTATTTTCATACGTTTCCGGACGTGACGATTCGCGATGTCGTGTCTAGCTTCGAGGTTTTGCGGAAGGAATTAAAAATAACGAAGATCAAAACTTGTATCGGAGGCTCTTTAGGTGGTCAGCAAACCGTAGAATGGGCGATTATGAATCCGGGTCTAATCGAAAACCTCATCTTAGTAGCGACGAACGCTATTCATTCGCCTTGGGGAATTGCTTTTAATGAGTCCCAAAGAATGGCCATCGAAGTCGACCCCACTTGGAAAGAATCCCAGCCTAAGGCGGGTATAGAAGGTATGAAAGCCGCACGCGCGACTGCCCTGATCTCCTACCGGAATTACGAAACCTATCAGATTACGCAAGCCAGAAAAGAAAATTCCTTCGGATCGTCTTTACGGGCCGTTTCCTACCAGCGCTACCAGGGCGAAAAATTAGCTCAGCGTTTTAACGCCTATTCCTATTTTCAACTTTCGAAAATGATGGATACGCAAGATGTGGGTCGTAATCGCGGCGGTTCGATCGCCGCTTTAAAGCAAATTCAATCAAAAACCTTGGTGATAGGAATTAAATCCGATGCCTTGTTTCCGATTGTGGAGCAGGAGTTTTTGGCTAAATACATACCAGATGCCTCTTTCCACGTCATCGATTCCCTATATGGACACGATGGATTCTTAATTGAAAGTGGATTAATGACCAAAGCCGTTCGTTTGTGGCAGAAATTACAGCGATTAGAGGTTAATCCGATGGCCGATTTCTTTCAGGCCTTAGAAGCTAAAATGCTATCCCATGAAATTTCATAATAAAGTAGTTTGGATTACAGGGGCGTCCTCCGGAATCGGAGAGGCTTTAGCCTATGCTTTTGCGGCGGAAGGAGCGCTATTAGTATTGTCTGCGCGTCGCGAGGAGGAATTGCAGCGAGTGGCGAAAGCGTGTGGCAATGCTTACGTGCTTCCTTTCGATATGCTTTCTTTAGCTGAACATACGGAACGGGTGAATGATGTCATCAACACCTATGGACGGATTGATTACCTCGTCTTAAATGCAGGGGTTTCCCAACGTTCTTTTGTGAAAGACACCGAATTCGACGTTTATCGCCGTCTTTTTGAGGTGAATTTCTTTTCGATAGTTTCTTTAACGCAGGCGGTTTTGCCTATTTTCGCCGCTCAAAAATTAGGCGTTTTCGTTCCGATTGCCTCAGTTGCTGGACGAATTTCTACTCCTCGAAGAGCCGCTTATGGCGCGACGAAGCATGCTTTAATTGGTTTTTTTGATTCGGTTCGGGCGGAAGTTTTTGCCGATGGGATTCGCGTGACCACGATTTTGCCTGGCTATATCAAGACGAACATTTCCCTTCACGCGATGAATGAGAAAGGGGAGGCCTATGGTAAAATGGATCCGAATCAGGCCAAAGGCCTAGATCCCAACTTCACCGCAGTGAAAATTTTGCAAGCAATTCTAGCTGGGAAAAATGAGTTCTTCGTTGGCGGTTTCCTCGAAGGATTTGGGCTATTTGTGAAGCGCTTCTTTCCTTCGATTATGCCATTTATGTTGCGTAAGATTAAGAATACGTAGGTTTGCTTTTATTATCTTGGAAGAAGAATAAGAACAAGAGTAAAACCACCCCAGCGATTGCCGCCGGCACCATCCAAACCGCTTGCCAATTCTTCACGTCATTGACCGTATAGTAATCGAGTACGATGCCAGAAAGCTTCGATCCGATTCCCATGCCTATCCCATATGTCGCGAAGGTGATCAAGCCTTGCGCGGAATTCTTGATTTTATCGCCCGCTTTTTGGTCCGTATAAATCTGTCCCGTCACAAAGAAGAAATCATAACATACCCCATGAAGAATAATTCCGATATATAAGATCCATTCGCTCGAAATCCCATCCCCATAGCCAAAACAAAGGAATCGAATAATCCAGGCCATCAGACCCACCACAAGCATCTTTTTCACTCCTAAACGGATAAAAGCCACCGGAATTAAGAGCATGAAAATTACCTCAGACGCTTGCCCTAAGGACATTTTATTCTCCACATTGCTCATGTGAGAATCAGTCAGTGATGGATTTGCCATCGCATAATAGAAGGACAAAGGAATACAGATTAAAATAGAGGAGATAAAGAAGATTAAGAAGGAACGATCTTTGAATAGTTTCAAGGCATCTAAACCCAAAATTTGGCCTACTGACGCATTTTTATCACCTTTCGGTGGCGTATTAGGTAAGGTAAATGAATATATTCCTAGCAGGAATGAAGTGTACATGGCGATTTCAAAAATAGCCACCTTGTCTCCTAAGGCATAAAAACCGATGATATTAGTCACCACAATCCACGCGATGGTTCCGGTCACACGAATGCTGGGGAATTCTTTCTCTGGATTGGACATCTGGTTCATTGCGATGGAATTCGACAAGGCTAGATTAGGGGCGAAACAGAGGGTATAGGCCAAAATATACCAGAAAAACACCTCTGGATCTCTTTCTAAACTAAGAAAATAGAGGATAACACCGCCCAAAATATTTAAAACACCCATCACTTTTTCAGCTGAGAAGTAACGGTCTGAGATTAAGCCTACAAAGAAGGGGGCAAATATGGAGGCGATAGCAAAAGTGGTGTATGCATTACCCACTTGGTCACCAGAAGCGTGCAAATTATCTAATAAATATTTACTCATCTGTCCGTACCAGGCTCCCCATCCGAAGAACATCAGGAACATCATAGACATGAGTTGAAACTTGACACTATTTTTCATTTTTTTCAGGTTTAGATAGTCCAAAAATACAAATTTGTCTGATATTTAAAATTTTCTGAAAATATATTTTTGAGTGCTTTTGCTTGTTTTCAAATACTGATTTTTACTAATTCTGCCATTTTTTTTCAACATTAGTTCGTTTTCGCATCTAGTTTTTTCAAATAATACAAAAATCTCATTTTTTCCCCCTAAAACACAACTTCAATGCTTTCTTGAGCGAATAGCTATTAATTTGATAAACCGTATTATTTATACTTTTTTTGGATGTTGAATTATTTTCAGCACCCTTTTTATGTTAGGAATCTTATTAATATCAGCTCGGCCTACTGGCGAATTTCAAGGATCAATGCCCTTGTTCTTAACTGCGTTCACGTTGATTTCGTTAGCATTAATCGGTTTTGGAATTTTCCTTTTCAAAAAGCGCAAGGAGTGGGTACATAATTCAAAAATGACCTACGGTAAAATCGTTGAAATCTCAAAGCGCTATTCCCGCGATGACCACAGCGGTCGTTTCCCTATTTATTTTCCCATCGTCGCCTACTACGTGAATGGGTTAGAATTCAGACGTGAAGCGGATAAAGGTTTGGCCAAAAACTGCGAAATAGGACAAGAAATACCCGTTCGCTACCTATCAGAAAATCCCTACGAAGCGTCATTAGCTGAAAATACCGTCCCCGGTTTAAATCCATCCATCTTCTTCGCGATGGGAATCTTGATGTTAGCTAGCGCTATCATCCTTTCAATACTGAAGTCTTAATTTCATTTTTCACGTGTATTGTGTAAATTAGTTCCAAAATCTAGGACTATGGAAACCCCCGTTAAAGAAAAAACCGATTTTAGAAATTACAATCAAGGCGAAATTATGGCTGCCGTAAAAGAACACTATCGTAAGATGCGTACGCGTCAGACATATGATTATGTTCAGCGCATGAAGGCTAAATACCTCACCTTCGAGCGTCCTATGGACCTTTGGGACATGATGGAACGCTTAAATGCCTTAATCGATGTTTCCGATCCAGACATAAATCTTCCTAATGTCATTCACTTATTGCAATCTGCCGAAGGCCTACGCGCCGATGGTCGTCCTGACTGGATGCAATTAGTCGGATTGATTCATGATTTAGGCAAAGCCATGTACTTATTTGGTTCAGATGAAGACGGCACCTCCCAGGCAGAGCAGTGGGGTTTAGTAGGGGATGTCTTCGTGGTAGGCTGTAAATTGCCTAATTCTTGTGTCTATCCTGAGTTCAACGAATTAAATCCGGACATGCAAGATTCAAGATACAATACCGAATTAGGTGTTTATGAAGCAGGCTGTGGTTTAGATAAGTTGCATTTAGCCTGGGGGCATGATGAATATCTATACCAAGTATTAAAAAATCACCCCAATAACCAGATTCCAGAAGCAGGAATGGCGATGGTGCGTTACCATTCCTTTTACCCATGGCACTCGGGTGGAAGTTACAAAGCTTTATTATGCGAAAAAGATGCGCAGTACTTAGAGTGGATTCGTGATTTCAATCAATACGATCTGTATTCTAAATCCCCGGTGGTTCCTAATTACGAGGAATTGAAGGAATATTATAAGCCGATTGCGGAGAAATATCTCGGCAGCGGTCCTATATTCTGGTAATTAAAAGACCCGAAGTCTCGTTATTCCTAGCGAAAAGACTCGGCTTCGGGTCTTTTAATTACCATGAATATGGACTCTTTCTTAACTACATAAAAAAGTGCCCCTTGAAAATGGCATATAAACTAAAATACCCCTTGAAAATGGCGCGAGCACATATTTTCTACGGGGTATTTTAGTTTTAATCTCTTTCTGAAATAAGTTTTAGATTGGGGTTAAGAATCCGCCAATTCTCTTTCCAGAGATTATTTGAAGTATCGTAGCCAAAAATATTTATGCAATAACATTTTAGGCTACGATACTACAAATGATCACCATCCATCATCCTTCTTAGCCTTCTTCGCCGGCGCCGGCACTTTCGCTGCACCAGGACTCGATTTTGCACCTACTTTGGCACCCTGACCCGAAGCCACATTCACATCCAAAGCCACCCGACTAAAAACGCGACAAACGATTTTCCAATCGTCATTGATCTTCATCAAACTTAATAAGTCGATGTATTTGAAGTCTTCGAATTTGAATTCCACCGTAGCGACTGCCGAAGTTCCAGCATAAGAATAATTAACAAGATTCCCTGTTGCTTTAGCTCCACCAGCTGGCATCCCGGCAACAAATTTGCGTAAAGGAGTGTCTGTGATTTTCCCTGTACCCGTATTCAGGTTTCTTAAAAGGGCATTGCTAGCAAAAGCGCGGTTAATGCTGGCGGAATCTCCCTTAGTAAATCCCTCGGTATAGGAGTTGATAGTAGATTTGATTCCCTCGTCTTCCGACTGAGCGAATGCGGTTGTGCCGAATAGGCAAAGGAACGCAATAAATAAGTTTTTCATGGTTAATTAATTTAGTTTCCTCCTGAAGTTTCGTTCTCTGCCGGGAGATTTTCTCCTTTTAAGAAATACTTCGCTTTTTCAGGATACAAAATGGATTGTACGATATTGATTTTGGCCAAAGAATGATTCGCCATATTTCCTAAAATGATAATAGCCGAATTGTCTTTTTGATTATGTAAATAATAGTTTTTAAAACCATGCCACCAACCGGTGTGGTAGGTTAGCCATTCGCCGTTTTCTAATTGCTTCAAACGCCAGCCTAAACCATAATTAGTCGTTAGGACTTTAGGCTTCGTATGCTGAGGCGTAAAAGCTTGATCTAAAGAGCTGAGTTTGATAACGGTTTCTGAATTTAACGCTTGATCCCAAAGAAACATATCCTCCACCGTTGAATAAATTCCTTTATCTCCCGTTACGCCGTCTAAATGATCGAATCCGACTACTGCCAGGCCAGAGCGTTTTGGCTGATAACCAGTAGCTGATTTTTTTAATTGTTCGGGATGTAGTGGATTATAAACAAATGACTCGGTCATCCCCGCTGGTATGAAGATATTCTCTTTCACATATTCTCGGAAACCTTTTCCGCTAATACGCTCCACGATATAGGCTAGTAAAATATAATTCGTGTTATTATAATGGAATTGACGATTAGGATGGTAATCGATGCCTGGTTTGATCTTAGTAAACAGTTCTACAACTTTAGCATTTGTTAAAGGAGTTTTCTTGTCATAGTATTTGTCCAAACAATACGCATAATTAGCAAGCCCAGACTTATGTGTCAATAAACTGCGGATTGTAATACTAGAATCATAAGGGAACCCGGGAATATGCTGCTCCACGCGGTCATCTAATTTTAATTTTCCTTGTTCCATCAACTGCAAGATGGAAACCGCAGTAAATTGTTTTGAGACAGAGGCGAGTTGAAAAGGCGTTCGGGTGCTTAATTGATCTTTCGTGAAGTTATTTGCAATCCCAAAGGCACGCTTATAAATAACTTTACCATATTGAGCGACTAACACCGTGCCATTGAATCCAGTGTTCTTCTGAAGTGCTTTGAAAAATGTATCAAGCTTTACCGCTTTTTTTTGTGCTATTATTGGGTCAAAAAGCGTAGCAATACTGTCATTTCTTTTTTCAACGGTGCTTTTGCCAGCGAAAAAATGTCCAGGAATATTATTGCAGGAAGCCATGCAAAATAAGGAGGCTAAAATTCCAAGAGCTAAAGACCTGCGATTCATAGACGAATATGCGAAATGTATTTGTTAAATTTAAAAGCAATTTAATCAGAAAAGGCCTTAATTCAAACCCCTATGTTAGCGCGTATTTTAGTTTTCTTTTTTCAGGTCTTGATACGAATCTACCAAGGAATGATTTCGCCCTTTTTGCCTAATTCCTGCCGCTATTCGCCATCTTGTTCTGAATATGCGAAGCAAGCCCTTCAAAAGCATGGTTTAATCGAGGGTTTACGACTAACCATTCGACGCATCAGTAGTTGTCATCCCTGGGGAGGAAGCGGCCATGATCCAGTGCCTTGATAAAAATGAACAGTATAGCATTGTTCGAATTGTATTATTCCAATTTTGGCCTAAATTATTTTTGGCATTAGATTACCGAAAAAAAACTGATATTTTTTTTCAAATATTTTCTATTGAAAAAATACAATCGATTCAAGCCTGATTTCGCCATTTATGATTTTTTGTTCCCCTAAAATACGGCCTCTGTTTACAATTAGATAACAATTAGATTATTTTCAGATTCAGTCCTATACTGTGCTAGTTTAGAAGAAAATCTGACTTTTGTGCAATTTATTAGCCCTCCGTCATCGATTCATTATCTTAAATCATTTTTTTATTCAATTTATTCTTCTTTTTTTTGTGGAGGTTTTGATATTAGTTATACTATATATAAGATGACATGAGCTATTTGGAAAGGTTTCGGCCAGCAAAATTTCATTAATCAGTATATAATAGGAATAAGTACAGAGCCTACTAGAATCATTAATTATTTTTAACCCTTAATTTTTCACTTATGATTCATTCTTACAAGAGAGTGGGTCGCCTTGTGCGATCAAGTGTTAGTAACCTAGGCTTCAAGCAAGCTTTTAGTGTTGCTGTTGCACTAGTAATTTCCTTGGGTGCTTTCGCCCAAGATGTGGTTTCAGGTAAAGTAACTGACTCGAAAGATGGTTCAGCTATTCCTGGTGTTTCTGTCACTGTTAAAGGTACCACTAGAGGTGCTCAAACTGACATTAACGGTACTTATAAAGTAAATGCAGGAAGTGGTAGCACTTTAGTATTCACTTTTGTAGGTTATGCTAAAAAAGAAGTTTCTGCTACAGGTTCTGTAGTGAACGTTTCTTTAGCTGCTGACAATCAATCTTTAGAAGAAGTTGTGGTAGTAGGTTATGGTACTCAAAAGAGAAAAGAGATTTCAGGAACTGTAACAAGTTTAGGATCTCGTGATTTCAATGCGGGTATTGTGACTAACCCATTAGCTGCTGCTCAAGGTAAAGTAGCTGGTTTAGTGATTACTCAATCTTCAGGTGATCCTAATGCTCGTCCTACTGTACGTTTACGTGGTACAGGTTCATTGAACGCAGGTTCTGAGCCTTTATACGTTATTGACGGTGTGATTGGTGCTCCTATCGAAAACGTTGCTCCAGAGGATATTTTATCTATGGACGTGTTACGTGATGCATCTTCTGCAGCTATCTACGGTTCTCGTGGTGCGAATGGTGTTATCTTAATTAACACAAAACGTGGTAAGTCAGGTGCTCCTACAGTTGATTATTCAGCTTATGTAGGTGCTGAGACTATCTCTCAACGTCCAGAATTATTAAATGCTGCTGAATTCCGCGCTGCGGCTGCGAAATACAAGCAAACATTTGATGACAATGGTGCTAACACAGATTGGTTAGATGTAATCACTCGTACTGCGGTTTCTCAAAACCACAACGTAGGTGTTTCAGGCGGTTCTGAGAACTTGTCTTACCGTGCTTCAGTAGGTTATTTAGACCAAACTGGTACATTAATCGGTTCAGGAAAAGATCGTTTAACTGGTCGTTTGAACTTAGATGCGAAAGCATTAGATGGTAAATTAATCATGAAGTTCAACATGTCTGCAATGCAAACAAACGGAACTTTCTCTGATAACCGTGCGATTGGTTTTGCAATGAACATGCGTCCAACAGATCCAGTTTATGCTGCTAATGGAAACTACTTCCAATTACCAGGTACATTTGCTAACTTCAATCCATTAGCTGCTTTAGAGAAGAAAACGAACACACAACGTTTGCAAGACTTCTTATTCAATGCTTCAGCTGGTTATACAATCATGGATGGTTTAGTATTTAACGTGTCAGGTACTTTACGTACTCAGAGCGCGAACAATGCATATTTCGCAGCAACTACACCAGGTAACTTGTTATCAACTGTAGGTGGAAACTCTGCATCTCGTTCTTTAAACGCGGTAACTGATAAGCAATTAGAAGCTACTTTGAACTGGACTAAGAAATTATCTGATGTGTCTACATTGACATTATTAGGAGGTTATACGTATCAAGATGTTGTTAACGACGGTTTCGGTGCTTCTAATAACAACTTCTTAACGGATGCGTTTGAAGCTAATAACTTAGGCTCTGGTTTAGGTATTCGTTCGAATCCAAATCTTTTGTATTCTTACAAAAACGAATATAAATTGGTTTCTTTCTTGGCACGTGCTCAGTACTCGTTAATGAACAAGTATTTCGCTACAGTGAACATGCGTCGTGATGGTTCGACTAAATTCGGTGATAACAACAAGTGGGGTTTATTCCCATCCGTTTCAGTGGGTTGGTCATTATCTGAGGAGGCATTCTTGAAAGGAAATACAACTATCGATAACTTGAAGCTTCGTGTTTCTTGGGGTAGAACTGGTAACTCGGAAGGTATTCGTCCGTTGTTATCTAAATCATTCTATGGTCCTTCTGGAACATACTATGATGGTAGTGCTGATGACTTCTTGCCATCATATGCGGTACAATCTAATCCTAATCCTAACTTGAAGTGGGAGGTTAACGAAAACTACGGTACTGGTATTGACTTCTCTATCTTGAAAGGTAAATTAACTGGATCGATTGACTGGTATACTCGTCAAACTAAAGATTTATTATATACAGTTAATGCTCCACAAGAAAAAGGATATGTTTATCCAACTATCTTAGCGAACATTGGTTCGATGCAAAACCGTGGTATTGAGATCTCTGCATCTTACCAATGGTTAGATACGCAAGATTGGTCAATTAGCTCTACATTCGCTGGTTCTTTCAACCAAAACGAATTGATCTCATTGAAAAACGATGAGTTCGCAGCAGCTGACCAAGTATTCTTATCTACTTCTTTAGGTAGCTACATCCGTGGTACTTCAGCAGTAAACTTCTCTGTATTACAAGCAGGTCAACCAGTAGGTGTATTCTACGGAGCTAAGATTTCTAAAATCGAAAATGGCAAATACATATTCCAAGACCTTAATGGTGATGGTACTGTAGATCCTAACGCTAAAGACCGTACTTATATTGGAAATCCTAACCCTACTTTCGTAGGTGGTTTAACTACTAACGTACGTTACAAAGCATTTGACTTACAATTCCAATTCACTGGAAATGCAGGTGCTAAAATCGTTAACACGAACAACTTGTTACTAGGTCGTCAAGATGGTCGTTTAGGAGAATCTAATGCGTTGAAAACTGCTTTAACTTCGGTTATCAATGATGAGCGTACAATCCCTATGGACTACTACGTTGAATCAGGAGATCACATCCGTTTAAATAACGCTTCTTTAGGTTATACTTTACCAGTTAAAGGTGTATTCAAGAGAGCTCGTATTTATGTAGCTGGTAACAACTTATTGTTGTTCACTAACTATTCAGGTGTTGATCCAGAAGTTAGCCAAAACCTTTCTATTGGTAACGCTGCTCCTGGTATCGATGTTCGTGAGACTTACTACAAAACTCGTGCCTTTACTGCGGGTATTAATTTGTCTTTCTAAAACATAATTGCCACACTATTAGTTATATAACTTAATTAATAAAATAATTAAAAAAATGAAAAAATATATCTATAAAGTACTTTCAGTAGGTGTTTTCGCTTCGTTAGCCCTATCGTCTTGTACAGATTTGACTGAGCCAGTTTACGATTCGATCCCAGCGGATCAATTCTTAAAGACTGATGCTCAAATTGCTGCGGCACTAGGACCTGCTTATGGTGGTCTTCGTGGAATCACATGGGATTGGTTTAATCCAAGTGAAGCATCTTCGGATGAAATGATTGTTCCTACTCGTGGTGGTGACTGGTTTGATGGTGGTGACTGGTTGGCGTATTCTCGCCACACTTGGACTCCTCAACACGGTCCTATTAATGGAATGTGGGGATTCATATTTGGTAATATCTCTCAAGTGAACCAATTGATCCCAGTAGTAGCTGCTAACCAAAAAGCGGTAGATGAGTTACGTGCAGTACGTGCTATCTATTACTTCATGGCTGTAGATGCATTCGGTAATGTGCCTATCGTAACAGATAACAAATCTTCTGCTGCGACTAAGACGCGTGCTGAGGTTTATGCATTTATCGTTTCTGAATTAACAGCAGCTATCCCTAACTTAACTTCAGGTAAATCATACTCTCGTATGACGCAAGATGCTGCTAAAGCATTATTAGCAAAAGTATACTTGAACGCAGGTGTTTACAAAGGAGCTACAGAATGGCAAAAAGCATATGATACAGCTGATCAAGTGATCAAATCTTCGAATGGCTGGTCATTATCTTCTTCTACGTTGTCTAACTTTGTTGTTCAAAACCAAGGTTCAAACGAGAATATCTTTTCTATCCCATTTGATTCATTCAAAGCGGGTGGTATGAACTTCCACATGAGAACGTTACACTATGCTAACCAACAAACGTATGGTTTAGGTAACTCTCCTTGGAATGGTTTCTGTACTTTAGCTGATTTCTACAACTCATTTGAGTCTAATGACTTACGTGGTGCGATGTGGATCAAAGGACAGCAATATGCTTCTTCTGGAGCTAAATTGAAAGATGCAAAAGGTGCTGATTTAGCATTCGTTGCGGATTGGGAAAAAGATCAAATGACTGATGCAGATGCTGTTTTCCAAGTAGCTGGTATTCGTTCTCAGAAATATGAGATCCAAAAGAACAACCCGAACGCTGATCAGTCAAATGACTATGTATTCTTACGTTTAGCTGATGTTATCTTAATGCGTGCAGAAGCTGCGTTCCGTTTAGGAAATACAGCGCAAGCGTTAACTGATATCAACGCTATCCGTACTCGTTCTGGTGTTGCTGCTTTAACAGCTGTAACTGCTGACGATGTCTTAGCTGAGCGTGGTCGTGAGTTAGCTTGGGAAGGATGGAGACGTAATGACTTAATTCGTTTCAACAAGTTCTCTAATGAGCGTAAGTTCATGAAGGTTACAAACAAGACGCGTGAATTGTTCCCAATTCCACAGCCTCGTCGTGATGCGAATCCATTATTAACTCAAAACCCAGGATATTAATCTTTAGGTTTTCTATAGAAAGGCAGAACCGATTGGTTCTGCCTTTTTGTTTTATAGGGGTTTTATATACCCCTTCCATTTTGTATTTTTGTGTCGTAAAAAATCATGCTTTTAGGATGAAATATTTCAGTCTATATCTTCTTGTTATTTTAGGTTTATTTTCTTGTTATAAGAACGAGGATACGCTTTTCGAGGAGTTACCTGCGGAGCAGACAGGTATTGATTTTGTGAATCGCAGTTTAGAGAAAAAAGAATTTAATATCTTCAATTACCGTAACTTCTATAACGGAGGTGGTGTGGCTATTGGAGATGTAAATAATGATGGATTATCGGATCTTTTTGTGACGTCTAATTTCGAAGACAATAAATTGTATTTGAACAAGGGGGCAATGAAATTTGAGGATATCACCGTTAAAGCGGGGATAGTGGGGAAGAAGTTTTGGTCTACAGGCGTCACATTTGCAGATGTGAATGGAGATGGTTTGATGGATATTTATGTATGTAATTCTGGTTCTCGTGATCAGCGTGGGAATCAATTATATATCAATCAAGGAATTAAGGCTGGCGTTCCTTCTTACAAGGAACAGGCGAAAGAGGCAGGACTGGCGGATGGTGGATTTTCGACACACGCAGCCTTCTTCGATTATGATCGGGATGGGGATTTAGATATGTATTTATTGAATAACAGCTTTACCCCAATAGATAAATTAGGGTATACGAATTTACGCGAGGAGCGAGATAAATTAGGGGGTGATAAGTTATTTAGAAATGATAGCAAGGGTGGAAAGGAACTTCATTTTACCGATGTGTCGGAGACGGCGGGTATTTATGGAAGTTTAATTGGTTTTGGTTTGGGAATTACGCTAGGCGATGTGAATAATGACAACTGGCCAGATATTTATATTTCAAATGACTTTTACGAGCGCGATTACTTGTACATTAATCAGCAGAATGGCACGTTTAAGGAAGATTTAGAGAATCAGATGCCGCATATTTCCTTGAGCTCAATGGGGGCTGATATGGCGGATTTGAATGATGATGGCTATATGGACATCTTCGTGACAGATATGTTACCAGGGGATGATCGCCGTTTGAAGACGACGTCCGTTTTTGAGGGATATAATTTAGTGGAATTGAAGAAGAAGCGAGGATTTTGGCATCAATATATGCGCAATAACTTGCAATTGAATAATGGCGACGGGACCTTCTCTGAGGTGGGTCAATTAGCCGGTGTTCATGCAACAGACTGGAGCTGGGGCGCCTTGATCTTCGATATGGACAATGACGGGAAGAAGGATATTTTTGTGGCAAATGGAATTGCTAAAGATCTAACGGATCAGGATTTCGTCGATTTCTTAGGGGATCGCAACACGATGCAGCAGATGTTAGATGGGAAGAAATTTGACTACAAAGAATTTACAGACAAGATCTCGTCTGTACCTATCCCAAATTATGCGTTTAAGAACGAGGGAGATTTAAAGTTCTCGAATCAAGGCAAGGCTTGGGGTATTGAAGGACCCGGCTTCTCGAATGGTTCGGCTTATGGGGATTTAGATAATGACGGTGATTTGGATTTAGTGGTGAATAATGTCAATTCGCCTCTATCCGTTTATAAGAATAAGACGAATGAGAAATTGAAGAACCATTATTTGACGGTGCACTTGAAAGGGATGGATCGCAATTTAAATGGTATCGGAGCGCGCGTGACGGTATATCAAAAAGGAGGTTTCAAAGTATTGCAGCAGATGCCTAACCGTGGTTTTCAGTCGTCCAGTGATCACCAGATGGTGTTTGGTTTAGGAGCAAACGGGGCGATTGATTCGGTACAAGTTTTATGGCCAAATGATAAGATAGAGACGATTAAATCGGTTAAATCAGATCAGGTGATTACGCTGAAGCAAGAGAATGCGGCTGAAATCTTCCATTTCTTTGAAGTGAAACAAACCCCTATTTTTGCTGATGTAACTGCAGGTATGTTGGATTATTTACACGTGGAAAGTAAGTTTAATGACTACGATCGGGATGTATTATTGAAACAAAAGTATTCCTCTCAAGGACCCGCCCTAGCTGTGGGGGATGTGAACGGAGATGGTTTAGAGGATATTTATTTAGGTGGTGCTGCTGGTCAGATTAAAAAATTATTTATCCAGAAAGCTGGAGGAAAGTTTATAGACTCTCCGCAAGCTGATTTTAGCCTAGATCAAACGACAGAAAACACGGATGCAATCTTCTTCGATGCGGATAAGGATGGAGACCAGGATTTATTCGTAGTGACGGGAAGTAATGAGTTCGAAGAAAATGCACCCGAATTACATGATTTATTGTACCTAAATGATGGGAAAGGAAATCTGAAAAGGGATGTAAGGTTCCCGATGATTTATGAGAATGGATCGAGTGTTTCTGCGGCGGATTATGATAAAGATGGTGATATCGATCTTTTCGTGGGAACGCGGATGGTGAATGCGAAGTATGGCTTAAGCGCCCAAAGCAATTTATTCATCAACGACGGTACGGGTGGATTCAAGAATCAATCGAAGCGTTATATGCCACAGGTAACTGACTTAGGGATGGTAACCGATTCGGAATGGTCGGATGTGAATGGGGATGGATATCAAGATTTAGTGGTAACACAAGATTGGGGTCCAGTGGTTGTGTTTAAGAACGAAAGAGGTAGAAAATTAAGCAAGCAGGAGCCTGTGGCTGGATCTGAAGGTCTTTGGTCATGTATCAAGCCGGCGGACATTGATGGTGATGGAGATATGGATTTTGTGTTAGGGAATTTTGGCCTTAATTCAAAAATTAAAGCTTCAGCTGAGTCACCAGCCTACTTACACGTAGGGGATTTCGATAAGAATGGTTCTGTCGAGCAAATCATCTCTTGCGTAACGGAGGATGGAAATACCTATCCGATGGTTCTGAAAGGGGAGATGCAGCGCGCACTTCCGATGATCAAGAAGAAATTTATTAAGTACAAGGATTACGCGAACAAGACAGTAGAAGAATTATTCACAGAGGAACAGCGAGAAGGAGGAACGGTGCGTCTAATAACGACTACGCAATCTTCGTTCCTAATCAATGATGGTAAAGGAAACTTTAGTTTGCAAGCCTTGCCGTATCAAGCTCAATTCTCGCCTATTAGGGGAATTCAAAGTGGTGATTTCAATAAGGATGGTAAGCTAGATATTTTATTAGCGGGTAATTTCTTCGATTCTCTTCCAGAATGGGGACGTTTCGATGCGAACTATGGTCTATTATTAGAAGGCCAAGGCCAAGGTAAATTCGCCGTGAAATTATCAAAGCAAACTGGATTTAAAACAATCGGTCAAGTACGTAATATGGCTCTCGTTAAAGGAGGGAAGTCGACCTATGTAGTTTTGGCCAAAAACGATGACAAAGCCCAAGTATTTAAATTTTAAGACAATGCGTTACAATTATTTATTCTTTTTTCTTTTTTCGCTTGCTCTCTTTGCCTGCAATTCAGGTGATGATGTGGTGCTTTTTGAAAAATTAGATGCAGAAAAGACGCACATCGATTTTTCAAATAATATCACGGAGACCAAGGATTTCAACATCCTAGATTACCTCTATTTCTATAATGGTGGAGGCGTTTCTTCTGGCGATATTAATAATGATGGGTTAGTAGATTTGTTTTTTGTGTCGAACCAAGGCAAGAACAAATTATACCTCAATAAGGGTAATATGGAATTCGAAGATATTTCAGTGAAAGCGGGAATTGAAGGTTTCTCCGATTGGAAAACGGGGGTTACTATGGCTGATATCAATGCAGATGGCTTCTTGGATATGTACATTTGTGCTGTAGGAAATTACAAAGGTTTAGAAGGTTCTAATGAATTGTATATCAATAATGGGGACAACACCTTTACGGAAAAATCGAGTGAGTATGGTTTGGATTTCACAGGTTTTTCTACGCAGGCGGCTTTCTTCGATTACGATAAAGATGGCGATTTAGATTGCTATTTATTAAATCACGCCGTGCACAACACGCGGTCGTACGATCGCGTAAATACGCGTTCGCTAAAAGATAACGAGGCGGGGGATTATTTGTATCGAAATGATAAAGGGAAATTTGTGGATATTTCTAAAGAATCCGGCATCTACCAAGCGGCGATGGGATATGGGCTAGGCATCTCTGTAGCGGATATTAATAACGATGGCTGGTCAGATATTTACGTGAGTAATGACTTCCACGAAGACGACTATTATTATATCAACCAAAAAGACGGAACGTATAAAGAGGGAATTCGGGATCACTTCAAGCACTTGAGTCGTTTCTCGATGGGTTCTGACGTGGCTGATATAAATAATGATGGCTTCCAAGACGTGATGACGTTGGATATGTATCCGGATGACGAGAAGGTGGAAAAGTCGTCGGTGGGCGAGGATCCTTTGGACATTTATATGTACAAATTGCAGTTCGGTTATTTCAATCAATATTCGAGAAATTGCCTTCAGTTGAATATGGGAGGTGAAAAATTCTCCGACATCGCCGCCTCTTCTGGAGTTGTCGCGACAGATTGGAGTTGGTCGACCTTGATGAATGATTATGATGGCGATGGAATCAAAGATATTTTTATCTCGAATGGTATTTTGCGCCGCCCGAATGACTTAGATTACTTGAAATTCATTATCGGGGATTCCTTGCATTACGGTGTGCCTACTTCGGAGAAATTGGATCAAGAAGCAATCGATTTAATGCCGGATGGTCGTGTACATAACTATATATTCAAAGGAGCAAAGGATTTGCGCTTTGAGGACAAATCAGTGAAATGGGGTTTCGAGGATAAAGGCGTTTCGAACGGCTCGACCTATGCGGATTTAGATAACGATGGGGACTTAGATTTAGTAACGAATAATTTGAACGAGAAGGCGAGTGTATACCAAAACAACAGCCGCCAATTGTTGAAGCATAATTTCGTCAAAGTCAAGTTCAAAGGCGATGGCGGAAATACGTTCGGTATTGGGGCAAAGGTCATCTTGAAAACGAAGGACGGTCAGCAATTACAGCAGATGATGCCGACGCGTGGATTCATGAGTTCGGTGGAGCCTATATTGCTTTTCGGAATAGGTGATTTGCAACAGGTGGAGGAGATGCTGGTGATTTGGGAGAATGAAAAAATGCAGATTGTTAAAAATCCGACCATCAACACAACGCTGACGATGGAGCAGAAAAATGCGACGGTTAACGTGAAAGATTATGTGTTCTCTGTACCTGTGAAGCCTCTATTTGAGGAAGTTACGGCAGGAATTGCCGTACCATACCAGCACCAAGAGAATGTCTATTTCGATTTCAATCGAGAATTATTAATTCCATTCAAGGTGTCTATCGAAGGGCCTAAAATCGCCGTAGGCGATGTGAATGGAGATGGTTTAGAGGATGTGTATTTGAGTGGGGCTAAATACCAGGCAGGACAATTATTAATTCAAAAAGGGGCAGGGTTTGTCGTTTCTAATCAACCTGTCTTTCAGGCGGATTCCTTGTATGAGGATGTAGATGCCTTGTTCTTTGATGCGGATGGCGACAAGGACTTAGATCTTTATGTGGTGACTGGAGGAAACGAATTTTTTGATAAAATGCCGGAGCAATTCGATCGTCTGTATCTAAACGATGGGAAAGGTAATTTCACTCGATCTTTAAACGCGCTTCCTCCAATGTATGATAATAAATCGGTGGTTCGTCCTTGTGACATTGACCGCGATGGAGATATGGATTTGTTCGTGGGTGGTCGCGTGGTGGGTTATTCCTATGGGGCTTCGCCGCGATCCTATTTATTAGTGAATGATGGAAAAGGTCACTTTGCGGATAAGACCGTGGCTCTAGCGCCAGAATTACGGGAGGCAGGGATGCTTACGGAGGCGGTTTGGGCAGATATAGATAAAGATGGAGATCAGGACTTAACGGTGGTGGGTGATTGGATGCCGATCAAAACCTTTGAGAATACAAAAGGTAAATTCAAACTAATCGAGAATGGCTTAGAGGAGAAGACGGGATTCTGGTCGGGCATAACGGCAGCGGATTTTGACAAAGATGGTGATATCGATTTTATCGTAGGAAATCTAGGAACGAATACGAAATTGCGCAAAGAACTAGGTGGGCAATTACGGATGCAGATTAAGGACATTGATAAAAACGATACAAAAGAACACATCGTTGCCTATAGCCGCGGAGATGACTGGTTCCCAATCAACGGTAAAGATGAGATGGGAAAACAGATTCCAAGTGTCATCAATAAGAAATATACGGCCTATAATTTATTCGCTGGCAAAACGGTGGAAGAGATTTTTGGAGATAAAGAATTAGAGGGAGCCGTTGAAAAACGGGTGAACACCTTTGAATCTATGTACCTGGAAAATCAAGGAAATAAGACCTTCAAAATGGTGCCACTTCCTGAACTTGCTCAAGTTTCTAAAATTATGGTCTTGCGAACAGAGGACGTGGACAAAGATGGAAACTTGGACGTGATCGTAGGAGGAAACTTTAACGGTGCTTCGATGTACCAGGCCCGTTATGACGCCTTCTTTGGCCTAATTCTGAAAGGAAATGGGAAAGGCGGGTTTAAAACGCTGATTCCAACAGACACCGGATTATTGTTAGAAGGAGATATTCGCGATATAAAGCAGGTGAAGACCACGGCCGGAATTTTGTACCTGGTTGCACGTAACAACGATAAATTGCAGGTATTTAAGAAATTATAGGATGCGCAAACTGCTGGCAATCGCCTTCTTTTCGGTACTAGCCTATGGCTTGCCCAGTTGCTCGAACAAAGCAGCGGAAGGGAAAGAGTTAGCCAAAACCTATTGCGCATCTTGCCATTTGCTTCCAGATCCCGCCTTGTTACCTAAAAATGTGTGGCAATACAGCACCCTTCCTTACATGGGAATCATGATGGGCGTGGACAAGGAGATCGGGATGCTGGAGAAACCACTTTCAGATTATACCATTTTAGGGCCTGGCTCACAAATGATTCCGGACGAAGACTGGGAGAAAATCAAGGCCTATTATTTAGAGGAGGCGCCTAAGACCTTAGAAATGCCGGCTTACACACCATTAGCTGCGCAAACTATTTTCGATGCAGAACCGAATGTCGCAACTTTACCAGGAACCACTTTGCCTAATATGACGGCCGTTCGAATTGATGCGCGTCGTCAACAAATTACGGCAGGGGATCAATCGAACCGGGTGATTTGGAAATGGGATGCTTCAGGTAAATTGCTTGAAACTAAAAAAGATCAAGATGCGCTAACAGATATTACATTACTAGAGTCTGAAATCTTGTATACTTTCATCGGAACGACGACTTAGGCGAATCCGGATGTGAATGGCTTTGTGAGTCAAGCCTCTACCGGTAAGAAATTATTGCAAGGATTGAATCGCCCCATTGGTTTAGTTTCGGCAAACTTAGACGGCGAAGGGGGTGATGAATTAATCAGTGCTGAATTTGGGTTTAAGGTGGGGGGGATGACCGTTTGGAAGCTCGAAAAAGGGGTATATAAAAAACAGGTGTTGAATCCACAGACTGGAGCTACTAAATCCATTATCCGTGATTTTACAGGTGATGGTAAACTCGATATTTTAGCCCTTTTTGCCCAAGGGGATGAGCGAATTTTATTGTATGTGAATGAGGGAGGATTGAAATTCAAGGAAAAAGTCTTGCTTCGTTTCCCCTCCATTTATGGATCGTCTTCTTTTGATGTGACGGATATCGATGGAGATAAGGATCTTGATATTGTTTATTCTGCCGGGGATAATGCAGATTTTACCACGGTATTAAAGCCTTACCATGGGGTTTATATCTTTGAGAATACGGGCGGCATGAAATTTAAACAAAAAGCTTTCTTCTCCCAAAACGGTGCCACGAAAGTGATGCCCGCAGACTTTGACGGAGATGGCGATGCTGACTTGATTTCGATCGCACTATTCCCGGACGTAGCAAAAAGGCCGGGCGAAGGAGCGATGTATTTTGAAAATAAAAAAGGAACATTTGTTCCGATGACTTTACCCATTCAGCATTTAGGCCGCTGGTCTGTCATGGACATAGCAGATGTAGATGGTGACGGAGATTTAGATGTGGCGCTGGGATCCCATGCGGTAGCTAAATTCCCAGAAGGAGGGTTCGATCCTCAATGGAAGCAGGCAAAAGGACTGCTAGTTTTACGTAATAAAACGAAATGAAAAAAGGCCTAAGGGTAATTCTATTATTGCTGCTTTGTGGCCCAATCACGCTTGCCCAACGCAAGGGTTATGTCGTTTTCTCCGGAAAAATTATTGATGTTGAAAACAAAGCGCCCATCGAAGGAGCTTCCGTCTTTTTCTCGGGTTCATCCGAGGGTGGAACGACGGATTCGTTAGGGGTATTTTCCGTAACAATTGCCGCTCGCAGCTACCAGGTAATCGCCCGGAGTCTAGGCTATAAATACAAGACCTTTCGATTAGATCTGACTAAAAATGCGCAAGCAACCATCGAACTAGAGCGCTCGGAACAATTATTAGGCGAGGTGGTCATCACCGCCGAAAAAGCAGATGCGAACGTGAATCGGGCGATGATGGGGGTGGAGAAGATGTCTTCGAAGACCTTGAAAAAACTCCCTACCCTAATGGGGGAGGCCGATGTCATTCGCAGTATTTTATTGCTTCCCGGCGTTTCTACGGTGGGTGAAGGAGCCTCTGGATTTAATGTGCGCGGTGGTAATGTGGACCAAAACCTAGTCCTACTGGACGGCGTTCCCTTATTCAATACCTCCCATCTATTTGGATTTTTTACCGGATTTAATGCGGACATGGTGCAAGACCTGAGCTTGTATAAAGGCGGAATTCCATCGATGTACGGCGGTCGCGCCTCATCGGTTTTGGATGTTCGGGTGAAGGAAGGCGATTTTGATAAATGGTCAATGCAGGGTGGCGTGGGCCCTATTTCATCTCGAATTTTAGTGGATGGTCCACTTGTGAAAGGAAAGACGTCGTTAATCGTAGGAGCGCGTGGATCTATTTCAGATTTTTATATGAAGTATTTCCCTAATCCGAGTTTAGCGAAGAGTAAGGCCGATTTTTATGATGTGAACTTTAAGTTGACGCATCGTTTTGGGAAGAATCAGCGGATTTCTTTATCCGGATATGCGAGTAATGATGGATTTAAATTTGCACAGGATACGCTGTACTCCTGGAATACGAAGACCTTAAGTTTTAAGCATAATGCGCTATTAAAAGGGGATTTATCCCATAATTTCACGGCCTTCTACAGCGATTATACCTATGGTATTGAGGGCCAAAAACAGGGCTTGGAATTCCTTTGGAAACCATCCATCATTCAAACCTCCCTTAAAGAAGAATTAAGTAAGGACCTCGGAAAATCAGGTCGCTTGGATTTTGGAGCAGAAGTTTCAGCCTTTAGTAATGATGCGGGAAGCTTTGTGCCTAATTCGAGTAGTTCTAAAATCGATAAATTCGCCATGTCTACGGAGTATACACGAGAAATGGCAGCCTATATGGGGCATAGCGTACCTATAGGAAAGAAATTTAATCTAGATTATGGTTTGCGTTACGCCTATTATCAATTACTAGGTCCTGGTGAATTCTATCAGTATAAGTTAGGAACCCCCAGAGAAATAAATACGATAACCGATACCCTAAATGCAACTTCGAATGACGTGGTAGCTAGCTATGGGGGTTTTGAGCCTCGTTTATCTTTTGCCATTAAACTTGATACCAGCTTCTCGATAAAGATTGGCTTTAATCGTATGCAACAATTCCGCCATCTATTATCGAATACGATGGCCGTTTCGCCATCGGATATTTGGAAAAATTCGAATCAACAAATTCCCCCTCAAGTCGCGGATCAATATTCCATCGGTTTCTTCAAAAACTTCACGAATGCGTCCAATGCGGTATTCGAAACGTCTGTGGAGATGTACTATAAGAACTTAAACAACGTTGTTGATTATGTCGACGGGGCACAATTATACTTGAATCCGACGGTTGAAACGCAATTGTTAGTGGGGAAAGGGATGGCCTATGGGGCGGAATTCTTTCTGAAAAAATCCCGCGGAAAGCGATTGACAGGTTGGATTTCGTATACCTATGCACGGACATTTAGGACGATTCAAGCAAATGAGAATCAGAAGGAAGCGAATTTTGGGATTCAATTCCCCGCTAATTTTGATACGCCACATACCTTCAAATTTGTATTGAATAACCGCTGGACTAACCGCATCTCCTTTAATGCGAATTTCACCTATACCACGGGTCGTCCGATTACCTACCCGAATGGACGTTATAAGATTTATTCCTTTAATGATCTGTATGATTATGCCGTGGAGACAGGGATTTTCCCTAGACCAGGTTTGGCTCAAGCCACGTATACCTATAATGGATCTACTTACAGTTATCTGGTTTCGAAGGAAATCAAAGAATTACTTGACGGTTATTCAACCGCTTCCTTCACCTTACGTAATGCAGAACGTATTCCAGATTACATCCGTCTAGACGTAGGAATCACGATTGATCCTAAACCAGGTAAGCGCTGGCAGGGAAGCTGGAACTTCTCGATCTATAATTTATTGGGTCGTCAAAATGCGTATTCTGTATACTTCCGTTCTTCCACCGGCGAAATCAACCAAGCGAAAACCTACCAATTATCGGTTTTAGGCGCCGCGATTCCATCCATCACGTATAACTTCAAATTCTAATGAGACACCTAATCCTATTTTGTTGTGCCTTATTTCTTTTGAGTTCTTGCGAGACGGAGATTGAGGATTTTAAAACAGAAAATGTCAGTTCGGCCATCGTCGTTTATGGCGAAATTTCAAATGTAGATGGGCCCTATAACGTTCGTTTGAATTATGTTAGTGCTTATTCCCCCTATGATATTACCCAGTTTTCTGGCCAACCCATTACAGATGCCAATGTGCGTATCGTAGATGGAAGTGGTAAGGAAACAGCATTTTACGAGAAGAGTAAAGGCTATTACTTAAGCCCAGTTGGATTTAAGGGAGTGGTGGGTCAAAAATACAAATTGCGTATTAAGCTTTTGGACGGCAAAACAATCGAATCCAATTTCCAAACCATAAATTCGGCTCCCGAACTCGCTGAATTCTCCTATTCCTTTCAGGATGCGACTAAGGTAGAAGATATGCGCTTTCCATTGAAGGCCAGCATAAAAGATCCCAAGGCGACAGAAGATTATTATTTTGTGAAGCGCCAAGATTTCCGTCAATTCTTATTGACTTGCCCTACGCCACCACCACCACCGGCACCCACGCCGCCTTGTAATTGCTTATGCTGGCAGGCACCTCAAAATACGCAACCCTATCTTTTAGATGATTTCCTGTTAAGCGGTAAGAATTTGTCCCTTGATGTAGGTCAGCTTCCTTACGAGGATTTTACGAATTGGGTGGTGCAATTAGATGCATATTCTGTCTCTAAAGAAACCTATACCTATTGGAAAAGATTAGAAGATCAGCGGAAGCTAAATGGAGGGATTTTTGACAAGGTTCCAGCTCAGGTGGTGGGAAATTTGAAATGTATCAGTAATCCTTCACAAGAAGTTTTAGGCTATTTTATGGTAGGGGGTTTAACGCAGAAACGCTTAACGGTAGATCGTTTTAATGGGATTCCTGAAGCGGCTTATCAGAAATTAGGATTCTATGTGGACTTCAATAATATCCGTAGAAAAGACATCCCGCTTTGGAATTGTAAAGACGCGTCATTTATCAAATATAACCTCGGATATTCTTTGCCTCCATTATAAAACTAGTATGCTTGCATAATAGTTTTTTTCTCTGCAAATTTGTTGTAACCTAAACGTTATAACCATGGCAAAAGAATACGACCGTCGCAACCTAGACTTTATTTTAAACGAGGTTTTTGATACAGCTTCTCTGTGTAATTATCCCCGTTACGCGGATTATACCCCAGACATGTTTACTATGGTATTAGACTCAGCGGAAGCCATTGCTGAGAAATACTTACGTCCTATCTATGTAGATTCAGATCGCAAAGCAGCTGAATTAGTGGATGGAATCGTACAAGTTCACCCGGGAATTGAGCCTTATATGAAGGAAATGGGCGAATCGGGCATGATCGGCTGTACGTTTGATTTAGAACATGGAGGACAGCAAGTACCTTCGATGATAGGTGGGGCACACGAATTTATTCGCGGTGCGGCACATAATTCAGCCGTGATGTTTACGGGATTATCACACGGGGCAGCACACCTGATTGCCTCTTTTGGTTCGAAAGAATTAGCCGATACGTATGTTCCGAACATGTTAGCCGGCAAGTGGGCAGGCACGATGTGTTTGACAGAGCCACAAGCAGGAAGTTCCTTGAATGATGCGTCTACTTCTGCTAAGGATTTAGGGGACGGAACCTATGCCATTAAAGGACAAAAAATATTTATTTCTGGAGGGGATAATCACTTCTCAGAAAATATCATTCACTTGGTTTTAGCTCGTTTAGAAGGAGCTCCGGCGGGTACAAAAGGGATATCCCTTTTCGTTGTTCCTAAGAAGCGCATTGAAAACGGAGCACTCGTGAATAACGAAGTAATCTCTTTAGGTGTTTACCATAAGATGGGCCAAAAAGCGACGCCTGCCCTTCACCTTTCTTTTGGTGATAAAGGCAATTCCATCGGCTATTTAGTGGGCGAACCGAACAGAGGTTTGTCTTATATGTTCCAAATGATGAACGAAGCGCGTTTAGGCGTAGGAATGGGTGGTGCATACATTGCGTCAGCTGCCTACCACGCTTCTAAGCAATACGCAAACGAGCGTGCACAAGGTCGTTTATTAACGAACAAAGATCCGCATACGCCTCCTACCTTGATTAAAAATCACCCGGATGTGCAACGTATGTTATACTTCCAAAAAGCCATTGTAGAAGGATCCATGGGTCTTTTATTCCAATGCTTTATGTGGGATGATTTAGCGAAGAGCCTTGATGGCGAGGCTAAAAAAGAAGCCCAAATGATGCTTGACTTGATGACTACCGTGGCGAAAACATATCCAGCGGAGATGGGAACACTCGCAGTTAATCAGGGCTTGCAAGTTTTGGGTGGTTACGGCTACACAGAAGATTTCCCTTTAGAGCAGATGGCGCGCGATGTGCGGATTATGTCTATCTATGAGGGTACGACAGGTATTCACGGTTTGACTTTATTAGGTCGTGGCATTCCGGCAAACAATGGAGAGGCCTTACAGACTTTAGGAAAATTAGTTTTCGCAGATATTGCGGTGGCTAAAGGACACGAAAGTCTAGCTAAATATGCTTCGATGCTTGAGAAGGAATTAGCTAATTTAACGAAGGTGACGATGCATAAATTAGGCTTCGCGATGAAAGGCGAAATCGAAGTTTTCTTAGCGGACTCTACTTTGTATATGGAATTATTTGGCCTGATCACCGTAGCTTGGCAATGGTTAAAGCAAGGTCATGTGGCTGCTGCGGCACTAGCAAAAGGTGGCTTAAGCTCAGAGGATAAAGCCTTCTACACAGATAAAATACACACAATGAAGTTCTTCTATCACTACGAGGTGCCTAAAGCCTTAGGTTTATCGACGCGTTTGTTCGATGAAGAAATTTTGACAATTTTTGATCACAAATAAGAAGTATTATGTTTAAAAAACACGTATTCCTAGGTCTAGCGTTGTTATTATCATCCGTCGCGTTAGCCCAAAGCAAGTATTCAGCTCATGAGCTATTCCATCCATTGTGGAATTATGGACCTGTTTCCTCCGCACGTTCTGCGGCGGGTGTTCCTAGTCCCGGTTACTGGCAGAATTCGGCTGATTACAAGATTGCCGTTTCCTTAGATGATGTGGCGAACAAAATCACAGGCGATGTAGAGATTACTTACAAGAATAATTCTCCTGACAAATTGCCTTTTTTGTGGCTTCAATTAGACCAAAATAGCTTTAACACGCAGTCTCGTGGAGGCAAAACAACACCCATTTCGGGTGGACGTTTTGGTAATTTAGCCTTCGATGGGGGTTATAAAATTGAGAGTGTAACGATTGATGGCAAGCCAGCGAATTTTATCGTGGAAGACACCCGGATGCAGATTCGTTTAGCGGCACCTCTAGCAGAAAAAATAGGAACCGCGAAAATCAAGATCGCTTATTCCTTTACTTCTCCTGAGAATGCATCGGATAGAATGGGTATACAGCAAACTAAAAATGGCGCGATCTACACGGTAGCTCAATGGTTCCCACGTGTTTGTGTGTACGATGACATCGAAGGATGGAATGTCTTGCCTTATTTAGGAGCGGGAGAATTCTATTTAGAATACGGAAATTTCGAGTATTCGATTAATGCACCTGCCTCTCACATTGTGGTGGGTTCGGGGGAATTATTGAATCCAACCGAAGTCTATACGGCTGATCAAGTGAAGAAATGGGCTGCTGCGGCAAATTCGGAAACAACGGTGGTGATTCGTTCGGCAGCTGAAGTGACTGATCCAGCTTCTCGTCCTGCGAAAGAGCGTTTGACTTGGAAGTTTAAATGCAATAATGCGCGTGATGTGGCTTTTGCCTCGTCCAAAGCCTTTATTCTAGATGCCTGCCGCATCAATTTACCAAGCGGTAAAAAGTCGTTGGCCGTGTCTGTTTATCCAGTAGAATCCGATGGTAAAGAGGCTTGGGGTCGTTCTTCAGAATACGTGAAAGCCTCGATTGAACATTATTCGAATTGGTTATATGAGTATACGTATCCAGTAGCTACGAACGTGGCGGGTATCGTTTCTGGGATGGAATATCCGGGTATTATTTTCTGTGGATATAGAGATAAAACGGCTTCCTTATGGGGCGTGACGGACCATGAATTTGGCCATAACTGGTTTCCTATGATTGTAGGTAGTAATGAGCGTAAATTTGCTTGGATGGACGAAGGATTTAATACGTTTATCAATTTCTATTCGACGGATGCCTTCAATAAGGGGGAATACAAGAACCGTAAATTTGATATGCATGCGATCGCGAAATCGATGTTCCGTGAAACGGCAGATCCGATTATGTCGATTCCGGATGTCATTCAAGTGCGTAATTTAGGCTGGGAAGCGTATAATAAGCCAGGTTTTGGTTTACGAATCTTGCGCGAGCACATTTTAGGCGCTGATCGTTTTGATTATGCTCTCAAGAATTACATCAATAAATGGGCCTTCAAACACCCTACTCCGATGGACTTTTTCCGCTCGATGGAAGATGGAGCCGGGGAGGATTTAGGTTGGTTCTGGAAGTCTTGGTTCTATGAGCTTTGGCGCTTAGATCAATCCGTGAAAGAGGTGGATTATGTAGAGCAGGATCCTACGAAAGGGGCGGTAATCACGATTGAAAACTTAGATAAGATGGCGATGCCAGCTGTCGTGGAAGTAGAATTAACGAGTGGTGAAAAGGAACGCTTTACGTTCCCAGTGGAGATTTGGCAACGAGGATCCAGCTGGACATTCCGCACATCGACGAAGCTACCGATTAAATCGGTGGTGATTGATCCAGATCATTCTTTCCCCGATATGGATTCCAAAAACAATACGTGGAAGTCGATGAGTATTCGCGCTGGCCGATAGGAAAAAAGACCCTTGCAAATCGCGAGGGTCTTTTTTTTATCCTTTCAGGATTCGGCCTATATCGTTCGCCTTTCCTAATTCTTCCTTCAGCTTTTCATAACTGCCAGACAGCATCAGGCCTTTGTATTTCAATAAGGTGTTGATATACTCGTCGAGTACGTCGATGACGTTTTCTTGGTTTTGGTGGAAAATCTGGCTCCAGGTTTCTGGGGATGATTTTGCCAAACGTACTGTCGACTCAAAACCCGTTGAAGCTAATTCAAAAATGCGGGATTCGTCTTTTTCTTTTTCTAATACCGTATTCGCTAAAGCGAAAGAACAGATATGGGAGATATGTGAAATATAGGCGGTGTGCACGTCGTGTTCGATCGAGCCCATGTAGATCAGTTTCATCTCTAAGCCCTGGTGGTATAAATCCTCGATTAAGCTAACTGCAGCTGGATCACTTAATTCCTTATCGCAAATCACCCCTCTTTTTCCCACGAATAAGCCTTGGACGGCTGCCTCAGGGCCAGAGAATTCGGTTCCGGCCATGGGGTGGGTAGAAACGAATTGCGCGCGTTTTGGGTGGTTTAGTAAGGCCTCGAAAACAGGGGTTTTTGTGGAACCCACTTCGATGATGACTTGGCCTGGTTTTAGCGCATCTAAAACCGATGGAATTAAAGCCACTAATAGATCTACAGGAATGGCACATACAAATACATCGACTTGATCGATTGCCTCTTGCCAGGTGGCGATGCGGTCCACGAGTCTTAGGGATAGCGCCTTTTTCTGGTGCTCGGTATTCGTATCGATTCCTACGATTTCAGAAGCCCATCCCGACTTGCGTAAGCCGAGTGCGATGGAACCACCGATTAATCCGATACCGATAATACCTACTTTATGAGATGCCATTGCTATGGTTTTTAATGCGATCAATCGCTTGTGAGATAACGGATTCTTGGGCGCAAAGCGAGATGCGGATATAGCCATCGCCTTGTGTCCCGAAGATTCCTCCCGGTGTAATGAACACCGCGTTTTCGTCTAAAATTTTGTCTGAAAGTGCGTATCCGGAGGCGAATGCGGCTGGGATTTTGGCCCAAACAAACATCCCCGACTGTGCCGGATCATACACGCACTTAATTAAATCTAATAGTTCAAAAACTAGTTTCTGGCGAGAACGATAAATGCGATTTTGATTCGCAAACCAAGCGCTATCCGCAGAAAGCGCTTTCACCGCTGCTTGCTGCAAGGGAAGGAACATGCCCGAGTCCATATTTGATTTGAATTTCAATACAGGGGCAAGAAACTCCGCTTTCCCAAATGCCGCCCCAATTCTCCATCCCGCCATATTATGGGACTTCGAAAGGGAATTCAATTCGATAGCCACCTCCTGCATCCCAGGAATCGACAGCATGCTCATCGGCTTTTCGTTCAAGATAAAGCTGTATGGATTATCATTCACTAATAAAATCGAATGGCGAATCGCAAAATCACGTAATTCAGTGAAGAATTCTACGGTTGCTTGCGCTCCCGTAGGCATGTGCGGGTAGTTCACCCACATAATTTTCACTTTAGATAAATCGCGTTTTTCAAGGGCCACTAAATCAGGCAACCAACCATTGGAAGCAGATAATTCATAGCTTTCCACCGTCGCACCCGCTAATGAACAGGCTGCTGAATAGGTCGGATAACCTGGATTCGGGATTAAAGTAACGTCGCCTTTTTCTAAATAAGCCATAGCGATGTGCATGATGCCTTCTTTAGAACCGATCAAAGGTAAAATCTCCGAGGCAGGATGTACGGTCACCCCGTAATGAAGAGCGTAAAATGAGGCGAATGCTTCGCGTAATGCCGGAATACCTTGGTAACCTTGGTACGCGTGATGCGAAGGGTTAGCCGCACTTTCTGTCAAAGCCGCGATGGTCTCAGATGACGGCGCTAAGTCAGGAGAACCGATACCCAAATTAATAATGGGCACGCCGGATTCCTTCAAAGCCGCAATCTGCTTTAATTTTTTAGAGAAATAGTATTCCTCGACGCTGTTTAAGCGGCTCGCCGCTGTGATTTGTAATCTCATAAAACAAAAAACCGACGTAAAGTCGGCTGATAGGTTTGACAAAAAACTATATAACCGATTAGGCAGCGTTGTAATAACCTGCGTAATAATACCCTGTTAGATAGCTGTTTGCTTGTAATTTCATATGCCAAAGGTAGGGAAATTTTGCTTTTATGCAAATAAGGGCTTCAAAAGCTCGCGAACCAGCGAAGATTCGTAGCCTTTAGACAAACCATAATTATAGCATTTTTGGTAGCGCTGCGGCGAGGTCCCTGATTTTATCTCGTCTTTTTTCTTCTGCAAAAGTGCGCGCGCTTTCTCGATATAATCTTGATCGTTGATTCCATCCCAGGCGCCAGCTAATAAAGATGCCGAAATACCTCGCTTGCGTAATTCGAAATTAATTTTCGTACGACCCCAGCTCTTCTGATTGAATTTAGAGCGGACGAAGATCTCGACAAAACGCGCTTCATTCAGGTAGTTATTTTCTCGAAGCCATGCTAAATAAAAAGGATAATCAGAGCTAGGAACCTCAAAAGTCTTCATCTTCTGCTCCAGTTCTTGGACGCATCGTTCCTGGTAGGCGCAATAGCGGGCCAGCTTTTGGAGAATCTCGCTATTCATAAGGAAAGATTTAAGATTCGATTTCTTCGAAACTCTCTAGATTGAACAGATCGTTCAAGACATCCACCATTTTGTCAGAATCGCCACGTTTACAAGCGGCTTTTAGGTGTATGATGGGTTGTTTGATGATTTTTTGGACTAAACCAACCGTAATTTTCTCCAGCTTTTCGGTCTCTTCCTTCGTCAAACCCTTCATGTGGCGGTTCAACTCCTCCTTGCGGATTTGTTCCAGCGCATTCTTCAATTTATTAATGGTAGGCGAAACCTCCATCTCTTTCGACCAATCGTTAAAGCTCACAATGCTCTCTTCTATGATCGTTTTCACCTCTGGGATAGACGCTAAACGAGTGGCCAAAGCCTCATTCGCACGCTCCTTCAAGGTATCGATGTTGTATAAAAGAACCCCATTAATCTTCTCGATTCCTTCTTCGATGCTACGGGGCACAGAAAGATCGATGAAATATTTAAAGGATAATAATTGCAATTTCTTGATTTCCGCCTGGGTAATGATCGGGCTATCCGTGCGAACAGAGGAGATAATGATATCAGCCGCGGCGATTTCTTTCCATAGGTCAGAAAGCGGAGCGACTCTAAACAGTTCTTTTCCAGCGGCAATCTTTTCTGCTTTCTCGATCGTGCGGTTCATAATGGTGAACTCCGCAAAATCCTTTTCTTCCATATTCTTGCACACATCCAGACCGATTTCGCCTAATCCAAGGATTAAGACTTTTGGGTTAGGAAGGGCTTGAGAAAGTTCTTCAGCTAAGGCAACGGTTGCATAAGAAACGGACGCCGCTCCATCGCGGAACGAGGTTTCTTGCGCTACGCGCTTATTGGAATAGAAGATGGTATGCATCAAACGGTGTAAATACGGACCGGCCATATTTGAATCTGCCGCTTGCTGGTAGGCTTTCTTGATCTGATTAGGGATCTGTAAATCCCCCACTACCTTGGATTGTAAACCAGTGGCAACTTCGAATAAATGGCGCAGAGAATCCTCTGTTTCGTCCATTTGCTTAAAATAGCCCAAGTATTCAGCCGTGTTCGTTAGTCCTTTTTCGATTAAGAAGGCTTTGATTAAATCTGTCGAGATGTCGCGATCAGACGTATAATAGAACTCCGTGCGGTTGCAGGTAGAAACGATTAATAATTCATTTAGGCCAAAAAGATCTTTACACTTCACATAAAATCCTTTGCTCTCTTCTTCGTTCAATGCAAGCATCTCGCGAATGGCGAGTGGCGCTGTACGGTGTGAAAGGCTGACGGATTTAAAAGGTAAAATCATTTCTGTCTTAAGCGAGATTATTAATTCACAAAAGTACAATGCAAAAGTTTAAAATGTATCTGTCTTTGAAAGAAAATCGTAATTTAGATGAAGAATAAATACAAATAAAATGCACTTCAAAAATAAGACTGTTTTTATCACGGGAGGATCCCGTGGAATCGGATTAGATATTGCTAAAAAATTAGCTTCAGAGGGCGCAAACATTGTTATTGCGGCAAAAACTTCCGAGCCACACCCTAAATTACCGGGTACGATTCACACGGCAGCGGCTGAAATTGAGGCGGCTGGAGGTAAGGCTTTGGCCTGTATGGTCGACATTCGTGACGAAAATCAGGTTTTAGCAGCGGTTAAAAAAGCCGTAGAAACCTTCGGGGGTATCGATATTTTAATTAATAATGCGTCAGCGATTCAGCTCACGGGTACTTTGAGTACGGAGATGAAGAAATACGACTTGATGAATCAGGTGAATACGCGTGGGACCTATGTATGCGCTCAGGCATGTTTGCCCTATTTATTGAAATCAGAAAACCCACACGTTTTAACGCTTTCTCCTCCCTTGAATGTAGAGGCGCGCTGGTTTGAGAATCACGTAGCCTATTCGATTGCGAAATTTGGGATGTCTCTTTGCACGCTCGGAATGGCGGCGGAGTTTAAGGGGAAGGTGGCTTTTAATTCGCTTTGGCCTAAAACAATCATATCCACTGCCGCGATTGAATTTGCGATAGGAAATGCGGCGATGATGCAATTAGGTCGCAAAGGGAGTATCATGGCAGATGCAGCTTCGGCTATCTTGCAGAAAGATGCAAAGACGGTCAGTGGTAACTTCTACATTGACGAAGACGTATTAAGGGCTGAGGGTGTAACCGATTTCGCTGAATACCGCGTGAATCCGAATACGCCAGAAAATCAATTGCTCCCTGACTTTTTTATTTAAAATTGGAAAATTACACACCACCCCTTTGGCTTCCAGATGGACATACACAAAGTATTTATCCCGCTGTTTTCAGGAAAGTGGTGCTTGCTGAAAAACCTCGAAGGGAACGAGTAAGCACACCCGATCAGGATTTTTTAGATATTGACTGGTATGGGGGTGACTTAGCCGAGCACCCCTTATTGATTTTATCCCATGGTTTAGAGGGGGCGAGTGATCGACAATATGTCACCGGTTTGATTAACAAGATGAAGGGGATGAATGCGCTGGCTTGGAATTACCGTAGTTGTTCAGGGGAGCCGAATCGAAATTTACGTTTTTACCACAGCGGGGCTACGGATGATTTGGACTTCATCATTCACCTAGCGATCGAACGGGGTGCGAAAGAAATTTACCTGGCAGGCTTTAGTTTAGGAGGAAACTTGACCTTAAAATGGTTAGGGGAACAGGGTAAAAATCCACCCCCAATGATTCGAAAAGCTATTGCATTTTCCGTACCTTTACACCTTTCATCGAGTAGCAAGAAGTTAGCTAAGCGGGAAAACAGACTCTACACTCATCGATTTCTACAAACTCTCATGACCAAAGTCAAGGAAAAGTCCGCGCGCTATCCTCAGGATATTACCGCGGAGATGATTGATTCGGTGAAGAGTTTAGTGGATTTTGACGATGTGATCACAGGGCCTTTACACGGGTTTAAAGATGGGGAAGACTATTATGAAAAGAGTAGTTCCCTGTATTTTTTGGATCAGATTAACGTACCCACTTTAATCGTGAATTCAAAAAATGACCCTTTTTTATCGGCGGAATGTATTCCCGAAGACTATGTGAAGACCTTGGATTTTGTCCAATTAGACGCACAGGAAAAAGGAGGGCATTGTGGATTTTATCCGAAGAATTACCAAGGTTATACTTGGTCGGAGAATCGGGCCGCGGTTTGGTTTAATAAAAGCGTTTAGAAAATAATACTATGCCTACAGCTCAAGCAGAACCTTTAAAAATTGTGATTGATTTCGATAGCACGTTCACGAAAGTGGAAGGGCTAGATGAATTAGCGAGAATCGCACTTCAGGGAAATCCGAAGCAAGCGGAGATCGTGGGAAAGATTATAGATATTACTAACCAAGGAATGGCAGGGGCCTATTCTTTCGCAGATTCGTTGCGCGATCGCGTGGCTTTATTGCCCGCAAATCGTTCGCACGTAGATCAATTAATCGTCTTTTTGAAGGGAAAAATCTCGGAGTCTTTCAAGCGCAATCAGGATTTTTTAGAAGAATATGCGGATCAAATCTTAATCGTATCATCCGGATTTAAAGACTTCATCGTGCCTGTGGTAAACGAGATGGGTATCCCAGCGGAAAACGTATATGCGAATACCTTTACCTACGATGCGGAAGGTACTATTACGGGTTATGATACGGATAATTTATTGTCTCAGGACAAAGGCAAAGTACGTTTATTGCAATCCCTGCAATTAGAGGGGGAGGTTTACGTGATAGGGGATGGCATGACGGATTATGAATTACGTGAATCCGGTTTAGCGAATAAGTTCTTTGCTTTTACAGAGAATGTGTCTCGCAAGGCGGTGACGGACAAAGCTGATTTTATTGTCCCCTCCTTAGATGAGTTCTTATATATCAACGGTTTGAGCCGCGCACAATCCTATCCTAAATCTCGCATCAAAGTTCTTTTATTAGAAAATGTGCACCCAGGTGCCGTGAATGCGTTTAAGAAAGAAGGTTTCCAGGTTGAATTATTAAAGGGCGCCTTAGATGAGGACGAATTGATTGAGAAGATCAAGGACGTTTCGATCGTAGGCCTTCGGTCTAAGACGCTTTTGACGAAGAAAGTATTAGACCACCCAAATGCGTCACGCCTGATGTGTGTAGGGGCTTTCTGTATTGGTACGAATCAAATAGATCTAATTGAATGTGAGAAGCGCGGGATCGCGGTGTTTAATGCGCCTTACTCGAACACGCGTTCGGTAGTGGAATTGTCGATTGGTTTGATGGTGATGTTGACGCGTAATATCTTCGATAAATCGACGAAAATGCACGCGGGTGTTTGGGATAAATCAGCGACTAATTCGTATGAAATTAGAGGAAAGAAAATTGGTTTAGTGGGTTATGGAAGTATCGGTACACAGATTTCCGTGATTGCGGAGGCGCTGGGTATGGAGGTTTATTTCTATGATTCTGTCGATAAATTAGCTTTAGGTAATGCCAAAAAATGCAGCAGCCTGAAAGAATTATTATCTCAGGCGGACTTTGTGAGTTTGCATGTGGATGGTCGAAAATCAAATACGAATATCATCGGAACACAGCAGTTCGCTTGGATGAAGGATAATGTGGTATTCTTGAATTTGTCACGTGGACATGTGGTCGAAATTCCGGCCTTAGTGGAAGCGATTAAATCAGGTAAAGTATGGGGTGCGGCGATCGACGTGTTCCCTTATGAGCCTAAGACGAATGACGAAGAGTTTATCAATGAATTACGCGGATTGCCTAATGTGATTTTAACACCGCATATCGGTGGAAGTACGGAGGAGGCGCAGAAGAATATTGGTGAATTTGTGCCATCTAAATTATTGCAATTTATTAATAATGGTAGCACCTATGGGTCAGTTAACTTCCCTGAATTACAATTGCCGCCATTAGAAGATGCACACCGTTTATTGCATATTCACCATAATGTTCCGGGGATTTTGGCCCAAATCAACCAAATCTTCGCGAAATACCACGTGAATATTATCGGTCAATACTTAAAGACGACAGAAAATACGGGTTATGTGATCACGGATGTGGCGAAGGAATACTCGGAGGAAATCGTGAATGAATTGAGGTTGATCGATAACACGATTAAGTTTAGAATGTTATATTAATATGAGCACCTTTTTTACACCCGGCCCTGCGGCCTTATTTCCTACGGTTCAGTCCCATTATATGGAGGCTTTTCGCTTAAACCTCGGTTCGATTTCCCATCGTTCCGCGGCTTTCCGTAAAATTTACCAGCACGCAGACGAGCAATTGCGCGAATTATTTGCCTTGCCTAAAAGCCATGCCGTTCTGTTTACAGGTTCTGCAACAGAGGTCTGGGAGCGTATTTTAATGAATACCGTAGAGCACGAAAGCTTTCACTTAGTGAACGGGTCCTTTTCGAAGAAATTCTTCGATTTCTCTAAAGACTTGCACAAATTTGCGAATTCGATGTACAAGCCTTTTGGCGAGGGTTTCGATGCTTCTGATGTAGACGTGCCAGAATATGCGGAACTAATCTGCTGCACCGCAAATGAGACGAGTTCGGGCGTTCAAATGAAGGCAGCTGAGATTCACAAGATCAAGAAGGCGAATAAGGATAAGTTTGTGGCGGTGGATATGGTTTCATCTGCGCCTTATCCGAATTTGGATTTCGGTTTAGTGGACTCCGCGTTTTTTAGCGTGCAAAAATCCTTCGGAATGCCCGCAGGATTGGGTGTTTGGTTTGCCAACGAGGCGATGCTGGAGAAAGCAGAGCGAATGAAGAAACACGACGGTATTGTGGGGACCTACCACTCGTTACCAAGCCTTTGGGAAAACTATAAAAATTTCGAAACACCAGAAACGCCTAATGTGATGGCGATTTATGTGTTAGGCAAAGTGGCGGAAGACTTTAATCGAATCGGCGTAGAGAATATGCGCAAAGACACGGATAAAAAAGCCAAAGCTTTGTATGATTTCGCAAAGAAATCAGACAAATTCGAAATATTCGTGGAGAATGAAAATCACCGTTCAGCGACTGTCATCGTATTAAATTGCAAAGAAGGTAGCTCAAAAGTGATCTCGACAATAAAGGAAAAGAGTGATATGATTTTAGGAGCCGGATATGGTAAATTGAAAGAAACCCAAATCCGTATCGCGAATTTTCCAGCAGTAAATTTAGAGCAAGTTCAGTCTTTAATAACTGAATTAGGCGCTTTATAATAATAACCTAGAACTATGAAAAATACAGGACCCATCCGTTGGGGTATATTAGCCTGCGGCGGAATTGCCCGCAAATTTGCAGACGATTTAGCCTTTGTAAAAGACGGTTATCTAGCCGCAGTTTCCTCTAGAGATATTTCCCGTGCCCAGGAGTTTGCATCCCATTACAGGCCAAATATCAAATGCTTTGGATCTTATGAGGAGATGTTATCCAGTGGCGAAATCGATGTCGTTTACATCGCGTCCCCGCACGGATTGCACCACGAACACACCTTATTGTGCTTGAACGCAGGCATTCCAGTCTTATGTGAAAAGGCATTTGCCATTAATTCCAAGCAAGTAGCGGAGATGATTAAAACCGCGCGCGAAAAGCAGATCTTCCTGATGGAGGCTTTGTGGACGCGTTTTCATCCGTCTATTGTGAAGCTGCAAGAAATTTTAGCTTCCGGCGTGATAGGTGATATCGTTCATCTGACAGCAGACTTTGGGTTTCAGGCGGAGTATATTCCGGAGGCACGCTGGTTTAATCCAGCTTTGACCGGCGGATCCTTATTAGACATCGGAATTTATCCATTATTCATCTCCAAATTCGTTCTCGGAAATCCCCTAGAATTGAAGGCTACGGGTGTGATGGCGCCTACGGGTGTGGATATGAATACCTCGATTGCCTTGAAATATAGTTCAGGCGCGACAGCCACCTTGTTCTCCACCTTTGCTACGAAGACGGATACGACTTGTGAAATACATGGTACTAAAGGAAAAATCCATATGCATTCCCGTTTCCACGAGACGAAAGGAATCACCGTGACGATTCACGAAACGGACGCTGAAACGTTCTACGAAACAGAGCGTCTAGGCTGGGGATATAGTTACGAGGCGGAGGCAGTGCAAGAAGATTTGCGCGCAGGTCGCACAGAAAATGCCTTGATGTCCCATGCATTCAGCACAGAGTTAATGGCTTTATTAGATGAAATACGTTCCCAAATCAATTTAAAATATCCCAATGAATAAGATCCTACTTTTCCTTTTCTTGTCTTTCAGCGCATTCGCACAGAAACCTCAGAACCGCTTCGAAAAAGAAATCCTTGTTTACGAAAAACAGGATTCCATTGCCATGCCTGCGAAAGGAATGAAATTATTCATCGGCTCCTCCAGCTTTCGTTTATGGAAGACGTTTGATGCGGATACCAAGGGAATGAATGCCTTTAACCGGGGCTTTGGCGGAAGTACATTAAAAGAGGCCTTGTATTATTTTGATCGCATGGTCGCTACATACCAATCTTCCTGGGTGTTTATGTATGAGGGAGATAATGATTTAACCATGGGAGCGAGTCCGGAAGAAATTGCGGCTCAGTTCGAAGAATTTTCTGCGCGATTAGCGAAGCAAGTACCCAAGGCAAAATTAGTTTTCGTGTCCGCTCGACCTAGTTTAGCTCGTGAGGCCTTGAAAGCCAAACAACAAGATTTGAATCAGCGAATTACGGCGATTGCAGCGAAGAAAAAAGGGCATTTTGTCATCGATATGCATTCGCCCTTTTATAACCCAGATGGGACGTTGATGCAAGATATTTTCGTATCGGATCGTTTGCACCTGAATGAAAAGGGCTACGTGATATTTGCGAAACAAATACAAAACTTCATTCATCAACATGCCAAATAGTGACATTTTAAAAGGTGATTGGCTGCCGAATATTTCGGTGGACTGTGTCATTTTTGGGTTTCAAGAGAATCACTTAAAGGTCCTTTTGTTGAAATTTAGAAATAACGAGGTCTGGTCTTTGGCAGGTGGTTTTATTGGGAAACAAGAGGATGTGGAAGATGCAGCTAAACGCGTTTTGTGGCAAAGAACCGGGCTGGAAAATATTTATTTACAGCAGTTTCATACGTTTGGAGATTTAAAGCGAAATATAGGTGCGATTGAAAAGCATCAAGAGATAAATTTAGCGATGGGGCGCTCTAATGATGATCTAAAATGGTTATCGCTTCGGTATATTTCGATAGGTTATTATGCCTTGGTAGATTATTTGAAAGTGAAGGTTACTCTAAATGAGGTATCTGACGAATCCGCTTGGATGGACGTAGATCAGATCCCAGCTTTATTTTTAGATCACAACGAAATCATTAAAACAGGTTTAGTGCATTTAAGGAGCTCGATTGATACAAAGTTAGCGGCCTTTAATTTATTGCCGGAGATATTTACGATGTCGGAATTGCAAAAAGTCTATGAGACGATTTTAGGGAAGGAATTAGTTAGAACGAATTTTCAGCGTAAGATGTTGAGCTTGGATATTTTAGAGCGAATCGAAAAGAAATATTCGGGTGGAGCGCACAAGGCCCCTTATTTATACCGTTTGGACAGAAAAAAAGCGGAGGCTTTTTTGAGCTCCGCTTCGTAATTTTATTATCCCATATTGTGGTAGACATTTTGCACATCTTCGTCTTCTTCTAGACGTTCGATGAGTTTTTCCACATCAGCCACTTGCTCCTCTGTTAGTTCTTTTGTCTCGTCTGGGATACGCTCGAAATCGGCTCCCATTAATTCATATCCTTTTTCTTCTAAGAATTTTTGGATACCTCCAAAAGCTGTGAACTCTCCGTAGATGTTTATTTGATTCGTTTCCTCGTCTAAGAAAACTTCATCCCCGCCTAAGTCAATCAAATCGAATTCTAATTCTTCTAGATCAATTTCAGGTTTTGCGGTTATTTTAAATACGGATTTACGCGCAAAAATAAAGTCTAACATTCCTGTGGTTCCTAAACTTCCACCACATTTAGTGAAGGAGGAGCGAATGTTTGCTACGGTACGGTTGATATTGTCGGTCGTTGTTTCTACAAGTATGGCAATACCGTGTTGTGCGTATCCTTCGTAAACGATTTCTTTATAATCTTCTTGGTCTTTCGAAGTAGCGCGTTTGATGGCACGTTCTACGTTTTCCTTCGGCATATTTACTGCCTTCGCGTTTTGAATAATCGCACGTAAACGGGAATTCGAGGCAGGATCACCACCGCCAGCTTTCACGGAAATCACAATATCTTTACCGATTTTAGTAAAGGTTTTGGCCATTTGACCCCAACGTTTGAATTTTCTCGCTTTTCTGAATTCGAAGGCTCTTCCCATAGTTCTGTATTTTACATTGCAAAAATAAAACAAGCTGATTGAATTCCGCTATCTCTGCTAAAAAAATTCCCCCCACAGTACCGCATTCTTAGGTCAGAAATTTGTTTAAATTGCAGAAATGAGAATATCCCTTTTGTTTTTTTTAGTTCTTCTATCTACGGCCATTTTTGCCCAAAAGAAGAATGAAAACTATAAAATGCACATCAAGCAAAGCACCGGAGCTATAAAAATCGACGGTGTATTAGATGAAAATGCCTGGTTTCAAGCGGCCGCGGTGAGCGATTTCATGATGTGTAATCCCTTCGATACACTTTGTGCTCAGCTCAGGACGGATGTGAAGATGGCTTACGATGATAAATACATCTATATTTCAGCGGAATGTTTTTTGAAAGAACCCGGGGCTTTTGTGGTGGAGTCGATGAAGCGGGATTTTGGCTTCGGGGTGAATGATAATTTTTTAGTTTTTATAGATACGTTTGAAGATAAGACGACGGGCTTTGCTTTTGGGGCAAATGCGGCTGGAGCACAGTGGGATGGTCAAATGTCCGAAGGATCAAAAGTGAATCTAAACTGGGATAATAAATGGGAATCGGCGACGACCTATAAACGGGATTCTTGGATTTTCGAAGCTGCGATTCCCTTTAAATCGATCCGCTATAAGGGTAACGTGAATCGCTGGGGGATTAATTTTTCTCGCTATGATCTGAAGGCCAAAGAAAAATCCGCCTGGGCTCCCGTCCCAAGGCAATTTCCTACTGCTGCCTTAGCTTATGCCGGAGTATTGGTTTGGGACACCCCACCACCTACACCTAAGAAGAATATTTCATTTATCCCTTATGTATTATCAGGGGCATCGGCAAATTATGAATCGAAGGATCCTACTTCCATGCGGAATCAAATAGGGGGTGATATTAAAGTGGCCATTAATTCAGGTTTGAATTTAGATATGACGTTGAATCCGGATTTCTCTCAAGTAGATGTGGATCGGCAGCAGACGAATTTGGATCGATTTGAACTATTTTATCCAGAGAAACGCCAATTTTTCATCGAGAATTCGGATTTATTTGATGGCTTTGGAACGGAAAGCATTCGGCCTTTCTTCTCCCGAAGAATCGGTTTAGCCTTAAATCCGAAGACGGGGATTTACGAGCAAACGCCCATTACTTATGGGGCTCGTTTAAGCGGTAAATTAAATCAGGATTGGCGAATCGGAGCTTTGAACGTACAGTCAGAGCGGATTGATGCAAAGGGGGTACCTACCCAAAATTATTCCATGGTTGCTTTGCAACGCAAGTTATTTGCCCGATCGAACTTTGGTGCCTATATGGTCAATAAACAATCCTTCATCGATACCGATTTGCAGCGTTCAAATGGATTTCAGAACTATAATCGTGATCTAGGATTTGAATACAACTTAGCCTCGGCGGATAATTTCTGGACTGGGTCTTTATTTTATGCTAATTCGATTAGTCCAATGCAGAAAGACCGGAGTTTTGCGCAAGCGGCTTCTTTGGCCTATAAAGACAATAACTGGACTTTCTCGGTGAAGGAATCCTGGGTAGGGGAAAATTATAATCCAGAGACCGGTTATGTCCCTCGACTGAATTATTTCCAGGTTCAAACCGACGCAGGAAAGAATTTCTACCCTAAGAATAAGTCGACGAATCTATTTTATACGACACTCTCCGTGATGTCGATGAGCTATTGGAATAACCAAGGTACGTTCACGGACAATACCACCTTCACGTCTTTTGAAGGTACAATGAAAGATCGTTCTACTTTTGGAGCCTACCTTTCCTATGATTATGTAAAATTATTGTATGATTTCGATGCGACGCGGATGGGGAATACGTCCTTGAAAAAGGGAACAGAGCATGATTGGTATGCGGTTAATGCACGGTACATGTCTTCACCCATTAAGGCATTTACGTATTCATTAACCTCTCGTTTAGGCGGCTATTATGGCAAAGGAATGCGTACTGGTATTACGGCTGATATCGGCTATCGCTTTCAGCCTTATGGTAGTGTGTCGGTTGCCTTGGATTATAATGACATAGTAGATGTAGCGATTCCAGGAACGGATGTGATGGTGGCGAAGAAGGTAGGCTCTAATTTTTGGATTATTCGCCCCAAAATCGATATCACCTTCACGAACAAATTATTTTTTACCACTTTCTTTCAAATCAATCAACAAACAAAAAATATTAATCTAAATGCGCGTCTGCAATGGCGTTATAAACCTGCCTCTGATTTGTTTTTAGTGTACACGGATAATTATTTTCCGGAAATCATGCAAATTCGTAACCGTGCAGTGGTGTTGAAATTAAATTATTGGCTTAATTTGTAATCAAAATAAAACAAACACTCTATGAAAAAGTACTTATTGCTATTAACCTGCCTAGTTTCTTTCTCTGTTTTAGCACAGAAAGCTATTCCATCTCCACCTGCAATTGTTATTCAAAAAGTAGGATCTACTGAAGTGATGATCAAATACGCACAACCGTCAGCTAAAGGACGTTTGGTTTTCGGAACGAAAGAAGCGAAAGCTTTGGTTCCTTTTGGGGAAGTTTGGAGAACAGGCGCGAACGAAGCGACTACTTTCGAAATTTCAAATGACATCACTGTTCAAGGAAAAACTTTAGCGAAAGGAGTTTATTCGTTATTATCTATTCCTGGTGCGTCTGAGTGGACAATCATCTTTAACAAAGAGGCTAAAATGTGGGGTGCTTATACCTACAAGGCGGCGAATGATGTTTTGCGTGTGAGCGCACGCGTTAGCGAGCATGCCCCTACGGAACAATTCACGATCGGCGTATCTGCGTCAGGTCAAGTGACCTTAGATTGGGAGAAAACGTCTGTTTCATTTTACTTGAAATAAAATCAAGTTCCTGATAAAAAAGCGGCTCAGTTATGGGTCGCTTTTTTTATTGCCAAAATTCGTTTGAAATCCACATTCCTTTGGCTATTTTTACTCGCAATTGACGATAAATAAAGAATATATGAAAAAAGTATTGATAGCAGAAGATAGCTCAGTGATCCAAAATCTAGCCAAGAAGATTTTAGAATTTCAAAATTTTCAGATCCACGCTGTGAAAAATGGTCAACAGGTTTTAGACGAATTAGCGAAGGCTGATTATGATATTATCTTATTAGATATCAATATGCCCGTAATGGACGGTATGGATTGCGCCCGTGCTATTCGTGCTTTAGCAGACAAGAAGAAAGCGGCTATCCCGATGATTGCGATCACAGGAAACGCACGTAACTATTCCATGGATGAGTTTAAAGCCGCTGGATTCAATGATTTCTTAGCTAAGCCATTGAACTTCGATTCCTTGGTTTCTCAGGTGAAAGCCTTAACAGAATAAGCGCATGTCCCCTTCTAAAGTAACGTTTTTAGGAACGGGAACTTCGCAGGGGATTCCGATGATCGCTTGTGACTGCACGGTGTGCAAGTCCACAGATGAGCGAGATAAGCGACTCCGCGTTTCGATTCATGTCGAAATAGGAGGTAAAAGCTTTATCATAGACACGGGTCCAGATTTTCGTCAACAGGTCCTTCGGGCTGGAATTAAACGTTTGGATGCCGTTCTGTATACCCACGAACATAAGGACCATACTGCCGGTATGGATGATGTGAGGGGATTTAATTACCACCAAAAATCTACTATTCCTTTGTATGCCCGCGCTCAAGTCATTGAGCAGTTAAAACGGGAGTTTGCTTACGCTTTTGGGGAAAATAAATATCCAGGTGCTCCCGAAATTGATGTATATGAGATCGATGGTACGCCTTTTACGGTACAAGGAATAGCTATTCAACCGATCTTCGTAAAACATTATTATTTAGATGTGCTGGGCTTTCGTTTTGGAAATTTTGCCTATGTGACGGATGCGAATGCAATCGCCCCAGAAGAGCAGGATAAATTACGTGGCTTAGATGTGTTAGTTATTAATGCCTTGCGCAAGTCGACGCATGTATCTCATTTTACTTTAGCGGAAGCACTCGAAGTGATCGCTGACTTACAACCTAAGCAAGCTTATATCACACATATTAGCCACCAAATGGGGCTGCATGCAGCAGTTAATGAAGAATTGCCGCCTAACGTTTCATTAGCTCATGATGGGCTTGTCTTAAACTTCTAATATGTCCCTACAAGCTGTTTTATTCGATATGGATGGCGTGATCGTAGATAATCTACCGTATCACGTGGAGGCTTGGTTGCTGTTTTGCGAGCGAAATGGAATTCCGTTGACTAAGGAGGTATTTTATAAAGAGCTGAATGGCATGAATTCGAAGGATACCTTTGAGTGGTTTTATAAAAGAGACATGTCACGGGCGGAAGTGGAAGTGTTAGAAGAAGAGAAAGAATTGCTTTACCGCGCTTTTTATAAAGAGCACCGTAAGCCGGCGAAAGGGCTGTTAGAATTTTTACAAGAATTGCGTTCGAGAGGAATTAAGACAGCCTTAGCTACCTCGGCGGGCCCCGGAAATATTGATTTTATTGTGGATGGTTTAGGAATTCGAGATCAGTTTGATGCCATTATCGGTGGAGCTGAAGTGACGAAAGGTAAGCCAGATCCAGAGATTTATGTGAAAGCAGCGGCTTTGGTGGGCGTCGCGCCTAAGGATTGCTGGGTGATCGAAGATTCCCTTCAAGGAATCGCGTCTGGTCTTGCCGCCGGCGCTCGAGTGGTAGGTATGACGACTTCGCATACGGCGGAAGAATTAGCACACACTCAGGTTATTACACCTAATTTTGTAGATTTGTTTTCTAAAATAGTCGCTCTATGAGAAACCTGTTTATCGTATTCTTATTAACCTGCACGGCATCTTTTGCCCAAAAAAGCCGCTATACCATGGAAATGGTACCAGGCAAAATAATCGAGGAATTCATTCCTGAATATAGGGGTTTGAAGCGCGATTTACCGCAAGGATATACGGAGAATATGCGGGCCATTTTAGCGCAAGCAGCGGCGATTAAATTAGATGCGTCGACGCAAACGAATGCATCCGCAAATATTGTTTTAACCTATGAAACAGCACCTCCAGCAGATGTGAAGGTTGTTTTCGAGAAGGCAGCTGCCGTCTGGTCTACTGTTTTTTCTTCCGATGTACCTATTAATGTCTATGTTAAATGGGCTTCGTTAGCGACGAACGTGTTAGGTAGTGCGGGAGCGACAGTAAATGTGCGCAATTTTGTGGGAGCAAATCGATTGAATACGTTTTATCCTGTTGCATTGGCGGAGAAAATGTCCCATAAAAACTTGAATGGAACCAATGCAGATATTGTAGCGACGTTTAATTCGGACTTTACGGCCTGGTATATTGGGATAGATGGAATGCCTACTATTAATCAAATCGACCTTTATTCGGTTGTTTTACATGAAATTGGGCATGGTTTAGGATTTATCGGTCAGGTGGGCGTGGAGGATGGGAAAGCTGGTTATGGCTATCCTGGGATATTTGATCAGTATATGGTCAATGAGGCGAATGTTGCCTTGACGGATACGAATAATTTTAAGAATCCATCAGCCGCACTTTTTACACAGGTGACCTCCGGAAAAATCAACTTATCTTCTCCATCTATTTTGCAGAATAATGGAAGTCCTGGGAAATTATATACACCCTCCGCATATTCGGCAGGGTCGAGTATTTACCATGTGGATCAGGTGAAATACCCGGTAGGTGATGCAAATGCCTTGATGACACCCCAAATTGCCCGTGGTGAGGTAACGCGAAGCATTGGTCCGATTGTGACGTCTGCTTTCAATGATTTCGGCTGGTATTCTTCGAACCTGATAGGCGAAGAATATGACGACACCGAGGATCAGGCATCGGATAAGGTCTTTTCGGTGAAGGTATATTCGGATACGCTTTGGGACGAATCGTCATTAAAACTCTATTTAGCCATCAATTCGACAATTTTTAGTCCTATTTCCGCTTTTACAAAAGCAGGAAATACCTATTCGTATACCTTGCCTAAGAGTGCGTCATCCCGAAATATCAAGTATTACTGGTATGCAAAGGAAAAATCGGGTAAGAAATTTGTGACACCGGCGGAGGCACCTATTGTTTCCGGCACTACACTAGGGAGCTATTTTGAGTTCAATATCGCGCCAGATACAACGAAGCCGATTGTTTTGTATGCGAATCCGTTGAAGTATATTTTCACCTCTCAAACCTCGGTTGCTTTACCTACGCTCTTAGCGTCGGATAATATCGGCATTGATACCATCTATATGGAGTATTCCATTAATAGCGGGGCTGCCCTGCGAAAAGGATTTAAGAAAGTGCCTGGCTTGAGCTTTAGTTTTACAAATAGTTTTGAATTCGCGTCTGGATTATTGAAGGCGGGTGATGTGATTAAATACCGGATTATCGTAAAGGATAAAGCTAAAACTACGAATACCGTCATCCTTCCCACTACAGGAACATACGAATTTGCTGTGATAGGGTTACAGGCGGCCGTGGCTAATTACCAACAGACTTTTGATACACCTCCTACGAGTGATTTTTATTTAAAAGGCTTCACTTTTGCGAAGCCATCCGGCTTTTCAAATACTGGATTGCATAGTGAGCATCCTTACGCGGATGGTACCGAGGAATCCTATAATGGGGCTGGCGGATCTGATAAATTTACGAATAATGACGCTGTTCTATTGAAACCGATTACACTTCGAGCGGACTCGTCTAAAATCTATTTTGATGAGGTTGTGCTGGTGGAGCCAGGAGAAACCGGAGCGTCTTTCTTAAATACAGATGGTTCAGTTAATCGCAGTTTTTATGATTACGTTACCGTTCAGGCTTCGAATGACTTAGGTAAAAATTGGTATAATTTAATCGATGGCTGGGATTCGAATTTTTCCACCATTTGGTTAAGTGTATACAATGCTAATTTGGATTCAAAGGGTAATTCGACAAGTGTGGGTACGTCTACGTTGGTCAAAAAACGAGAAATTGACATACTTTCTTCTGGGAAATTTAAAGCCGGCGATCAGTTAGTCTTCCGATTCCGATTAAACGCAGATGTGGGTGCACACGGCTGGGGCTGGGCGATTGATAATTTAAATATTCAAGGATCTGTGGCTCCGCCACCTCCTCCCTTAATTTTAGCGCTAGAACCGTTTACGCTGTTGCCAGAATTGAGGATTTCACCTAATCCGTCATCTCGCATGGTTCGTGTTCAATTAGCTTTAGGGTCACAGGACGAGGAAGTTCGCGCGGGTATTCTAGGTGCTGGAGGTCAATGGGTTCAGCAAGAAAGTATTCAGGTGAAAGGGGGGTATTTAGACAAGCAATTGGATATTTCATCTCTACCTGCAGGAACGTATTTTGTACAAGTAATCACGAATAGAAATATATATAATAAGCGAATTATTGTGGTTCGCTAAGGCCTAGCAAAGCTTTTTACTTATCTTTGCAGACTTACTCATTAAAATTAGCCCTATGTCTTGGTTTTCAAGAAAAGAAAAAGGAATTGTCACACCTACTGCTTCTAAATTAGATGCGCCAGATGGTTTGTGGTACCAATGTCCGTCTTGTAAAAAAGCGATTCATACACGGGAACACCGTTTGTTTGCCTACACTTGTTCGGGTTGTAATTACCACGAGAAGATCGGTTCGCAAGACTATTTTGAATTATTATTTGACAATTCTCTTTATACGGAATTAGATCCGATGATGGGTTCAGGCGATCCATTAGAGTTTACGGATACGAAAAAATATACGGATCGTATCAAAGCCACGGAATACAGCTCAGGCTTAAAAGATGCGGTTAGAACAGCTTACGGCGAGATCAATGGTTTGCCCATCACGATTGCGGCGATGGACTTTAACTTTATCGGAGGATCGATGGGTTCAGTGGTAGGAGAGAAGATTGCGCGCGGCATGCGTCATTCCTTAGAAACAGGCAAACCCTTCTTGATGATCTCTCGCTCCGGTGGTGCTCGGATGATGGAAGCTGGTTTTTCATTGATGCAGATGGCCAAAACCTCTTCCTTAATCGCCCTCCTCGCAGAAGCAAAAATTCCTTATGTCTCCTTAATGACCAACCCGACCACAGGTGGCGTCACGGCCTCCTTTGCGATGCTAGGTGACTTCAATATCGCTGAGCCAGGAGCATTAATCGGCTTCGCTGGCCCACGTGTGATCAAAGAAACAATAGGTAAGGATTTGCCTAAAGGATTTCAAAGCTCTGAATTCGTAGAAGAGCACGGCTTCTTAGATTTCATCGTCGATCGCAAAGATTTGAAAGACAAATTGAGTTCCTTATTAGGGATGTTGAAATAAAGAAAAAGCCAGCGGAGAGTTGGCTTTTTTGTTATAAATACTTTACGATTAGTTCTTTTCCTGCAACCAATTGAGGTATTCTTCCTGCGTTTCAAAAGCGATTACCTTAATCTCTATTTCATTTTTATCCACTTCTTTCCACATGTTTTTATAGATGGAAAGTAAGACTAACATGTTTTTAGAATAGGGCTCCTGAATTGTTAGTTTACCCTCATCGGAAACAATATTTATTCTCATCGAAGATTCATCTTCTTCCACTAACTCGATATCTTTTACTGAATCCCAAGAGAATATTATTTTCGATTCACTTTTTTCTAGGTAGTTACTATGGAGCCCATCCCTATTTACGTACAAGAAGCCAGATAATTCTTTGTCGGATACGTTTACTAAAGAGGTGAAAAAGAAAGGGTTGTGATTATTCGTTTCGTATCCTAGTTCGCTTAATGCCGTATTAATATAAACCAAACCTGGCAAGGCTTTTTCGTTCTTTATTTTCGCGGAAGCCTGGGAAATTAAATCATCGTTATTTAAATCAAAATCCCCCAAATTTATTTCAGTAGAGTCAGAATCGTCTGCCATGACAAAATCAGCCCAATTGATTTCATTTGAGTTTAAGTCCTTTTTAAACTCATCCAATCTTTCTTTTTCTGGCTGATCCTGTATTTTTTTCACTGTAGTTTGCCTTGAATTATTTTAGTAGCAAAGGAAATTACAAGATTTAGAAAAAAAAACAAAATGGGAATTAAAATAGGATTTTATTGTCATGATGAAGAGTTTGTTTAAAAAGTCTAATTGAGTCCAAGCAACGTCTTTTAAGATTCTTTAGGGAGTCTGAAAATTAAATATTGTGACAAAATGCACGCCAGGAACGGCGCGTATTTTTTTATTCCGGCTTTTTTTGCTTATTTTATTTAAAAGGAATAGTTCTATTTTGTATTATTATAGTGCAATTCCGTTTAATCAACGAAATAGTAAAATTTAGCCGTCATGATGAGCAAAAAACAATTTGGTGATCTTTGGGGTGGAACCTTCGGGCCACTTCTTCCTACAATGCCAATTCCTGATTACAATGATTATTTATTGCGAGAAGGGATGTTAGAGGATTATTTGGATATTTTTAGAGGTTATAGTACTCGAGAAAGAGAAGGTGCAATTAGAATGCCCTACCCTCATCCTTTTTTTAATGCTGACGGTACCCCTAAACTTGTAAAAACACCGTGTATAAAATATATACTAGTAGGGGAAGCGCCTCCTCGTTTAAATACACCCATATATAATAATTGTACTCCAATTGCAGGGGATACAAATAATACTTATATATATGACATTCGCCACGTTGGACAAACCCCTTGGGTATCTGCTCCAAGAATAGCATTTGGCGCACGTCCTTATAGACCATGTCCTCAAAATAAAATTGAGTGTTTATTAGATCTTGCTTCAAAAGGCGTTTTATTGCTTGACTTGTTTTCATTTGCAATAGATTTTACTACTGATATAAGGTCAAGCTTAAATGCAGCTGGAATAACGTTGAATTTTTGGAACAATCTATTAAATCCATATAATTTACAGGAACGTATTAATACATTAGGACCATTACTTTGTAACGATTGGGATTTGTCATTTGTGGCCCCATATACAATCTCTGAGTTTATTGTAAACCCAGCAAATGGATTTCCTCCCCTTACTATAGTTCCACCGGGATTGCATCCAGCTAACTTTAGATTATTAATGCCTGATCCAACTCGATGCGGAGGTAGCCCATTTAAAAAGGTTTGCATTTCTAGAGCTGGCTTTCCAAGTGCTCATCTGATAAGAATATCATTTTAGAACCTTATAACCCCGGACTATAAAATTCCATAAACTCCGTATGATCTGGTTCATCATCGAAGAAGTCTCGCATATCCGAGGCTTCTTCTGGTTTAAGGTGCATTGTATCAGGTTAGGTCAGCGCAGTCCCCTATTTTTAAGTAGCCTTCACTGACAAAATTGTCACTGAAACTTTCACAAGATTTTTTTTAGTTCTGAACTTACTACATATTTGTTTAAACCATTCCATCTGTTTTATGAAAGTTTTGTCAAAATCCCGATTTAAGCTAGGTTTAGAGTGCCCTAATAAGCTTTATTATACAGGAAAGCCGGCTGTTTTTCCGAACAAGAAATCAACCGATACCTTTATGCAGGCATTAGCAAACGGAGGTTTTCAAGTGGAGGAATTAGCGCGCATGCATTATCCTGGTGGGATTTTTATCGATGCAGAGCCTCATGAATACCAGAAAGCGTCGGATTTAACTAGGGATGCTTTGCAGCAAGAAAATGTCATTATTTATGAAGCGGCATTTTTAGTGGATGGATACTATGTGCGGACTGATGTTTTGGTCAAACAAAAAAATAAGATTCATCTGATTGAAGTCAAAGCTAAATCCATAGACCAGACTAAAAAAAATATTTTTAAAGGGAAAAAAAGAGGATTGGATGCTGGCTATAAACCGTATCTATATGACCTTGCTTTCCAGAAGAAAGTGGCTGAATTAGCCTTTCCTGAATTTAAATATAAGGCCTCCTTTATGATGGCAGATAAGACGAAGACGGCTAGTATTGATGGTATGAACCAGTTATTTCGCGTTCCCATGGGGGGCGATCCTAGACAAGGGATAGTTAAGCGGGTGAATACTTTGGCAGAAATCGGTAATTCCGTTCTGACCGAAATCGATGTGGACGATATTGTAGATGAAATCATTGATGGTATACATCCTTATTCTCAGGAATTAAATTTTAAAGCGTCGATGGTGAAGTTTAGAGATGCTTATGCGAACAGCCAATATTTAAATTCCAATACTTCATTTAGCGTGTGTAAAAAATGTGAATTTAAAGCAACAGAGGAGGAAAAGGCCAAAGGATTAATTTCCGGATTCGAGCAATGTTTTATTAAGAAATACCAGTGGACGGATGTGGAATTTTCTAAGCCAAGTTCAATGGAAATCTGGAATTTTCAAGCTACGAAGACCTTTCCGGAAGGTCGGATTTTAATGGAGAAATTAGTTACGGAGGATTTTGATGGAAAAAATAGAGATAGACAATGGATGCAAGTAGACAAAGCCGTTAAAAACGACATGACCATTGAGGTCAATAAAGAAGGATTGAAGGCTGAAATGAATAGCTGGGTGTTTCCTTTGCACATGATAGATTTTGAGACATCGACGGTTGCGTTGCCCTTTACGGCTGGTCGCAGGCCTTACGAACAGGTGGCTTTCCAGTTTTCGCATCACATCATTCATAACAATGGTCGAGTGGAACATGCGGATGAGTATATTTCAAATACGCCGGGGGAGTTTCCTAACTTTCATTTTGTCAGAGCCTTAAAGGCTGCTTTAGAGCATGATAATGGGACGATTTTCCGTTTTGCCACGCATGAGAATACTATTTTGAATGCCATTATTGATCAATTAAAAGTATCCACGGAACCTGATAAAGAAGTTTTAATTGATTTTATGAAGTCGATAACGGTTTCCAAAGCAGATAGTGTTGATAAGTGGTCTGGTGATAGAAAGATGGTTGATTTGAAAGACGTCGTTTTTAAATACTATTATAATCCTTACACGAAAGGATCGAATTCGATCAAGGCAGTTCTGCCTGCCATATTAAATTCTAGTTCCTTTTTGCAAGCTAAGTATGGCCAAAGTATTGGGCAGGTAGGTGTGTCAAGTTCTAATTTTTCACCAGAGCATATTTGGTTAAAGAAGGATAATGGGCGGGTCGTTAATCCCTACAAAATGTTACCTCCCTTGTTCGAAGGTTGGACGGAAATGGAATTAGAGGATAACGTTTCCGAGATGGATGGAATTGCGGATGGAGGTATGGCATTAACGGCTTATGCTAAGTTACAATACCAGGATATGACAGATAAAGAACGCGGTGAAATTACAGGCGGATTATTGAAATATTGTGAGCTTGATACGCTCGCTATGGTCATGATATATGAGCATTTTAAAGAAATATGCCCCTAAGTTTAAGTGATTTTTTGTCACTGACTTATATAGGTTTAGTTATAATAGAGGCCAAAAAGAGACTAATAATGTCTTTTTTGGCCTTATTTTTTGTCTCTGTAAATAGACTTAAATGCCTGATGGTTAAGACCTTGTATTGTTAATGTGTAGAATTATTCGGAATTTTGCATCGTTAAATCTGACCAAAAGAAAAGAATGAGTAAACAGAACAAAATAGTCGCCGAAGCACTTTATCTACCATCAGAAGGGGTCTACCAGCTGAATGATGAGAAAGGTCGTGTGGCTATGGTTCGTAAGGATTTAATCGATGATAATAAATTAGAAATTATCGATGGTGTCATTTTTCTGACGCACGGTCAATACGAAGCCTGGTTTAAAGTAGAGGAGCGAATCAAACGTGATGAAGCTCTTTTTAGACCTCATGTTTACAAGTTCTTTGAAAATCGGGAGTACCTAGTTGCGCATCCGGAATTATGTAATAAATATTCCACGGAGTTTGGTGCATTTAGTTACTGTAGTGTGTCCCCTAGTTTAGGGGCTTTAGCTCTTTCCTTTCATCAAGGGGAGAGAACAATGGAATGCCAATATTGTCAACAAAATGCCCATTTGTTTAGATCAATTGGATCAGTTTTGAGTGGGACTTCTTCACAAGACTATATTTGTGAGAATGCTGCTTGTCAAAAGTTAAATACGATTAGAAAAGGCGGAATGGGTGAAACAGTTAAGTATTTTATGAGTCTTACGGAGACTTATGCAAATCTTTATCCTACTGCTAAATCGTATAAATCTTTAAGTTACGCTGAGATTCTTTCAGCGCTGCCAGTGTAAGGCTGTAACCTTACATCTAATTCATTTCATTTTTTATTCTCCGGAACTTTGTGCTACAATGTTCGAGGGGAATTTTATCAACAAAAACCTTATAAATAATATGGCGAATATAAAGAATTGCCTTAAAATGAAGAACCGGATCATCGGAAGGATGGAAGCCGAGTTTGCAAAAGCGAGCCGTTACAACTCCATTTCGGAGAAAAACAGACGGCCTTACAGTGTGTTTGAGTCCTTGAAAAACTACGAGGACCTGGCGATGGAGTTAGTGGAACTAAAGACCAAGCTACATGAAGCGAACGTAAAGGGAGGAATGTTACAGAAAATATTCCTACTGGCAGAATTGAAGACAGAAGCGAATAAGTTACAAAACTTAGATTGCTCTGAAGGAGCAGTAACTAGCCGCTACGATAGTACTGAAACGATTAAGACGGCGGAAATGACCGTGGAGGTAAGAGACGCTATAATAATGAGCCTCCAGGATCGCATAGATGCGATAGAAGAGGAGTTAGACCGCTTTAACCATGACACGGTTCTAGAGGTAGAGTAAGAAATACGGGCGCTCATAAGGAGCGCCCCATACAATATTGTTAGGGGGAGAGAATAGTTAGAGATCAGCACCCATTTATAGCCATATCGCACGCTATCGATAGTCGATCTAGAACCTGTATTCAAAATTCAAGATTCCAAGAGTCAGCATTGCAACCTGTCAAAGTTCAGCGTTCTTTCAAGCTAATCTTAATTATCCTTGAACCCTAACATTTTATTAAACTAAAACCTATCCACCTATGACCCAATCCGAATATAAATTATTACTGGAAGTATTAGCTATTGAGACTTATTCGAAAGATGAGGGTGCGATGATTGAATTTTTGCTCGCGTTTTTTACAAAACACGGAATCCGTGCCTGGCGAGATGAAATAGGGAATGTGTATGCCGAAAAAGGGGAAGTGGGAGCTTACCAAAAATACCCTTTGGTCGTAGCTCATACGGATACGGTTCACCGTATTCACGGGAATGAGATTATCCCGAAGAAATTACTTTTACCTAATTATGCGGGAGAATTGAAGCCAGCTTTGAAGGGATTTGATGCTAATGATAATCCGGTAGGCTTAGGGGCCGATTGCAAGGTTGGAATTGGAATTTGCTTGATCCTATTTTTAAGACAAACTGTACTTAAGGGGTTTTTCCCTGTACAGGAGGAGATAGGAGCCAGAGGAGCAGAGAAAGTGGATGTTTCCTTTTTGCAAAACGTAGGCTATGCCCTTGAGTTTGATAGCCCGGCGAATACGTCCTCTATTACCTTAGGAAACCAGCTGATGTATAACCCGGAAGATGAAAAGGGATTAGGCAAGATTTGGACAACATTATTATTAGAGTTCTCTGAAAAAAGAGAAACAGAATTTACGTTAGAGCAACATTCGTATACGGATATTGTGAAATTACGCCCCCATTTTACTTGCTGTAATGTGCCGGTAGGATATTATTTATACCATACTACCTCGGAGTATTTAGTGGAGGAAGAAGCATTTATGGCCCTGGATTTAGGGGAGGAGTTAATAAAGAGAGCGGGTTACCGTTATTATAACGATGAACCACACCCTAGAGTGAATAAATTGATTACCCAGTTTAATTTAAATACCATGGAAATAACCGGAGAATTATAATTTATTAGAACCAAAGTAGCGGAGGTATTTGACTTTAAAATTTTTTGCATTTTTTGACGTCAAACAGCACTAGTTAATTTTGATTTTGTCATTCAAAAATGCCACTTATTATCTATAATTGACTCATAATGAAAAAATTAGGTCTAAAAATTGTCACGATTAATATTTAAATAAATGACTTACTTTTGACACTAGCGTATTTGAAATTCAGAATTAATTCTAACTTTGTGGTCTACCGCAACGGGGATGAAATAACCCGAAAAGAACTAAACCGTTTAATCAATGAAAGAGTCTAAAGTCAGTTCGAAAGTCATAAAAAGCTCTACCACTCAGGAGAATGTCTTAAAGCTTTTGGTGTTTCTATTAGAGGCAGAGAAGCCAGTTCCCATGATTAGTTTAGAGCGTCTTTTTGGTGGTGGATTCGAGGCGGTAAAGGACAAAAAGAGAACGATTTATCGCTATTTGAATATCATCGAAGAAAAGTGGCAAATCGAATTGATTCGCGGGGACCAGTATTCCATTAAAAAGAAGGCGGCATTTCAAGCAACGGAATTGAACTCGCAGGAAGCACAAGCTTTGTATTTTTCTGCTGGAGACATTATTGATCCCGATGTGCGCTTAATGACACAGGCTAAATTGCTACGTATCTACCAAGAGCGTCGTAAGAAGGAGGATTTGATGCCTAAGCGGACTCTAGAATTGATTGATTGGTGTGAGCAGCATATTAACATGGCGAAGATTAAGATGCAGATGTTGATTAAGAATTATTCGAGTATTATTTCTGGAGTGATTGCTGATCGGCTTGTGGTACCCATCTCCTTCAATATGGAGAATTTAGAGATTTATGCTTACGATCTCGAGGGAGGAAATGTCTTGAAGGTTTTTAAGTTAGAACGGATGGATGGGATAGAGAAACAAAAAGATAAAGCCCCTAAGGAGCTGAAATTAGATAAGTTTGAGATAAAGCGGGATCCATTTGGCTATTTAATTGAAGGAAAGGAATTATTATATCTAGACCTTAGAATGGATTTAAAAGCGTTTGTTTTGTTCTCCTTGCACTTTAGTAAGCTAGTGCCTAAAATAGAGAAATTAGAGGGGGATGACCTAGATAAACCCTACCGAATAGAGTTAGAATTATTGCGTGTGGATCCGATGGCCGGATGGATTATTGGTCTCATTAATCACTTGGACATTGTAGGCAGTTCGGATTTTAAGGAATCGATGAGATTCTACTTTGACAAATACGTTTCATCACAATTACAATCTAAATTACAATCCTAAATATGCAATTACCCTTGTTAGTTTTTGAGGAGTATGTGGAATTATTCCGTAAGAAAGTCGCGAACTTAGAGAAGGATTCATCCCCTAAACGTCGTAAGTCTCGTCCGTCTAAAGAGGAGGATGAGTTTGATTTAGTGCTAGATGGGCAGGATGATTCGAAGGTAATTTCAGAATTAGGGGTTTCAGCTTTTTTACAGAAGTTTAAAGAAGTTTTGCCAAAGAATGACGTAGATAAATTTGAGTTTTTAGTAGAAGCCCATCACCGTCAAGTGATCCAATTTTTAGCACCGGAGGAGAAATTTAATAGTTCTATTAAAGTAGTTTTTCAAGACGTTCCTCAGTCAGATGATGCTAAGTCAATCATTGACTTTTTAGAAGTATTCTTTTCTTTCTCCTTTCTTTCTAAAGAGTTGGGGATTTCCGCGCGTGGTTTTCCGGCCTTAATGATTGCGAAGGCTAAGGAGTGGTTTTCTGATGCGCCATTGGTTCACAAGTTAGGTGAATTAGAGAAGGAAAGTGATGCCTTTTTCTTGTTGTATTCCTTAGCAAATTATGTAATCGATGGAACAAGCAAGTGCATCGAAATGCCTCGATTTAAAAAGTATGTTTCCGCTAAAGAGTTTTTGTTCTTTATGCAATCGGTGAACAGTGCAACTCATCCCTTATTAAAGTCGAATGATTGGAATATGGAGAAGGATATGTGGGATGATGAGATTTCTGTCACTACAACGAAGAAATCGATCAGCTTGATTATGCCTGATTTCGAGCAGGGTATTTCAGAGTCGTTTGATGGCTTTGAGTTAATCGCTCCTAGCGATATTAATTCAGTTAGTTTGCACTATTCTGCAAGTACTCAAGCCTCTTTAGATCGCTTAAAATCAGTGTTAAGATCTTGTCCTTCTGAGGTATGGGAAACGCGTCGCTTGGGTGTCATCTTAGCAGGGGAGTCAGGTGCTGGAAAGACGGAATTTGTAGCGCAAGCCTGTAGAGAATTAGGCTACTATTATATGAATGTAGCCTCGCTTAATAATATGTACGTAGGGAAAACAGAGGAAAACATCAGACGCGTGTTCGAGGTAGAGTATCCTAAATTGATGAAAAAGTATAACAACAAGGTTGTCTTGTGTATCAATGAGATGGATAATTTAATTGGGGCCAAAACACCCGTTACGACTTCTAGCGCCTTTCACACAAACGCCGGCATATCCCAAATCTTACGTAGTCTCGATACCTTTAAAGGCATCATTGTAGGGACCTTAAATGAGTTAAGCCCAGAGCGTTGCGAGCCAGCTTGTATTCGTCGTTTTCAATACTTGATTAACTTCAGCTTGCCTGATTTTGAAGCAAGAAAGTTAATATGGGCTTCACGCGAAGGTTTTTGGCAACAAAACCCAATGTTGATTAGCCGCTTAGCTCAATTTGAGTTATCTGGTTCTGACATTCACTCTGTCTGTGAGAAAGGCTTTTTCTTACAGTTTTCCGGAAATGAATTTGCTGAAAACACTTTATTCGACTTGATTGACGAACAAGTGGAATTAGGAAAGAAAACACGTTATACAAAATCAGTCGGTTCGTCTATCGGCTTTCAAAAAATTGCTAGTTAAACTACACATTTTAAATTTATGTAACCATGGAAGATATCAAATGTCCTCATTGCCACAAAGTTTTCAAAGTAGATCAAGCAGGATTTGCTGACATCGTGAAGCAAGTACGTGATCACCAGTTTGAAGAGGAGCTTCAAAACCGTTTAGATCAAGCGGAGCAGGCGAAGAATGCAGCGGTGGAGTTAGCGAAGGCTAACTTGAGAAATGAGCTTCAAGCATCTTTAGCTCAAAAGGAGCAGGAGATTGCAGCCATGAATGCGGAGAGAGAAAGAGCTGTTCTTGAGCAACAATTGAGAGTATCGGAAGCTGTTAGCGCTGTCGTAGAGGAACGTAATGAATTAGCTACTCAGTTGAGATTAAAGGAAACGGAACAGGAGTTGGCAACTAAATCCATTAAAGAACAGCATACGACTCAAATGAGTGCCATGCAAGAGCTCATTCGTATTAAGGAGGCCGACATTCAACGCTTAGCAGATATGAAAGCAAGACTTTCAACCAAGATGGTAGGGGAGACCTTAGAAAAGCATTGTGAAATTGAGTTTGAAAAGTTGCGCCCAACGGCATTTAGAAATGCAAGTTTTGGGAAGGACAATGATGCGAGTTCGGGAACTAAAGGGGACTATATTTTTCGTGAGAAGGACGAGACGGGTATTGAGCTAGTTTCGATTATGTTTGAGATGAAGAATGAGACCGATGAGGGGAATTCTAAAAAGAAGAATGAGGAATTCTACAAAAAGTTAGATAAGGATCGTACGGAGAAGAATTGCGAATACGCGGTTCTTGTTAGTTTGCTGGAACCAGAAGATGAGATTTTTAATGCAGGAATTGTCGATGTGTCTCATAAGTATGAGAAGATGTTCGTTGTTCGCCCCCAATTTTTTATTCCCATCATCTCGTTATTGCGTAATGCAAGTATGGGAGCGATGCAGTATAAAACAGAACTAGCGGCTGTGAAGGAGCAGAATACTGACATTACCAATTTTGAATCGAGTGTTACTTCATTTAAAGAAGCCTTTGCTAAAAACTTCAAAAATGCGAGCACTAAGTTTGAATCAGCAATAGCAGAAATTGACAAGAGCATCAAAGCACTTACCAAAGTGAAGGAAGACTTACTTCTATGCGAAAATCACTTGCGCCTGGCCAATAATAAAACAGACGACTTGACGATTAAAAAGCTTACGCGCAATAATCCCACCATGAAGAAAATGTTTGATGATTTGGGAAATGATGGGAGTTCGGTGGAAGTAGTGGAGGAGTAATTGGTGAATTTTATATTTGGCACCTTCTCATCAATGTTAAAAGTAAAAAATAGTGAAGGACGAAAACAATACTATTTTCTACTAACACGGCACTATCCCATTAACTGTGTAAGTAAAAAATAAAGGGTTCGGATTTTCATTTAAATTCGGACCCTTTTTTCAAATATAGCCAAAAACTGGTTAATAATAATTCCCCAATTATGAATTGGCATACT